>JAGYOW010000130.1 GCA_018399285.1 Desulfotignum sp.
TCACACCCAAACGACATCAAAACATAAATGATAAGAATAAGAATAATAGATAACATGTCAGCAATGTGGTGGCCATTGTGGTGTGCCGGGGACTGATCATGTGCAATATGCGTACAAAACCGAATGTATCATGTGCGGCTATGTTTATGGTACAAATGGCACCGATATGTTCGAAAGGCGCTGCCCAGAGTGCCAGGGAGGGGCAGCGGGGGATCAGGTATTGGAACATTACCAAAAAATAAAGCCATTCAAACAATACATGACCGTTTTCATCCGTCAATCCGAATATTGTCAATTTTATCGAGTCCATGGTATCCTTTGAAAATGGACAATATCAAAAACGCCGGTGAAGTCCTTTTGGAACTGTGGGAATGGAAAATGCGGCTGCCGGTCAGATCATCAAACTGCCAGAACCATCAAAAAGATTGAACAAGGGGAGAATGCTATGGGAACCATAACAATTATCCAGGGAGATATCACCACAGCTGAAGTCGATGCCATCGTCAATGCCGCCAACTCACAGATGCTGGGCGGCGGCGGGGTGGATGGTGCAATTCACCGGGCAGCCGGGCCGAAGTTGCTGGCCGCATGCGAAAAGGTTCCGGTGCAAAACGGAATCCGGTGTCATGCCGGAGAAGCCCGGATCACCAAGGCCGGAAATCTGAACGCAACATATGTCATCCATACTGTGGGACCCAGATATGGGGTTGATGAGCCCTCTGAGAAGCTGCTTGCCTCCGCGTATCAGAACAGCCTGGAACTGGCGCTGTCCCATGGGTGCCGGTCCATTGCTTTTCCAGCCATATCCTGTGGTGTTTACGGATATCCGCACCAAGAAGCGGCCTCCATTGCTGTTTCCGTTTGCAGCCGGCCGGAATATGCGCCCGTGTCAATTTGTTTTTATCTGTTCAGTGAAGACATGGCCGCCATCTGGGTCACAGCTCTGGAGAAACACAGTGTTACCTGACTTTTCGGCACGGTTTGGGGATGCCACGCCCATGATCAGGATCACCATGGTTTTTCGGGGAAACCGCACGGCCAGTTCGGCCCCGCCAATGTGGTTGTTTTCAGCCTTGAGCTGTGCTGCGGCACTCAAAGCGGCCCGGGCGTTTTATATCGCCGGGGTGACTGCCACCTCCAATGTGCTGGCCGGAAAACAGTATAACCTGCCCGTGACCGGCACCATGGCCCACAGCTATATCCAGGCCCACGACGATGAAGCCGAAGCGTTCAAGGCATTTTTGCACAGCTTTCCGGAAACCGTTCTGCTGGTGGACACCTATGACACCCTGGAAGGCATCCGGAAAATCATTGAACTGGCAGATACTCTGGGGAAAGACTTCAAGGTCAAAGGGGTGCGCCTGGATTCCGGAGATCGACTGGCCCTGTCCCGGGATGTTCGAAAGGCCCTGGATGACGCCGGCCTGCCCCGGGTGGAAATTTTTACCAGCGGGAACCTGGACGAATACGGCATTGCTGAACTGATAGATGCCCGTGCCCCCATCAACGGATTCGGGGTGGGCACCCACATGGGGGTGTCTCTGGATGTGCCGTGCGTGGACATTGTTTACAAGCTGTGTGAATACGCGGGGAAAGGAAAGCTGAAACTGTCCAGCGGCAAACCCGTGCTGCCCGGCGCCAAACAGGTGTTCCGCAGGGAACAGGCAGGCCGGTTTGTCAAGGATGTCATCGGGTGCGTGGATGAAGACCTGCCCGGCCGGCCGCTGCTGGAACCGGTGATGCATCACGGACAGCGGCTGCCGGCCGGCACCAGGGATCTGAAAACCATCCGGGATTATGCTGAAACACAGACAGCCCGGCTGCCTGAAACCATTGTGGATATTCACCCGGCAGATCCGCCCTACCCGGTCGAGAGTGGGTCAACTCATTAGGTCCTCCAATGCTCTTGGTATTCCAATTTTACTGACGGAACAGTACAAAAAAGGACTCGGTGAAACCTTGCCTGAACTACTTCAGGAAATCAATTCACCACAGATATTTCAAATTGATGACCTGTTGAGCCAGTTGAAGAGGAATCGGGCTGCGGTTCTCCTCGGCCCGTCCACACCGGCCTGCCCCGAGGCCTTCCGTGATTCCAGAATTACCCAGCTCAGCGGATCAATGGTTACAGATCCGGAACCGCTCAAGAGAGTTATCTCTCAGGGCGGCGGCACGATGGTGCTGAAGAAGTATGTGAAGTTCGTGAATATTTCTGTGTAATTGAAGGGCGATGGGATTGTCGTATTCACGCTGCCCCACGATTGGAACCTAGTCATCCTGTGCAATATGAGATATTTACTGAACCTTTTGTTCTTTTCGGTCAACCACACCATCAAACAATTTGCCGCCGATCCCCAGTGGCGCCTCCAGGGCAAACCGGTATTTATCGGTGTGCTTCATACCTGGAGGCAGACCATTCTGGACCATTTTCATCTTCACTTCCTTGTGCCCGGAGGTGTACTGTCACACGACAAAACGACCTGAACACCTTCCAAGCAGCAGTCAAGTATGTGTGTCCAACTCATTGCAGCGGTGACCTGGCCAAAGATTGGAAATCCTTGCTGCCCGTTACCCAGGCGTTATGAGCATAAAACATACATGATATGAAAATTCCAACAATCGGATATTGATCAGGTCATCAGTATTTGGCTTGAATATAAGATG
>JAGYOW010000131.1 GCA_018399285.1 Desulfotignum sp.
CGGCCGATTTCCTGCCGTTTCTTGATAACGGAATTGGTTTCGTTGAGCGTACAGATCTGGAATACGTTGGGATTATCCCAGCCTTCTTTCAGGGCGGAGTGTAAGCGGTCAATAAACCCCACCTTCTCACCGGGCCGGATTTCCGGTACTATTCATGGTGTTGGAACAGCGATTTGATCTTTGTCAATCTGTTGTGGGAGCAGCGCCTTAAAATCTTCATCGGACATGGCTTCTGGGAGATTCTCGAACAGGTGTTTCAGGTACCAGTAGGGTTCCAGTCCGTTGGCCTTGGCGGTTTCGATCAGGCTGTAAATGGCTGCGCTGGCCCGGGCACCCTCGGGCGTGCAGGAGAACAGCCAGTTCTTCCGTCCCACCACAAAGGGGCGGATGGCATTTTCAACCGCATTGTTGTCCGGACCCACCCGGCCATCCTCGATATAACGGATCAGACGATCCCATTCGTTCAGCGTGTAATTCACCGCTTTTCCCAGAAGGCTTTTGGGGGGCACTTTTTCAACGGTGGCATCCAGCCATTTTTTAAACTCTTCAAGAATCGGAACGGCTTCCGTCTGGCGTTTTTCATATATCTCACGGGGTGACAATTGATTCTCCCGGGCTGCTTTTTCAATCTTGTACAGCTTGCCGATATATTTCAACGCTGTAGCGGCATTGCCGACCGGTGTTTTGGTTTTGCGGCTGACTGCTTTGGTCACCTCCACAAATTTTCGACGGGCATGAACCCAGCAGCCCACATGAAGGATGTCCTTTTTTTTATCAAGAAACCCATAGCCCGAATATCCGTCCGTCTGGACGATTCCTTTATACCCGTTCAAAAATGATGCTGCCACATCTCCGGACCGGGAAGGATCGTAATGGTACAAAAGCACCGGCCTCCCCCGAGAGGTCCCCTTGAACACCCACATGTAACTTTTTATACGGCCGGGCTCCTTCAACACCCGCACCGGGGTTTCATCGATGTTGATCAGATCGCTTTGAAGCACCGCTTTTTTCATCATGTCCAGAATGATGTCACAGGCTTCCGCAGTTTTCATCGCCCATCCGCACATGGTGGATCTGGGGATCTCGACTCCCAGCCGTTTGAATTGCTTTTCCTGACGGTAAAACGGCAGGGCATCGGCAAACTTTGCAGTCAGGATATGAGCCAGAAGCCCGGGGGTGGCAATGCTTTTCGGGATAATCTGATCCGGCATCCTGGCAATAGACACGGCAGGTTTGTCATCCTCGGTCCCTTCGCAGTTTTTGCAGGCATATTTATACCGGATGTTCCGGATCACCCTGACTTGGGCCGGGATATAATCCAGTTGTTCAGATACTTCCTGTCCGCTACGCTCCCTGAGGCAACCGCAGCCGCACTGCCTTTCCTCTTCGCTGAGCTCGTGAATAACCTCTATGCGGGGCAGATTTGGCGGCAAGGGTTTGCGGCCACGTTTTTTGCGTGTATGTTCCTTAATGGTAACATCTTCCGGCTCTTCCTGGATGGGGAGATCCGGTTCAGGCATATCAAACAGGGGAAGCTGTCCGTCCGGTTTGTGGATTTTCTCTGTTTTACGGCCGAACAGTCTGTCTTGAAGACTTTTTATCTGTTCATTGAGGATTTTGATTTCAGACTGGTAATTACGCTCTTTCTGGTCGAATTCTCCGACCAGAAAAAACAGGTTTTCCTTTAATTCATCAATATCGTTTATGTCTGAAATCTTCTCGATGTTCATGTGCTGAATATAGCACAACCACGCGGGTTTTCATAGTTTTTTCTCTAAAAAATCATGGAATATTTCAACGGTTTGTGGGCCTGCTGAATGTTCAATCCCGCCACCAGCCAGGACAATTCTTTTTCCCCGATATTCATGACCTCTTTGTGGGTGCCGGGCCATTTAAACCGGTCTTTTTCAAGCCGTTTCTGCCAGATGCAGAATCCATTCCGGTCCCAATACAGGATCTTCAAAATGGTTCTGCTCCGGTTGCAGAAAACAAACAGATGGCCTGAGAAAATATCCAGCTTCATCTGTTCACTGGCGATAATGGAAAGGCCGTTGATGGATTTTCGCATGTCCGTTGCACCCAGGGCCAGATAGATCTTTACATCTGATGGAACGGTTATCATTACGACTCCTGCAATGTGACCAGGACCCGTTTCAATGTGTCTGCCGAAAAATCGTCCGGAATTTCAATCTGGCAACCCCGGGGCAGATTGAGCTTTAAAACATATGGGCCGGGGTTTATGGGTTGTGATGCCACCTGAACGAACTTGACCGGCAGGTTTCTGGATTTAAACCGGGCTTTCCAATACCCGAAGCGATGATAAACCAGATTGTGCTGCCGGCAATATTCTTTCTGGGAAAGTCCGGATTCTTCCCATTTATCCAGGTGGGTCTTCCAGAACTTGCGGAGTTTCTCCAGTTTTTCTTGTCTTGTTTCTGTTCCCATGATGCCTCCATTTTGAATTTTGGCGACATCATACTCCGGTGGGCGGGGCTGCGGAAGATGGGGTTTAATTACCGCTTACCTTTTTACCATGATGTAAATAATATGTTAACCATGCTTGTACAGGCG
>JAGYOW010000132.1 GCA_018399285.1 Desulfotignum sp.
TGATAATTGCTGGTGTCTTGCGCATGCGCAAAAAGCCGCTTTTTTAATTGATGGCGCTGCCTACTTTTCAGCAGTGGCAGATGCCATGGATCAGGCAAAGAAAACCATTTTTATTGCCGCATGGGATATTGACAGCCGGATTGCCCTGCTGCGGGGCAATGGGATCCCGGATGACCAGACAGATCTTGGCGCTTTTCTCAATGACAAGGTGAAACGAACACCCGAACTGCATGTGTATATCCTGAACTGGGATTTTCCCATGCTGTATGTGCGGGAGCGTGAATGGCTCCCGATCCTGAAACTGGGATGGAAAACCCATGGGCGGATATTCTATCACCAGGATGATCAGCATCCGGTGGGGGCATCTCAGCATCAGAAACTGGTGGTGGTCGACAATCAGGTGGCATTTTGCGGGGGACTTGATTTGACAAACAGCCGGTGGGACACCCCTGAACACCGGCTGGACGATCCCCGGAGGACAACACCGGATGGTGAAGCATATCCACCGTTTCATGATATTCAGATGGCCGTGCAGGGAAAGGCTGCTGAAAAATTGGGCCAATTGTTTACAGACCGCTGGCAATGGGCGACCGGTTACAGCATTGCATTGCCAAAAACCGCATCCGCTCCCCCATGGCCCGAAAACCTGCCGCCGGATCTGTTGGATATACAGATGGGAATCTCCCGGACACTGCCGGCATACAAAGGCCGGGATCAGGTGCTGGAAGTGGAAACGCTTTACACAGATGGCATCAAAGCGGCAGAAAAAGCCATTTATATCGAAACCCAGTATCTGACATCCGCCAAAATAGCCGGGGCGCTTGAAGACAGCCTTTCACAGGAACAGGGACCTGACATCTGTATCGTTCTTCCCAGAGAATCCAGCGGATGGCTGGAACAGAGCACCATGGATTCCATACGGGCACGGGTGTTGAAACAGCTGTCTGCGGCAGATGACCACCACCGCCTGCAGGTGTTTTATCCGGCCCTGGATGATGAAAAAACCGCTTTGTATGTCCATGCAAAACTGATGATTGTTGATGACCGGCTGGCATTGATCGGCTCTGCCAATGTAAGCAACCGGTCCATGCGCTTTGATTCTGAATGCGTTTTGGCTGTTGCGGCAAAAGAAGATGACAGCGTTGGAGAAGCCATTCTTTCTCTGCGCAACCGGCTGTTGGCTGAACACCTTGACAAACCCGTTGACGGTGTGGTCAAGGCGTTTGCCAGACAGGGTGCAATGAACCAGACCATTGCATCCTTGTCTGAGTCTTCCGGCCGCAGGTTGCAAAAACTGGCATTTGACCAGGCCCTGCCTGTTGACGGCGCAGCGATTGTCCGGGACCATGAACTGCTTGACCCGGAAACCCCCATTGCCTTTGACCGTATGATGGATCGGTTTGCCCGAAATGAACAGGGTACGTCCAAGATGCCACAGGTAATGAAGCTGGCAGGGGTGCTGCTGATTCTGCTCGCTCTGGCTGCGGCCTGGCGCTGGTCTCCTCTGGCTGAATGGGCCACAAGAGAAAACCTGGCTGCCTGGGCTGAAAAAATTCAGGACCAGCCCCTGTCTTTTCTGATTGTCATGGGGGGGTATATTGCCGGCGGATTTTTGATGGTTCCGGTCACCTTGCTGGTGGGGGTGACCGCCATGGTATTTGATCCCGTCATGGGTGTGCTTTATGCCTTGAGCGGCTGTCTTGTGAGCGCGCTGACCATCTTCTGGGCAGGGGCCGGTCTGGGAAAGCAGATGGTCCGCAAAGTGGCGGGAAAAAAGCTGAATCATATCAGCCGGCAAATGGCCAGACAGGGTATTTTAACAGTGGCGCTTATCAGAAATATTCCGGTTGCCCCGTTTTCCCTTGTCAATCTCATCGCCGGGGCCTCCCATATCCGGCTCAAAGACTATCTTCTGGGCACGGCTGCGGGCATGCTGCCGGGCATTCTGATCATTACCATATTTGCAGATCGACTGTTGCATACCATACAGCATCCCGGCTGGGTGAATGGCCTCATTGCAGCAACCCTGGCAGTTGTGATGATTGCAGGAAATATATGGGTAACAAAGCGGTTGTCCGGCAAAGGGGGGAAAAAATAACATGCATATCGTTCACATGGCTGCGGAAAATGACAGCCTGCCCAATGCCAAAGTGGGCGGTGTGGCGGATGTGGTGCGGGACATAGCTCCGGCACTGGCGGACCTTGGTCACCAGGTAAGCGTTGTCATGCCCGGGTATGGTTTTTTGCACCGGATCAAGGGGACGGAACAGAAGGCGAACATCTGTTTTTCCTTCCGGGGGACTCTTCATGACGCACAGCTTTACCGGGTGCCGGCAAAACATGCGCACCCGGGGGTCACCCAGTATGTGATACATCACCCGTTTCTGGAGGCGGTGCATGCCCGCACAGGGCTTCACCAGATCTATGTGCATGATCCGGATGACCAGCCCTTTTTCAGCGATGGTTCCCGGTTTGCCTGCTTTTGCAGTGCCGCTGCCGCTGCGCTGGTGCAGGAAGTCATACCCCGGGCGGATGTGATGCATCTGCATGACTGGCATATGTC
>JAGYOW010000133.1 GCA_018399285.1 Desulfotignum sp.
AATGGATCGTCTATGAATCTGCCTTCGTGTTGGTTTGAAAGAAAGAAGAATTAACCAGGCTGCAGCTTTGCTTTTTCCACAATCAAATCGGAAAGCGCCGGCATGCTGAATTTTTGGGAAACCCTGTCGTTAATATATTGAAAGGCGTTGACACGGGTCGTAGACGCGGAGCCAAGTCGAATTAGAGGCAGCCGGTTCGGGGGGTTGCGAGAAAATCTTCAAGGCGCTTCTGCTCCATGGACACATGGATGGTGAAATCGGGCAGGAAAGAGAAGCTAGATGCGTGGATTATTTTTTGGAAGCTCCCTAAGGCCTTGTCTGCATCAGATGCCCGGAGACAGGCATACTTTTTTTATCCAGCATATCCGACAGAAACAGGTTGGCGGCAGCATCATTGTCCACCAGTAAAACCGTCATGGCCGCCCCTTTTCTTTGTGCACGGAACCACCGATCAGGTACTGGCCGGCAAGATCGGAAAAAGCAGAAACCTGCCGGTCCACCCAGGTGTCATCATATCCCAGTTCCCGGGCCATAAGATGCGCCACATCCGGTGCCATGTTCATGGCGGCCCGGGCATCCAGCACCAGGGCACGGCTGCGGCGGGCCAGAAAATCCTCCACTGTCCTGGCCATTTCCCTGCGCACGGACCATACCACCTCCGCATTGATATAGGGGAGGTCAGGATGCAGTTTTTCCCCCAACCCGGCTTCTTCCTTGATCATTTTTTTGATGTGGATGGCATCTGATCCGTAATAATGCAGGGCATCATTTTTATCAAAATGTTTGAGCCACCCGTGTATCCGCAGTTTTTTGGTTACACACTCCCTTTCATCCAGACCTGCCACCAGCATGGCCTGGTTCACGGTGTCTTCCGCCATTTTTCTGTAGGTGGTCCATTTGCCGCCGGTGATGGTCACCAGGCCTGATTCGGAAATCACCAGGTAATGGTCCCGGGATATGGCAGCGGTATTGTCGCTGCTGCCGGTGTCCACCAAAGGCCGCAGCCCGGCAAACACACTCTTGACATCCTTTGGTTCCGGGTCTTTGGACAGGTAGATGGCGGCATGTTCCAGGATGAAGTCGATCTCTTCTTTCAGGGGACATGGTTCCAGGCTGATAGTTGACACTGGTGTATCTGTTGTACCCACCACGGCCCTGTCATGCCAGGGCACCACGAACAGCACCCGGCCGTCGGCTGTCTGGGGAACCATGATGGCGGATTCTCCGGGCAGAAATTCCTTGTCCAGCACCAGGTGAACCCCCTGGCTGGCGGATATGATGGGCTTTGCCCCGGGATTTTCCATCTGCAGGATTGTGTCTGTGAAAACACCGGTGGCGTTCACCACCACCCGGGCATGCATCTCATAGGATTTGCCGGTTTCCATGTTTGTGGCAATAACCCCGTCAATCATGTCACCTGCCCTGGTAAAACCGGTGACTTTCATATGGTTGACAGGGGTTCCGCCCTGGTCCACCATGGTCTGGGCCAGGTTCACGGCCAGGCGGGCATCATCAAACTGGCCGTCGTAATAGACCACCCCGCCCCGCAGCTTCTGCGGTTCCAGCGTAGGGATCCGTTTCAGGGTTTCTTTTTTGGACAGGTGCCTGGACGGCCCCAGCCCCAGCTTGCCTGCCAGCATATCATATACCTTCATGCCGGCCCCGTAAAACGGCCCGTCCCACCACTCATAATTGGGAACGATAAAGGCCTGGTTGCTGACCAGATGCGGGGCGTTGCGTATGAGAAGGCCCCGCTCATGAAGGGCTTCGAGAACAAGGGAGATGTTGCCCTGGCGCAGATACCTGACCCCGCCGTGCACCAGCTTGGTTGACCGGCTGGATGTTCCCTTGGCAAAATCGTGCTGTTCCAAAAGCAGGGTCCTGCAGCCCCGGGATGCGGCATCCACCCCCACCCCCAGGCCGGTGGCACCGCCGCCGATGACGATAATATCCCAGTAGTCTTCAAAGCCTTCCAGATACTGAATAGCTGTATCACGGTTCATGTTATTCTCCATTGTGCAAAAAAATAATTCCCTGTTTTTGCATTTATCCAGATATTATGATGAATACGTTCCAGATACAAGTTTTTTCGGGTTAAAGCCCAAGGGTCACTGCTGTCACTTGTGTTAACCGATCTTTTATGGTACCAACCAACCATGAGGGAAAATTTGAAAATATCGCTGTTTTTGGCCGGATTTTCCCTTCTGGGCATTGTGATCCGGAAAATATTTTTCAACGGCAGAAAACCGGCATTGTGACGGAATACGCGAAAAAGGCCCGGAATTTGGTCACAGCTGATGGTACATGCAAATGATTTTGACCGGTTCCAGCCCTGAATTGATTTATGATTATTCAGATTTTCAGATTCCGTCATTTGACTATTGGAATTATTTTTTTTACCCTTACCTTATATTTCCAGATAACCGTAACCTGCATCCCAGTCTTCTCTCCCCTGACAGATACCACATGTTGTGTTTGGCAGGGGAGAGAAGACAGTTTTAGCTTTTGACATCTTGATTGATAGTCTGGT
>JAGYOW010000134.1 GCA_018399285.1 Desulfotignum sp.
GCGTACCCGAAAAGAATTCGGCAGCAAGCGGAAAATTATTGATATACCGGATCTGATCGGTATGCAGCGCAATTCTTTCGAAAGCTTCTTACAACGTGAAACCCTGCCCGCAGAACGTGAAGAAAAAGGGCTGCATGCGGTATTTAAATCGGTTTTCCCCATCAAGGATTTCACCGATACGGCTTCCCTGGAATATGTGTCATATTCTTTCGGTGAAGCCAAGCATTCCATGAAGGAATGCATCAGCAGAGGGATGACCTACGATATTCCCGTCAACATCCGGGTTCGACTGGTGGTGTACGATCATGACAAAGACACAGGGAATGCCACCATTCGTGATATCAAAGAGCAGGAAATTTATTTCGGCACCATTCCTTTGATGACCCGTAAGGGCACATTTATCATCAATGGGACTGAAAGGGCGGTTGTGAGCCAGTTGCACCGTTCTTCCGGTGTTTTCTTTGACCATGACAAGGGAAAAAATTACTCCACAGGAAAAATTATCTACAACGCCAGAATCATTCCGGTGAGAGGGTCCTGGATCGATATGGAAATCGATGCCAAGGACATCATCAATATCCGGATCGACCGGCGCAGAAAATTTCCGGTTTCCATTCTGTTCAAGGCATTTGGCTACAGCAGCGAAGACATATTGGATTTCTTTTACCGGAAAGAGCGCATTGTTAAAAAGGAAGGCTCGTTTTTTAAGGAGTTTGTTCCTGACAACCTGGTTCGGCAGCGGGCCAGTTACGATATCCTGTCACCTGAGACCGGGGATGTGGTTGTAAAACAGGGAAGAATCTTTACAAAACGGGCTTTGAAGCAATTGGCGGATGAGGGATTGAGCTTTATTCCGGTTACGATCGAAGATCTGATGCAAAAAGCATTTGCCCGGGATATCCAGGACCCGGACAGCGGAAGTGTTCTGTTCAAGGCCGGTGAGATGATCGAAGAAGATACTTTTGAGATTCTTGAAAATCACGGAATATCAGATTTTCATATTCTGCATGTGGATTCCAGAAGTTCCGATGCCATGAGAAAAACTCTGGTGAGTGACAAAGTACAATCCAGAGAAGTGGCGCTGATGGATATTTATCGCCGGTTACGCCCGGGAAATCCCGCAACCATTGAAGTGGCCCAGGATTTTATTGACCATTTGTTTTTCCGTCAGGCTTATTATGACCTTTCCAAAGTCGGACGTCTGAAAATGAATCTGCGCCTGGGCGTGGATACCATGCTGGATGTAAAAACCCTTCGGAAAGAAGATGTACTGCTGACAGCCGCAACCTTGATCGAACTCAAAGATACCCAGGGGCAGGTGGATGATATCGACCATCTGGGCAACCGTCGGGTGCGTGCCGTCGGGGAATTGCTGGAAAATCATTATCGCATCGGGCTCATCCGTATGGAGCGGGCCATCAAAGAAAAAATGAGTATGCAGGAAGTCGATGCCATGATGCCCCACGATCTGGTGAACCCCAAACCGGTTTCAGCCGTGGTCAGAGAATTCTTTGGTACGTCCCAGCTGTCCCAGTTCATGGATCAGACCAATCCATTGTCTGAAACGACGCATAAACGCCGGTTGTCCGCCCTGGGACCCGGCGGATTGACGCGGGAACGTGCGGGATTTGAGGTCAGGGACGTTCATCCGTCTCATTACGGACGTATCTGTCCCATTGAAACGCCGGAAGGTCCTAACATCGGTTTGATCGTGTCTTTGTGCACCTATGCCCGGGTCAATGATTTCGGATTCATAGAAACGCCTTTCCGTCTGGTGAATGAATCGGTGGCCAGCAAAACCATTCAGCATTTGAGCGCGTTCGAGGAAAAAGACCACCCCATTGCCCAGGCCAATGCACCGCTGGATACGGGTGGCCGGTTTATCAACCCGACCGTATCCGCCCGGGTGGCCGGTGAATTTGAGTTGGTTCCCCCGGATGTGGTCAAGTACATGGATGTGTCTCCGAATCAGCTGGTATCTGTGTCGGCTGCGTTGATTCCATTTTTGGAAAACGACGATGCCAACCGGGCGCTGATGGGATCCAACATGCAGCGTCAGGCTGTCCCGCTGATTCGAAGTGAAGCGCCTCTGGTGGGTACGGGTATGGAAAGTGTGGTGGCCAGAGATTCAGGCGTCACCATTGTTGCGGATTATGACGGCATTGTGGTGGATGTGGATGCCAAGCGCATCGTGGTCAGAAATGACGATGAAAGCAAAGGGTTCGATAAAGCAGTATCCATATATAATTGTATCAAATTTGTCCGTTCCAATCAAAATACCTGTTTCAACCATCGGCCCATTGTGGACAAAGGGGACCGGGTGAAAAAAGGCCAGGTGATCGCGGATGGACCCTCCACGGAAATGGGTGAACTGGCGTTGGGAAAAAATGTCACTGTGGCATTCATGCCCTGGGATGGATACAATTATGAGGATTCCATTCTGGTGAGTGAACGTCTGGTGAAAGACGGAGTTTATACATCCATCCA
>JAGYOW010000135.1 GCA_018399285.1 Desulfotignum sp.
GGGAAGGAAATGGTCATAAAAAAAACATTGTTCGTTATTCTTGCCGCTGTTATTGGAGTTGCCGTGTGTTTCACCCCCGTGCCCGCCCAGGACACCATCCGGCTGGCATACATTGATCCGCTCACAGGGGCTTTTGCCAATGTCGGAGACATGGGGCTTAAGCACTTTGAGTACATGGCCGACCGGATCAATGAAGAAGGCGGAATTCTCGGCAAAAAGCTTGAAATCGTTGCCTTTGACAACCAAACCAATCCAAAGGAGTCTCTGATCCAGCTCCAGCGGGCCGTTGACCAGGGTATCCAGTTTATCACCCAGGGAAACGGATCAAGTGTTGCCGGAGCCCTGATCGAGGCGGTCAACAAACACAATCAGCGCTATCCCGACCAGCAGGTGCTGTATTTGAACTACGCGGCCATCACGCCGGCGTTCACCAATGAAAAATGCAGCTTCTGGCATTTCCGTTTTGACTTTCACGTGGATATGAAGATCAACGCCATCACCAATTTTATAAAGGAAGAACGGCCGGATATCAAAAAAGTTTATCTCATCAACATGGACTACGTATTCGGCCATGCCGTCAGCGATGCAGCAAATACAATGCTGAAGGAAAAGCGCCCGGACATCGAGATCGTGGGCGATACCTTCCACCCCCTTGGAAAGGTCAAGGACTTTTCCCCGTATGTCTCCAAAATTCAGGCCTCCGGGGCGGATGCGGTCATTTCCGGAAACTGGGGCAACGATCTGTCACTGCTGATCAAGTCTGCAGAGAGCGCAGGGCTCAAAAGCGATTTTTTCACCTTCTACGGCGGCGGACTGTTTACACCCAGTGCCGTGGGCAAGGCCGGCAAGGACCGGCTCTACCAGGTAATCGAATGGCATAACGCTTTGGCCATAGAGGAGAACAAGCCCGAAGACGAACAGTTTTATCTTCGCTTCCAGAAGGAGTATGCCAAGGACACCTCCCTGGAATGGTACTACGGCCGCATCCGGACCATGATGGAAATGCTGACCAAAGCTTTTGAAAAAGCGGGGAAAACAGACCCGGAAGCCGTGGCCTACGCCCTGGAAGGCATGAAACATGAAACACCTTATGGCACCGCCACCATGCGCGCCGAAGACCATCAGTTGATCATGCCGCTGTATATGGCCAAGATGGTGGAACAGGGAACCCATGATGCCAAGTATGACGTGGAAAATACCGGTATGGGCTGGACTTCGGTCGGCCGGGTAGAGGCCGAAAATGTGGTCATGCCCACCACCTGTGACATGCAGCGGCCGTAACACAGGGTTTTGCCGGGCCTGCCTTTTCAGGCAGGCCCCTTCCCTGTTTCCGCGCCTGGGCGTTTAACCTGCCGGCAACGGCTTATTTTTTCAGGAAAAACGCAGATATGCTCGAATTTATACTTTTTTCGTGTATCAACACCCTTCTCTACGGCCTGCTTCTGTTTATGCTCTCCAGCGGGCTGACCCTTATTTTCGGTCTTATGAACGTTCTGAATTTCGCCCATGCCAGTTTTTTCATGCTGGGGGCCTATTTTGCTTTCGAGGTCAGCACCTATATCGGATTCTGGCCGGCCCTGGTGTTCGCCCCCCTGGGCGTGGCTTTGGTGGGGATTTTCATTGAGCGTTACGGCCTGCGCTCGGTCCACAAGTACGGTCATGTGGCCGAGCTGCTGTTTACCTTCGGCGTTTTCTACGTGATCGATGAACTCATCATTTTGATCTGGGGCCGCAACCCTGTGGGCTACAAGATTCCGGAATCGCTTAATTTTACTCTCCTGACAATCATGAATACGGACTTTTCGGCCTACAGAGGGTTTATGATTTTCATTTCGCTGGCCATGTTTGCTGTTTTGTTCCTTGTCATTACCCGGACCCGGCTGGGCCTGATCATTCAGGCCTCCCTGACCCATCCGGAAATGGTGGGTTCGCTGGGACACAATGTGCCGTCAGTCTTCATGTACGTATTCGGGGGAGGTGCGGCTCTGGCCGGACTGGCCGGCGTCATCGGGGGCAACTATCTTATTACCGAGCCGGCCATGGCCCAGAATCTGGGGCCCATCGTCTTTGTGGTCGTGGTGGTGGGGGGAATGGGCTCGTTGACGGGCGCTTTTGTGGCCTCGCTGCTGATTGCCGCCCTTCAGACCTTTGCCGTGGGCATGGAGGTTTCCTTCTCGGACCTGCTGGCCCTCTGGGAGGTGTCTGCCCCGGAGGCCAGCGGGTTCCTGCATGATCTGCTGCGGATCGAAATTGCCCATACCCGGGGAATGCTGCCCTATCTGTTTATGGTGCTCATGCTCATTTTCAAACCCAAAGGACTCATGGGAACGCGTGAAGAATGAAGAATTCAGCCAACTCTGCAAAACGTTCCATCTGTATCAAAATAGGCCTGCTGCTTGCCGCCGCGGCTATCATTTTTATTCTGCCCTATATTTTTCAGTCCCGCTTTGCCCAATCCATTCTCAACCAGATGGGCAT
>JAGYOW010000136.1 GCA_018399285.1 Desulfotignum sp.
TCCCGGACAGTTCATTTTTCAGGTACTGCTGCACATGTTTCTTATCGAAGAGCCGGGTGAAACCATGGTTTTCCTTTAGGGCGTTTCCAAATGCTTCCGGGGTCATTTTGACGGCAACCTTGAATTCCTCAAACGAGGATGGCATTCTGCTATGCATATCTACATCCAGAATGACCAGGGGTTTGCCGAAAAACAGGGCTTCCAGTCCTGTGGTGCTGGTCTGGACCAGGGTGCAGATGTCACTCATGGATATCAGATCATAGAAGTTTTCATCTTCATAAAATGATTGGATGCTGGATTTGCAGTGATCCGGGATCAAGGAGATCCATTCCCGGACCTGGGTGAATTTTGCAGATGGATGGAATTTGATGAAAAGGTGCTTGTTTTCAGACGCTGCAACTGCCTCGAAAAGCGGGTGCAGTTCCTGTATCTGTGGAATTTCACCGGAAAATAACAGCAAAACCACAAAGCCATCAGTGCAGTTATATTGTTTTCGTTTTTTTTCTCTGACCCGGTTTTTTTTCTGATTGGCCAGTTCCCGGGACAGATGGGTGTTGCCCACGGGAACAATTCGGTCTGCCGGTGCTTCAAAATCGGTGAGCATTTTTTTCAGCCGTCTGCCCCACACCAGGTTCAAAGTGGAGTTCTGGACATGGCCGGTATACCCGAAATTCAGGCCGTAATACAACCCTTCCTGAAAAGTGATCACGGGGACATGCTGTTTTTTGGCCCAGAAGGCAAACATTTTCCCCCACCGGTTGAGTTCGTGCAGGGCCACGCACAGGTCGGGTTTTTCCTTTTTTATAAGGTTTTTGAACCCCACATATTCCATGGCGGTGGCATGTATGGTTTTGTCTATGACCGTGACCGGGGAGGTGTTGAACAGAAAACTGTTTTTCAGGCCGTGGATGAATGCATCCCGCAGCAGCCGGTAATTTTCTTGCACTTCTGCGGTATCTTTGTCTGTGATATAATCAAACACATGCCGGTATTCAAGGCCCAGGTTGATGGCGGTGATCTCCTGGGATCTTTCTCCCTGGCCCACAATGTAGCGGATGACCGCTCCCTGGTCGGCCATTTTTTCCATCACAGGCGTGATAAACCGGGTGTGATGTGCCAGGGCAATGTACGCCAGGATTTTTTTGTTTTTCCAGAAATCAGGCATGCTTGTTCTCTGTGTTGGCCATGATCATGAGGATATCTGCCAGCTCGCTGAAAGTTTGATGCTGGTTGGATATCTCCTTTATGGCATCGATGAGGTCCTGCTTTGTATTCATTTTTTTTTGTTCCCCCGGCCCATGACCGGCATCCGTGGATCATAAATGATACAGGGCATTTCTTTTTCGGCGATCTGCGTGTTGAATCCGGCTTCACAGGCCACCACACAGTCTGCCAGCATCATTTCCCATGGAAAGTTCATATCATGGAATGAAAAGGATGTAAAGTGTTTCAATTCTTTGTGGTAAACGGTTTCAATAATCTGCTGATGGGTGTGGGCCCCTCTGATCTGGTCTTTGCCGATGCTGAACATGAGGTGCAGTTTTTTTCCCATGGGCATCAGCAGCTTGATCAACTGCTGGTATTCATACACCATGGCCACATTGTGGGGCAGATATAAAATGGTTTTGTCGGCGGTAATTTTGTGCTGGTTGCGATGGTGGTAGCAGGATTTGACGCCGTTTACATGGAAACTGGTGGCAACCGAGGTGAAGATGGCGGCTTCATACGGGGGGATCAGCCAGATGTTGTTGTGATCGAGTTGTTTTTTTAGATAGTCACGGGATTCCGGGTGGCGGGTGATAATGCCGTCCGGCAGGCTGGGGGCCAGGGTCCACCGGGTATCCAGAGGAAGGAGTTCATACCCCAGGGCGGGAATCTTGTTTTCCCGTGCCCAGAGGATGGCGGCATGGAACATGGTTTCTTCTGTTTCCGATGATCCCAGAGGGGAGGGGTCCTGGAGAATCAGGGCACAAGTGCGGTCCGGCAGTTTCAGGTCAAATTCCGTCTGCCTGGCACGGCCGCCACCAAGGTCGTCCAGCAGCAGGGTATCGGCAAACAAAAGCCCGTCTGTGAATGCTTTTTTGCCCAGAAAATCGCGTTTTGCCAGGTAGACCTGGTATGCCTGATCTGAGCCGGTTGCGGTCCGGGTCCTTGTGTTACATGTGACAGGGGCCAGACACTGGATTTTTTCAATGATATCGGAAGATGTGTGGGGGACATAGAACAACAGGTCGATATAATGCTCCACCCGTGTCTGGAGGGTTTGCAAAAAATCCCGGATAACCGGTGTGACCTGATTGGACTGGAGCAGCCAATCGGGCCACCACTACCCCATCTTCTACAGATAATAAAACATGCAATAGCGGTGACTCCCACATATCACCGATCTTTATTTTTACCCTTTTTGCATCCAGATACTTCATACAGCCCCCCTGTTCGTGCCAGTTCCACCGT
>JAGYOW010000137.1 GCA_018399285.1 Desulfotignum sp.
AGAACGGGTCCTCGATCTGTTCCGGGGTCATTCCGTATTCCAGGAGCATCAGGCCCTGGACCGATCCCCAGAACTGCAAAGCGTCGATCCTCGCATCAGGACTTCGCCACTCGTTCGGCCTGTTTTCCAGCTCCTGCCGGGTCAGGTCGTTTGCCACGTTCAGCCAGCTGTTTTGCCCGGACTGTCCATATTCCTGGAGCACCATTCTGATGGCGTCGGAATCGTACCCGTCCACCCCGATCAGGCTGGTCAAATATTTGCGGGTCAGGCGATGGCGCTCGATGATCCCGTCTTCCGGGGTCTGGGCGCTGGGCAAAGGATAGATATCAAGCGGAGAAACGCGGTTAAAGTCGATCATGGCCTCGGTTCTGACCTCGACCGGAGACTGGTCCTGTTCCTGAAACTGCTCCTGCCCTGGCATTACGGGCTGCTGCTGCTGATCCTTCCAGCGCATCACCTTCTTTTTTCTGACAACCGGCCCCTTGACCACACCGGCCGGGAACGTCACAATATCGTCAATAGCCTCACTGACGGCATCCTGCCAGTTAGCCTCGATCAACACGTCATCCAGCTTCCTTTCAATCCGGTCCCGGGCTTCCTTTGCGGCCTCTTCCATTTCATCCCGGATCTGCTTTGCCATTTCCTCGGCCCTGGCCTGCATCTGTGACAACATCCATTCTTTGGCCTGCTGCTCATCCTGTATGTTCCCGGCCTGGATCTCCATGACCAGCTGCTGTTTCATGACCGCCTGGGCTTCCTGCATGACTTCCAGCTTGACCTCTTCCATCTGTCCCGGCTCCAGGTCCGGCACCGGGGTGGGCTTGACTCCCCACGGCTTATCTCCCGGGGGAAACAGTATGTCATTCATCCAGGCAGCCACGGCATTGCATTTTTCGTCCGTCAGCATCATATAGACTTCGGACCCGCCGTACTGTTTGATCTGCTGGAGTTTTGTCGGTGAGTATTCCCCGGCCCTGGCCCTGAGCGCGTCGATCATTTTCTTTTCGACCTTGCGCTCTTTGGCCTCCTTTGCTGACTGCCAGCAATCCATCACATACTTGGACAGGCTCAGTATCTCCGGCCGGTTCTGCCGCTCCTGGGCTTCTTTGGCCGCCATGGCCTCCTGCTGCTCTAATTCCGCGTTGCTCTGGTATTCGATCATTGCCATGTCTATGTCCACCCGTCTGCTGATTGTTTTTGCACTGTGACTGCCGCGCCCTGGCCCTGCCGGAACTGGTGTCCCATGGCCAGGGTCTGGAATGCGTCGGCGCCGTTTGAATTTTCGTCATGTAAGGGGGTTGTTCGGTAGGTCTGTAAGTGTTCATTCCACTCTTTGCGGTATCCTTCCAGCCGTTCAATACCCTGGGAACACTTGGCCTCATCGAACCAGCAAATAGGGAACAGCTGCCGGGCCGCGTTGATAGAATCGATTTTCGATTTGATCCGGGGAATCCGCTTGAAATAAAGCCCGATTTCGTTTGCCTGCTCCCATCGGCTTTTTCCTGTGCCCAGCTCCCGGACGGCTATATCGTGAGGGGCGTTGTGTGTCGTGTAGTGGTATCCCCTTTCCTGGAGCACCGTGGCGTAAAACGGAAACCCCTCGCCGGTATTTTCGTAATAATCAATCACGTGAAGCTCCCGTCCCACGTCCTGGGTGAACCAGATAGCCATCACATCGTTCATGCCCAGATCCCACCATGTCCGAACTCCGATTCCGGGTTGATACGGAACTGAGCATATCCGATGATCCCGTCGGGCCTGGGCCAGCTGCTGGGCAAAGTAAGCTCCTTTGATGGCCTGCTCAAACGCTTCATCCGGGGTTGACGGGTTTTCCCGTTTCATGTCCTCACCCAGGACCTGCCACTTGGACATGTACCACCACCGCTTGGGATTGCTCAGCTCCCGGCCGGTCTCCCCCTCAATCTTTGTGAAATAGTCCAGCATGTCCCTGGGAATAGGCACCGGCTCGTCGGTTTCATTGTCCGAATTGTCCCACCAGGGGAAAAAATGGAACTTGGGCTCTGTCCTGGTCGGTCGCCGGCCCTGGTCGATCCGGTCCCTGGCGCCCTTGCACATGTCATAGAAATACCCGCTCTTGCCTTCAGCTGTTGACTCGATGAACCACAAGGATTCCCCGGTCTGGGTGTGGATAGCTTCAAGAGACCCGGTGACAATCTCCCGGGCCTTTTCCGGATATCTGGCACACACCTTCCCGAATTCTGATATGTGCAACAGATTCATTGTCCCGGACCGCATCGATGTACCGACGCTGATAATCGAGTTGTTCTCAAACTCGATCTCGGTCTTGGATTTGGATTTGGTCTGTCTGAAATCTTTGATCAGGTCCGGCAGGTTTTCGTAAGGGTAAAGGATCTTGCGTCTGAATATTTTGGAGACATCCTCCCGGTTATGCGCGATGATCCCGGCCTCGGTGTCATCTAC
>JAGYOW010000138.1 GCA_018399285.1 Desulfotignum sp.
TTCCAGGCCGTCCATTTCAGGCATCTGGACGTCCATGAGCACCAGGTCATAGGGAATAGCGCGCAACGCTTCAATCGCCTCCCTGCCGTCAGCCACAGCATCGGCGCGCAGGCCGAGTTTCTTGAGAATCCCCAGGGCCACCTGCTGGTTGGTAAAATTGTCTTCTGCCAGCAGGATACGAATCCGTTTATCGGCAAAAGAGTGGCGTACTTCCTGTACTGTATGATGCGTTGTAAAGGGGTTGGGCTCAGGGCTTGTTTCTCCTCGTTTTGACAGGATTCTGGACAGGACCGCATTTAATTCAAAAGAACGCGCCGGTTTGGTCAGACAAGCGTCAAAACCGATTTCCGTAAACCGCCGGGAGTCCCCCTGGACCCCAAGGGAGGTCAGCAGCACCATGCGTGTCTTAATAAGACGGTCATCAGATCTGATGGTCCGCCCCAGTTCTTCACCGTCCATCCCCGGCATCTGCATATCAATGACTGCGATCTGGAACGGATCGTTTTCATCCCAGGCAACGGATAATGCTTTTAGGGCGGATGGACCGTCAGACACAGCAGATACGCGCATGTCCCAGCTTTTCATTTGCGTTTTCAGGATATCGAGGTTGGTGGTGTTGTCATCCACAATCATTACGCGAACGCCCTCAAAGTTCGCCATTTGATTCTTCCCCCGGTCTGTTTGATGCTCCTGTTTATCCAGACGGGCTGTAAACCAGAATTCAGACCCTTTTTCCGCTTCGCTTTGTACACCGATTTCGCCCCCCATCATTTCGGCCAGCTGCTTGGAAATGGCCAGGCCCAGACCGGTGCCGCCGTATTGACGCGTTGTAGTGCCATCCACCTGGGAAAATTTCTGGAACAGCACATTTTGTTTCTCCAAAGGAATCCCAATACCGGTATCTGCCACGGAAAACCGCAACAGGACATCATCGGGGGTTTCCGATTCCAGAGTGACGCGAATGGACACTTCTCCAAAATGGGTGAATTTAACAGCATTCCCCGTTAGGTTGGCCAGGATCTGACGCAGACGTCCCGGATCGCCGTGCAGCTGGTGAGGGATGTCGGGAGACATGCCGCAGACAAGCTCAAGGCCTTTCTGGTGGGCCTGGAGCGCCAGGGTGGCCGCAAAGTCATCCAGCAGGCTCTGCAGGTCAAAGTCGAGAATCTCCAGATCCAGTTTGCCGGCCTCGATCTTGGAAAAATCAAGAATATCATTGATCAGCCCCAGCAGAGATTCTCCACTGGCCCGGACAGTTTCAGCATAGCACCGCTGATCCGGGGTCAATTCCGTATCCAGCAGCAGGCCGGTCATACCGATGACACCGTTCATGGGGGTGCGGATCTCGTGGCTCATATTGGCCAGAAATTCGCTTTTGGCCATATTGGCCATTTCTGCTTCAGCAGCCATTTTATTTGCATGGGCCATGGCTTCCTCCAGTTGCCGGTTGGTTTCCAGAAGTTCTTTCTCGGCCCGCTTCTGGTCTGTAATGTCCGTGGCAATGAAAAGAAGAGACATTTCTACAACGCCCGGACGCTGGAAGGGCAGTTTCATGGTGGTAACCCACCGTTCCTTACCGTCATATCCCGGAACCATTTCGGCGGGCACGAATTTTTGGCGACCTGACCGGATAACATCCTGATCGTTCATCATGTACTGATGCGCTTCAGGGATATCACCGATAAGGTCAACATCGGTCTTTCCAAGCATCTCATCCTTTTCGATGCCCCATTGTTCGGATAATGCCTTGTTAACCATGAGAAAACGCCCGGAACTGTCCTTCAAACCGAGGAAGCCGGGAAAAGCGTCGAAAATCTTTTGCAGCAGATCCTTTTGTTCGGCAATTTTTCCCTCAATGCGTTTGCGTTCGGTGATATCAATATTAGTCCCAGTCCAGCGGACCGGTCTTCCTGTTGCATCTCTTTCGATATCACCACGTGTGATTATACAGTGCCAGCTTCCATCCTTGTGGCGCAGACGATTCTCAACTTCGTAAACGCTTGTTTTTCCTTCGATATAGTCGTTGACAGCCTTTTCGATCCGGGCGGCATCTTTTGGATGCCAAAGATTTTTCCATCCAGAAAAATCATTTTCCACTTCATGGTCTGCGTAGCCCAGCATACTTTTCCATTGCGGCGAAAAAAACACGGTACCATTCACCATATCCCAGTCCCACAGACCGGCCCCGGTGCCGGCAATGGCACGGCTGAAACGTTCTTCGCTTTCACGGAGTTCGGTTGTGCGCTTTCTTACCAGCCCTTCGAGAACGTCGCGTCGGCGCAGCAGTAAAAAAACAACGATCGCCAGAGCAGCGGTGAGCAGCAGGCCGGTCAGAGCCACACTTGTGCCTGCTTTTGCCGGATGCATACTCATAAACTTTGGTCCGGCATGGGCGGCCACGATAAAGGTCTTGCCGAAG
>JAGYOW010000139.1 GCA_018399285.1 Desulfotignum sp.
TATCTATGTGGCCTGCGGTCAGAAAAAATCCACAGTGGCCCAGGTGGTGGCGGCCCTGGAAGAACATGGGGCCATGGAATACACCACCGTGGTCGTGGCATCCGCCTCAGAATCAGCGGCCCTGCAGTACCTGGCGCCTTTTGCCGGATGCGCCATGGGAGAATATTTCAGGGATAAGGGCGAACATGCCCTGATCATTTATGATGATTTGTCCAAACAGGCGGTGGCCTATCGCCAGGTATCCCTGCTGCTTAGACGTCCGCCCGGACGTGAGGCGTTTCCCGGGGATATTTTTTACAACCATTCCCGTTTGCTGGAACGTTCCGCCAAGCTCAGTGATGAAAAAGGGGCCGGTTCTCTGACCGCTTTGCCCATCATCGAGACCCAGGAAGGGGATGTGTCCGCATTTATTCCCACCAATGTGATTTCCATTACCGACGGTCAGATCTTTCTGGATAAAGACCTGTTCTTTGCCGGTGTCCGGCCGGCCATTGACGTGGGTCTTTCCGTGTCCCGGGTAGGGGGGGCGGCCCAGGTGAAAGCCATGAAACAGGTGGCAGGGACCCTGCGTCTGGATCTGGCCCAGTACCGTGAGCTGGAAGCATTTGCCGCATTCGGTTCGGATCTGGATGCCGCCACCCAGAGACAGCTGACCCGTGGGGAAAGACTGGTGGAGCTGCTCAAACAGCCCCAGTTTCAGCCCCTTCCCATGGAAAAAATGGTAACGGCCCTGTATGCCGGTACCAAAGGCTATATTGACAAATATCCCAAAGAAGCGGTTTCCAAATATGAAGAAGGGCTTTATACGTTTGTGGAAAACCGGTTTCCTGAAATCTATCAAGGCTTGAAAGAGAAAAAAGAGATCACCTCTGATATCGAAACCAAACTCAAGCAAGCCTTAGAAGCCTATGACGAAGAGTTCAAGGACACGATTTAGTTCATATGAACGGTTCTTGAAAACACAATCGTTACAATAATTTGAAATTAATAGGCTTGAAAGGTAGATATAATGGCAACACTTAAAGAAGTAAAATCCAAGATCAGCAGCGTCAAGAAAACAAAGCAGATCACTTCTGCCATGAAAATGGTTGCCACTTCAAGACTGCGGGGCTGTCAGACCAATATGGAGCGGTTCATGCCCTATGCCTCCAAATTCGCTGAGGTACTGGGCAGTATTGCCGGCAAATCGGGTTCAGATGTCAGCCCGTTGCTGGTCCCGGCCCAGGAAGTCAAAAAAGTGGTCGTGATTCTGTGTACGTCTGATAGAGGGTTGTGCGGTGGTTTTAATATCAATTTGACAGATAAAGCCCGGAAATTCATACAATCTGACTTGCAGGACAAGGACGTGTCTTTCTACTGTTTTGGAAAAAAAGGCCGGGACTGGGCCCGAAAATCACCCTATGCCATTGCCGCGGAATACCTGGATGTGGTGGGGGGAAAAATCGATTTTTCAATGGCATCCACTCCGGGACAGCAGTTGATAGACAGTTTTCTTGTGGGAGACGTGGACGAAGTTTATATCATTTATTCTGAATTTCAGAGCATGGCCAGGCAGGAGCCGTTGATCAAACAGATCCTGCCCATTCCATCCCTGACGGACATTGCGAATGAAAATCCTGCGGATGCGGATGGATCATTTCTGCCGGAACATATCTGTGAGCCGTCGTCCGATGTTCTGCTGGGGGAAATGCTGCCCAAGAACGTGTTTATTCAGATTTATGATGCCCTGCTTCAGACCTCCACCAGTGAACATGCCGCACGGATGCGGGCCATGGAAAATGCCACCAAGGCATGCGAAGACATGGTGCTCGAACTTCAGACCATCTTCAACAAGACGCGTCAGGCTCAGATTACCGGCGAGCTCATGGATATTGTCGGTGGTGCGGAAGCGCTCAAGGGATAACAAAATATACCTCACAGTATATAAACAGCTTTATTTAGGAGAAAAAAATGGCTGAAAATATAGGTAGAATAGCACAGGTCATGGGTGCTGTTGTTGACGTTGAATTCACACCCGGCAACCTTCCGGCGGTTCTCACCGCCCTGACCGTCACCAACCCCACCATCGGGGATGAAGAAGACAACCTGGTCATTGAAGTGGCCCAGCATCTGGGAGACAACATGGTCCGGTGTATCGGCATGGATGTCACCGACGGCCTCCAGCGGGGCATGCCCGTAAAAGATACGGGGTCACCCATCATGATGCCTGTGGGTGAAGCCTCTCTGGGGCGGGTATTGAATGTTGTGGGTAAACCCGTGGATGGCCTGGGAGATATTTCCAGGGAAAAAATGATGCCGATCCACAGACATGCCCCCGCATTCATTGAGCAGGATACTTCGGTTCGGGTTCTTGAAACCGGCGTCAAGGTGATCGACCTGCTGGCCCCCTATCGCCAGGGCGGCAAGGTGGGCCTGTT
>JAGYOW010000014.1 GCA_018399285.1 Desulfotignum sp.
CTTCGGCATCCACTGCCGGACAGATCTCGGGCAGCATCTCGATCACCGTTACTTCAGACCCGAGCCGCTGCCACACCGATCCCAGCTCAAGGCCCACATACCCGGCCCCCACAATGCCCAGCCGCTTTGGCACGGTATCCAGTGCCAAAGCGTCGGTTGAACTGATGATGTGTTTGCCGTCAAAATCAAGATCCGGCAGGGGACTGGGCTCGCTGCCCGTGGCCACCAGAATATACCGGGCCGGCAGGATCAGTTCCCTGTCCTTGTTCCCGGTTTCTTCATCCCGGGTGACATGGACCCGGTCCGGTGCTTCCACCCGGGCCGTGCCGTGGATGATCTCAATCTTGCCTCTTTCCAGAAGCTCCCGAAGGTTATGGGTCAGTTCTTTTACCACCTTGTTTTTACGCGACATCATGGTTTCCAGATCCAGCCCCACATCCTTGACCTCAATGCCGTGTTCCGCCATTTTATGCCGGGCCTGGTGGTATCGTTCGCTTGAATCCAGCAGGGCCTTGCTCGGGATGCATCCCACGTTCAGGCAGACCCCGCCCAGGGTTTTCTCCTTTTCAACCAGAGCGGTGTCAAATCCCAGTTGCGCAGCGCGCAGGGCCGCAGTATAACCGCCCGGTCCTGATCCGATGACCACCACATCATAGGTGTTTTTCTGACTCATGATCATACCTCCAAAAGCATGCGTTCCGGGTTTTCAACACAGGCCTTGATCTGTTTGAGACAGGTGACCGCCTCCCGGCCGTCCACGATGCGGTGGTCATAGCTCAACGCCACGTACATCATGGGCCGGATCACCACCTCATCATCGATCACCACAGGCCGTTTTTCAATTTTGTGCATACCCAGGATCCCGCTCTGGGGGGAGTTGAGGATCGGGGTGCTTAAAAGAGACCCGTAAACACCGCCGTTACTCACGGTAAAGGTGCCGCCTTCCAGGTCCGCCAGTGCCAGCCGGTTGTTCTCGATTTTGTCCACAAACGAGACAATGGCCTTTTCAATGCCGGCGAAATCCAGCTGGTCTGCATGGCGGATCACCGGCACCACCAGGCCTTTGCCCGATCCGATGGCCACCCCCACATGATAGTAATGATGATAGACAATATCCTTGCCGTCCACAAAGGCATTGACCTGGGGATTCTGTTTCAATGCCTCGATGCAGGCCTTGATGAAAAAAGACATAAATCCCAGGGACACCTGGTGCTTTTCCTTGAACGGGTCTTTGTATGCCTGGCGCAGGGCCATGACCCGGCTCATGTCGATTTCATTGAACGTGGTCAGCATGGCCGTGTTCTGCCGGGCTTTGAGCAGGTGCTCCGCGATTTTGCGGCGGATCGGAGTCATGGGTTTCCGGGTCACGCGTTCCTCGGAGCCGTCTTTGCCTGAATCCGCTTGATCGCTTTCCCCTTTATCGCTTTTTGCTTTGCCGGGTTTTGCTTTGTTTGATGCAGGCGTATCCGGATCTGTCTTGCCGTCCGATTCAGCCCTGTCCGGTTCAGACGCATCCGGTTCATTCGCCCGGTCCTGGGAAGATTCCAGGACAAGCAGCACGTCACCCTTGGTGATTCTGCCGCCCGGTCCGCTGGGCGTGACATCGGACAGGTCAATCTGTTTTTCTTCTGCCAGACGCCGGGCCGACGGGGAGATGTTGCCGGCTTCATCCCCCTCATCTTTTTCCGGAATCTCTTTGTTTTCCGGTTCGCTTTTTTTCTCCTGGCCTTTGGGTTCCTTTTTTTCAGAAGGGCCGGAGTTCTTTGGGGCGGTGTTTTCGGGTTCGGATTCCTGTTCCCATGCCGTGTCGGAAGTGTCTTTTCCGGTCTTTCCGCCGGATTCAATCACCGCCACCACCGTGCCGATGGCCACGGTCTCCCCTTCTTTGACTTTGATGTTGAGTGTACCGCCGGTGTCTGCCGTCACCTCCAGGGTGACTTTATCGGTTTCAATGACAAACAAAGGCTCGTCCGCTTGAACAGTGTCCCCGTCATTTTTCAACCACTGGACCAGAAGGGCCTCTGTAACCGATTCGCCCACACTTGGAACTTTTACGTCATGTGCCATGATCACTCCTTAAAAATGCAGTAAAAACGCGGCCGGGCCCGACACAGGCCGGATCAAAGCGTTAATGCCTTTTTGATAATCGCTGCCTGTTCCTGTTTGTAAACCCCCGAAAACCCCGTGGCCGGGGAAGCCTGGGCCGGGCGAGTCACGCAGTGCACCGAATCGCCCACCATTTTTTCCAGGCGCGGCCGGATGAACTCAGCCCCTCCCATGTTGGCGGGTTCTTCCTGGACCCAGTACCACTGCGGGGTATCCTTGTACCTGGAAATGACCTGTTCCAGCAATTGCCCGGGAAACGGGTAAAACTGTTCCATCCGGATGATGGCAATCTTGTCCCGGGCGGATTCCGACCGGTTTTTCACCAGTTCATAAAAGATTTTTCCGCTGCAAAACACCACGCGCTCGGGATTTTTAACCGTTTCAGGATCATCCAGGATTTCACTGAAACCGCCTGAGGTGAGATCCTTTATTTCCGACACGGCCATGGGATGCCGCAGCAGGCTTTTGGGGGTCAGGATCACCAGGGGTTTTCTAAATGACCTCATCATCTGGCGCCGGAGCAGATGAAAATACTGGGCCGGGGTGGTGGGGTTGCACACCTGGAGGTTGTCATGGGCGCACAACTGGAGAAATCGTTCCGGCCGGGCGCTGGAATGCTCCGGCCCCAGACCTTCATATCCGTGGGGCAGCAGCAGTACCAGGCCGCACTGGCGCCGCCATTTGGCTTCACCGGCGGCAATGTACAGATCGATCACAGCCTGGGCATTGTTGACAAAATCCCCGAACTGGGCCTCCCACAGGGTCAGCCCTCCGGGATTTGCCACGGCATACCCGTATTCAAATCCCAGAACACCGGCTTCAGACAGAAAACTGTCATAAACCCGGTATGCCGCCTGGTCTTCGGCAATATGGTTCAACGGCACCCAAAGGTCTGCGTTTTTGATGTCCCGGATCACGCTGTGGCGCTGGGAAAAGGTGCCCCGGCCGCTGTCCTGGCCGCTCAACCGGACGGGAATGCCCTGGGCCAGAAGGGAGGCAAATGCCAACGCTTCCGCCGTGCCCCAGTCAATATCCCTGCCCTTTGATACCGCATCCAGGCGTTTTTCCAGGACCCGGGCCAGTTTGTCATAAATGGCAAACCCCTCCGGGACTTCATACAGTTTTTGGGCGTAGGCCGTTAATTTTGATTTTTCAACGGCCGTATCGATTTTTTCATGGGAATAGCTGGTGGAAATGCCGTCCCATTCCGGATAAAACTGAGGTTCCGGAAACGTGCACGTGTCACCCCGGACATTGTCAAACGCGGTTTCCATGTCCTGTTTTGCCGCTTTTGACAGCGCTTCGGGTTTTTCAGGAGAAATGATTTTTTCTTTGATCAGCCGGTCGGCATAGGCCCGGTCCAGGGGGGACCGGGAGCGGATCCGCTCATACATCCGGGGCTGGGTAAAATAGGGTTCATCCCCTTCATTGTGGCCGAACCTGCGGTAACAGATCACATCGATCACCACGTCCTTGTGAAACTGCTTCCGGTAGGCCGCTGCCAGGTTCACCACATGAAGGGCCGCTTCCGGGTCTTCGCCGTGAACGTGAAAAATCGGGACCATGAGCATTTTGGCCACATCTGTGGAATACCGGCTGGACCGGGCATTTTCAGGCGTTGTGGTGTACCCGATCTGGTTGTTGATGATCATATGAATGGTCCCGCCGGTGTGAAATCCTGAAAGCTGGGACATGTTCAGGGTTTCCGCCACAATGCCCTGGCCGGCGAACGCGGCATCCCCGTGGAGCAGCAGGGGCAGAACCTGGCGTAACCCATCGGAACCGGCCTTTTCCTGCCTGGCCCGGGCAAACCCTTCGACCACCGGATCCACGGATTCCAGGTGGCTGGGATTGTCCAGAAGACACACCCGCAAAGATTTCCCGCCGGCGGTCTCGATATCCGCCAGGTACCCGTTGTGGTATTTCACATCCCCGGCACCGATGAGGTCCGCGGGATCGTAACAGCTCTCAAATGCCTTGAAAATATCCTCATACGGCCTTTGAAGCACCTGGGTCTGAACGCTTAACCGGCCCCGGTGGGCCATGCCCATGATGACTTCGCTGCACCCGTCCTCCGACACCCGGTTGAACAGCGCATGCAGCATGGGAACGACCACCTCGGCACCTTCCACGGAAAACCGTGTCTGGCCCGGATATTTGCTGTTCAGAAACCGTTCGAACACCCCGGTGCGGGTCAGTTTTTCCAGCACCATGGTTTTTTCTTTGTCTGCAAGGTCAGGGCGGTTTTTGACCGGTTCCATTCTTTCCTGGAGCCACCGTTTTTCCGCAGGATCCTGCAGGTGCATGTATTCAACGCCGATGGAGCGGCAGTAGGTTTCCTTGAGCCGGCTGAGAATATCCTTGAGCTTTGCCCGGCCTGAGTCGGAAAACCGGCGGGTGTAAAAAAAAGTATCCAGCTGATCCGGCGACAGGCCGAATGCCTCAAGGTTCAGCAACGGATGGTCCGTGGGACAGGAAGAAAGCGGGTCCATGCACGCCATGAGATGGCCTAAGTCCCGGTACCGGTATATCAGCGATTCCACCCGGGACTGGGCAAGGGCCGCATCCGGCGTACCGGCAATGTCATCCCCTTTCGCCCCTTTGTTTCCGATGTCAAATCCTTTAAAGAAAAACTGCCAGTCCCGGGGAACGGCGTTTTGATCATGTTTCCATTTTTTATACTGGGCCTCTATATACGCCTCATTCCACATGTCGGTCGTTACCATAATGGTCGTTCCTTTTCAGGAAAACTTTGGTCCTGCACCCGTCGTCTGATTTGTCTCACCTTTATACGAAAAAACCGCTGTTGAAATAAAGACAATTTTTTGCGCCAGCACCACCAGCCCGTCCACGGTAATGGGGTTCCTTTGTGCATAATCAAAGGATTGATATCGATTTCCCGGATGTCCGGATACGCGCAACCCAAATCCCCCAGGGTGACAAGGATACGTCCCAGGGCCGTTTTGTCCACTGGATCAAGTCCCCGAAATCCGTCCAGCATGGGCCGGCATTTGAGCCGGTCGATCATGGCCAGGGCATCTGCCAGGGTCAGGGGCGCCACCCCGAACACCGTGTCATTGAGGGCTGGCAAATATCCCGCTTCAGCCCGCACATGACACAGGGCCCCAGCCGGGATCCCGGATAAATCCTGCCACCAGCTCTATTTTTCCCGGACCTGTTTCTGATCATCAGATGTTAAGCCGCGGCCTTCCATGGCTTTTTGAAGTTGTCACCGCCGCTGCAAGATCCTGTCAGACGTGGCGGATGCCCAGGTGCACCAGACTGGATTCGGTCTTGTGCGACACCCCGGGGACCATGCCTGACCACCAGGGGGAACCTGAAATCAGCCGCCGCGCGCTGTGCTTCCTCAAAAAAGGTCACCTGTTTTTCTTCCACCACCGGGATGCCGCAGGCTTTGAGCATCTGTTTGGATACCACCCGTCCAGCCTCGCCGGTGTTTGATGTCAGCATCTCCAGCAAGGATCCCAGTCAACCGGCGGACCTGTTCTTCCGCCGCTGTTTCCGGATCGGTTTCAATCTTTGGGCAGGGACGGTTCAGCAGCATGCCCATGCATTCCACAGCCCGCATTATCTCCCGAATACCGGCACCCCCAGGGTTGTGCCGACTTCTGGAACCGATACACCCGGTCCTGTTCCCCGGAAATCCAGCAGAATAAAGCGGTTTGCCCGCTTCCCGGGCTGTGTCGGCCATTTTTCCAGATTCACCCCAGGCCGAATCCGCCGGCAAAGCAATGGATAAACACGGCATCCACCGCCGGATCAGCGCACACCGCCTGCATGGCTGTTTCCAGGCTTTTCCGGGATCTGTTCAAAATAATTCCGGGCCACATGTCCACGGGATTACAGGCGGTGAACCATTCCGGAAAAACCGTCTGCAACGTTTCCAGCGTAGTGTCACTGAATTGAGATAATTCAAGGCCGTGCCGGTCCATGATATCCGCGGACACGATTCCTGCGGCACCCGTGTAGGTGAGCACGGCCACCCGGTTTCCGGTTCGGGCGGTGATGGGCACATGCCCAGGGTCCGGGAAAATCAGCCAGCTGGTAGAACCGTCCGCCGTCACAATGCCGGCCTGGGCCATGGCACTGGCCACCAGTGCCCCGCCGGCCGACAGACTGGCCGTGTGGCTTTGGGCTGGTAGCTGCGCCCCGGCGGTTTTCCCGCCGTTGAGAATCACCACGGGTTTGGGGGTACTGTGGCATAAGGCCAAGGAACCGCCGGCAATCGGTCAGCGATTCCAGATACAGCCCGATGGCGGCCGTAAACCGGGTCATGAATCAGCCATTCCAGGAGATCGTTTTCTATCCACATCCATTTTGTTGCCGATGGAACAAACCTCATGATCCCCATGGTGCCGTGGGATATGAGATCGATGAGAAACGCCCCGGCCAGCATCCCGCTCTGGGCGATCAAAGACACATTGCCGGGAGTCAGGCCGGTATCCCAGATGGTCGGGGTGACTCGTGAAAATATCCACTGGCTGGGCACATCCATTGCGGCCCATACAGTTGCCCCCACAGGCGGATGCCGGTTTCCGGCTGTCTGCCTGATCTTTCTCTGCAATGCCGCCCCGGTGGTGCCGAGCCTGAAAATCCAGCAGACTGGATCATGACGCCCGGAATCCCCTTGGGCACAATCCCTGATCACCTGCGCACCATGTGAGTTGCCACAAACACGATGGCCAGATCCACAGGATCCGCACATCAGGACGGACGCATAGCAGGTAAACCCTTCATTTCATCGTACTGGGATTGACCGACACACCGGCCCAAAATATCCTTTTTAAGATTCAACACAATCAGATTACTGCCCTTCCTTTGCTGGCTGTGGCTCCCACAACCGCAATCCCCGGGGCCTGAAAACTCCATTCACCTCTTCCTGTAATTGCCTGCCCCATAAAAAATAATTGTGGTATATTAAGCAATCCATGCCAATCACTCAAGAATAATTATTTTGAACATCTTGACACGCATCCCATAATCGTTAAAAATCAGAACTTCTGCCCAGTGACAGGTCCCTTAATCGGAGAGGTGGGCCGAGCGGCTGAAGGCCCTGCTCTCGAAAAGCAGTATTCCGGCAAAACCGGGATCGTGGGTTCGAATCCCACCTCTCCGCCATCATATCAATAATTCAGATAATTATAAAATATATGACATAGTGTGTTACCATAAAGAATACCATGAATTACCTAAGAGGATGGCAGTGTCGCAAATACGGGGTTGTTCTATAAAGAAGAAAGGAAGATATTCAATAAGTCGGCCTCAAAATTCTAAGTTCTGGAAAAGTCGATACAATGTATTGCACTGTCCAAGAAAAAACGATAAAATAAAAACTTTCTATTGACAAATTGAAAATTAAAAATTATTATAGTTAATAAAAGTAATCAATTTACTATAATAGTAAAGGGTCGGTACTTAATGGCAAAAGGGCAGACTCCATATTTCTCCAAAAGTCTTGAAAAAGGGCTCCTAATTTGCCTGTTCAATCAGGATCGTATTTCCTGTACGCAATCCGATATATCGAAATTGACCGGTATCACCATGACATCCACATACAGATTTGTGAACACGTTCGTGGAATTGGGCTATCTTCAAAAACACCCGGAAACCAAAAAGACTGAAGCTCGGATCAAAGGCCATTTCATTGGGACATGGCTTGTTGAGAGGATTTGATTTCCTCCAGATGATAAAACCGATTGTAGATGAAACATGCAACTAAAAGTAACAAATCACAATGGATGTGGCCTTAAGGGATACAGATGCGTTTATGATCATTTACAGGCGAGAAACTACGAAATGCCCCGCCTTATCAATTGCCGACAGTAATAAAAGATCTAAATAGTACTGGTACTTGGAAAAGCTTGTTCTTTGCTTTTCTCCCGGAATAGGAACAGATGGCTGTTATCAATTCACTGTCCTTTGAAAATAAAACGGGAAGAAATCCATCATCGACAGAGATCAGCTGTTTTGTGAATTGGAATTGATCAAAAAAAGAGGATATTCCATCAACAATCAAAGAGTTCGTCCCCGGCCTGTTGGCACTGGGTGCTCCCTTGATAAATGCTGGCACGGAACAAGGTTGCCGGCGCTATTTGTTTTGATTTTCCTCAGAACCCAGACGTCTTATCAGAAATTAAAAAAGAATATGCTGAACTAATAATTCAACTGGCACAAAAATTTCAAAATACTTGCCCATCTCATGATCAGAACCAGGAGAAAAACATGAATAATCAAACAGACTTTGGAAAATCTCATGTATTTCACTTTTCTTGAACCGAAAATATGTATCCATTGCCTCCGGTAAGGGAGTGTAGCATCTATGACGACCAGGGAAACCGGTATCTGATGCTCTGGCGGCCCCATTCTTGCAGTCTGGGCTATGGTCTTGAAGAAATGGCGGATGTCATCAATGAACAGGCCAGAAACTGGTCTACGTGCATCGTGTGGATTTTACCAACCCGCCGCTTGAAGAAGCGTTTCAGAAAACTTTGCGAAGCATCCACCTTGTCATGGACAAGGTCTTTTTGTTTCGGCGGGACTGGAAGGATTGAAATTTGGAATAAAATTGCCCGGAAATACCATCTGACAATGGCAACCATCCAAATCAAGGGTCATCTCCAGATGGCAAAGCTTATCACGGTAGCACTGCCGGGGCCCTGGGCGGACCGGTGCCATGCAGGCCAGAAGAAATGATTTTATGCCCTATCTTCATGGGATTTCAACTATATCCGTTGGCATATTGTTACCGCCGCTAGTTCAAACAAACACCGGACAACTGTGACTCCGGACAAAGCGTGCCTGGAAAATGAAATCATGTGCCTGGGGCCGGATAATGTCTCGGTGTTTCTGGCAGAACTGGGTGTGTCAGGTATGGCACTTGCGGGCGGTCCCCTCGAAGGGTATTTTGAACGGATCCGAGAAATTTGTGATAAAATATGACGTGCTCCTCATGTTTGATGAGGTAATGACAGGCGCCGGACGAACCGGCAAAATGTTTGCATATGAACATTTCAATGTAGTGCCTGATATCCCGGCGCTGGGCAAAGGCCTGAGCGGGGGTATTTCCTCATCGGAGCGACACGTTCCTCAATTCATTCATGACAAAATTGCATCCAACCCGGTGTCTTCGGTGCATACCATTCTGGGGCGGAACCCGCTGGGCTGTTCGGTGGTATCAAAAACACTGGATTACATCAAAGAACATGATCTTGTTGAAAGACTCTACACCTTGGGTGAATATCTGAATAATAAACTTCGATAAATTAAGAGCCCACCCGCTGCGGGTGATGTCAGGGTCTGGCTTAATGCGTGGTATTGAGTTTGTCTCAAGACAAAACAACCAAAACCAAGGTTTGAAAAAGTCTGGAAGCCTTTTCTTCCAGGGTGTTCAAGGTATTGCCTGAAAGGGAATGTTCGTTGAATACTCAAGCGGGTGTGACCGAGGACAGGCTGGTGACATGGTGATGCTGGGACCACCTTTTATTATCACTGAAGAGCAACAGATAGTGCAGTTCAGATTCTGGAACAGGTATGACCAGGATCTTCTATCATCAGATCGTCAATTTTGATCTTTGAAACCACAAATCAAGGAGGAAGGAAGATGCAAAAACATTTGCACGATCAATCATTCCGTCCATTTTTTCTTTGCTAATCGCTGGGTAATGGCTCCTTCCGGAGCAAATACGGCAGAAAGCAAGGAAAAAGATCACTATGTCAACCGCCACCTGATGTATCCCGCATTTGCCGAACAGATCGGGATTAATCTGTATATCAACGCGATCATCGCGCACGACAGAAACTCATCCGGATTTAAAAATATGAATTCAAGATTTTTGATAAAGGCATGCTTTGCGGCAACCAGAGTGAGGCCTGAAGCAGTATCCAACGGTGCGATTCAGATGACCTATTCTGCACCGCATTTTCTTGAAGAACTGGATCCGGCATGGGAGGCCATGGAGAGACCCTAGGTGTTTTTGAAAGCTGGGATCATTACATGAGATCGATGAATACACCGGAATGGAAAGCGCTTCATGATAAAATGTACAAAGAAAAAGGGGTGACTATCATAAAATGGTTATTTGATACTGGCACATGGTATCTGTTCGCCAGATATGGACCAATCAAACCAGTCGCAGATGTCGAGGGTCAAACTGTTTTGCTGGCGGAGAGGCGTTTAAGCAAAGCGCTTAAAGCACTCAAGGTAACTCCGATTGCCCCGCTTTACACAGAAGTTGTTACTGCCTTGCAGACCAATATGATTGAAGGGCTTTTGACCGATTTTACTGGCGGAGTCGGATATTTTGAACTTGCCCGTCATACGAAATACGCTGTTCTTAATTCCCTTTGGCAATCAACCGATTTGCATGCGGCCAAATACAAAGTGGTGGGAAGGTCTGCCTGAAAATGTTCGTGAAACTTTAAGCACGACATTTGGATCAGATCGATGCATCCAAATACTATGAAAAATTCGAACAGGAATCTATTGAGAAATGGGATGCTGATCCAAAACTCAGTGCCCTGAAATTTGAAAGAAGAAATAGCCAAATGGGTAGAAACTGATGAGAGATTCTTTGCTGATATGTACGAAAATTGGATCCTGAATTGATCAAGGCAATCGATACTGCAAGATAATTCTTATCACCTGCTGAAAAAGGATGATCTGACAGATGGGAAAAAAGTTTAATCGACAGCATATAGAGTGATAGAAAAAATTTGTGCTTTCCGCGATCATCGCTGTTCTTGATAAGTTCTTGGAGAAAATATAGGTCGTGTTTTTCACATGACCTATGATTTTGTCATTGATTTGCCCGTTTGATCACAGTGTGCTATGCTTTTGATCAGTGGCCCGCCCATCGCTGAAATGGTCATGTCGCCATTGGATCTCGTCGTAACCAAGCCCGGGGAAAAGCTAAACCTTGTTGAAACTGTTCAATATAATTTTCCGCCACCATTTACGGAGCAGCTATCTCATTTGGGGGCATTGTGCTAACTATGATGCTGTATGAACGTCAGGCGCGGTATTTCCAATACTTCGATCCCCCAAATGGATTGTGGAACCTCTGTGTCCCCTCTTGGTATGATCATATTCACCCTTGTCGGTATAATTGAATTTACAATTTAATTAAACGGTATCAATCACAAAAAGATTGAACCCACTGGAGGCAGGTTTGGATCTGTTTGTATATATCGGCATTGCATTAATGGTCATTTTGTTTTTAAGTGGCGCCTCGCTTGCGATCGCGTTTGCGTTCGGATCCAGCATTATTGCACTGTATTCATGGGAATGTCATTTGAGTCACTGGCTCAGATCTTTTTTCATCTATAAATTCATATCCCCTGCTTGCATGCCTATTCTTTATCCTGGCCGGCAACCTGATTCTCCGAAGCGGGGAATGGTGCCTTTGAGTGACTTCTTCATCAAGGCAATGTTTGGAAGATTACCGGGCGGCTTGGCCGTCGCCGGGATTATTTTTGCTTCTGGGCTCCATCTCTGGCCCTGCGGCTGCGTGTCTTGCCAAGTAATAGGGACTGTCATGGTCCCCTTGTTCCTTGTGAGAATGGCTATGATAGACCCTTGCATCTGGTCTTGCCGTCACTTCCGGCGGAACTTGGACTTCTTATACCCCGAGCTTGTTTTTTATTATATTCGGTGCGCTGAATCGTATTTCCATCGTGGATCTATTTATGGGCGGCATTGGTATGGGACTTTTGACTGCATTCTTGATGTGCATTGTTGCTGTCATAATCTGTAAAAAAAGAAATTATGGAACATTGTCAAAGGCAACCTGGAAAGAAAAGCAGCTGGGATCTTTATTAAGATACTGCCATTGATTCCTTATGCCAGTTCCTCGTACTGGGTGGAATTTACGGCGGTTAGTTTCCAGCCCGACTCAGGCAGCATTGGTATTTGTCTTTATTCACTTCTCATCGGTTTGTTCGTTTACAGGAACTGACCTGGGGAAAAATTATGGAAGCCACTATAGATACAGCCAAAATCAGTTCAATGATTTATTTTTTAATTATTGGCGCTGATCTTATGACGAATGTTTGCCTACATAGAACTTCCTCAGATAATCACTCAATATGTCATTTCGCTTGAACTGGGACCACTTGGTTTCATGATGATGGCTGAATTTGTTCTGCTGGTTATGGGACTTTCTTCCAGCCTCGCCATCGGTCATCATCGTTCTGCTCTTTTATACCAAGCGTCATCACCCTGGGAATAGATCCGGCTTTTTATGGCGTGCTTGCTGTCACAAATTCATTGATTGGTGAAATCACACCACCTATGGGTTCCTCAGCTTTGGATTGCAGCTCCGGTATGCAGGGAAAAATGGGTGCTATCGCCAGAGAAGCCTGGCCATTTCTCGGGCATGGGTCGCCGTACGCTCATCGCCACCATCTTTCCGGATATCACTGGGCGTTTCTGGTCGAGTTTTTCCCGATAGCAGAGTTACGGGATCGCAATCTTGGCTTATTTTCCCCGGATAGATCAAAAAGCGATGCCCGGTTGCTGGTATATTTTTTCAAAACCATGCGGCTAAGGCATTCTGGCTATCATTGCGATAATATTTTCTATTCATAGAATTACCCATTTGTTACATCGAGGGTGCAAATCATGACGTCGATTAAAAACTTTTTAGCACGAGGCACTCCTCAACCTCTAAAGAGATCCAGGCGGCACTTGTTGGAGCCAAAGCACTGTATCCCGGATGCTCAAGAAAATGGGCGATAGGATTGTTCAGATATCAGAGGGGCGATTTTTGTCTGCAGCCAGCCGTCAAAAAACTATTCCCTTTACTCCTGGGGGCGGATCAAAAAGGACTGTATGAAGATTTGTCCGGCAATTTCATATTTGAGAACAACCATTGTTGCGTGTCCGCGCAAACCCGCCGCTGTTGCTCGAAAATGATTATCATCCGCTCGCCGCCAATGCAGCTGCCGGGAGCCCCCGGATCCAGGCAGGAGGGGAACAACCCAAATTCACCGCTTTTAACGCCAAAACTGACATCCCATGTCATCGTTAAATTCCTTTCTCATGGAAACAATGAGGTGATTACGGTATTTTTGGTCAACTGATTAATAATACGGATATATATCGAATTTCTGATCAATTCAAAGATTTTTTGACGACACCGGCAATAAAAACCAATAGCCTTTGGGTTTGATATTAAACCTGGGTTCTCCCCGACAGATTGGCGTGAATGCTTTCGGTCATTATGGCAACGCCAGGAATGCGTCATCACCTTTTCCGCTGTTGTGGCATGATTTGTGCTATTTATTTTGAAGTGAAAACAAACTGAACCAGGCACAGGAAATGATAATATGGCCAGACTCAATGGCAGAAAAATCCGACAACAGGTCAAGGAGTTGCTCAAAAAATCCGGACCGGCAGACAAAGCGCTGGACCGGTTGGCGCAAATTCCAGACCCGCAGTTGAAGGGACATCTGTTTTTTTCTTTATAACCGGAAATGAACTGATCCGGTTCCAGCATGTGACCGCTATGGACAATTTAGGGTTTCTGCATGGGTGAAAATCACATGGAAAAAGCCTGGACGTGATGCGGCGCTCATGGAATCTCAATGATGAGTCTGGGGGGTATCGGCTGGGGATCGGCTGAGGCCACGGAGAAATTCTGGCGCCGGCATCCGGGCCTGGCAGCTGAATTCGACTCCACTATGTTTTCTCGTTTCTGGATCCGGAAGCCACCATCGACAATCCCTGAGCTCCAGCAGGGTATTTTATGGGGCACGGCACATATGCACAAGCCGCCCTGACCGGATCACCCCTACAGGGCTTCATTGATTGTTCCATTTCTGGATGACAAGGATCCTGTCAAGAAAGCTCATGTAATCCGGACACTGAACCATGCCCGGCGGTTGAATCCGACACTTCTTTCAAAGATCTGCTTGCAGATCAGACAAAATTTGATGTATACCGGGTGGGCATTTGAAAACCGCCCGGATCTGTGACTTGATCCGGGAGACGACCAAACAAAGGAATGTCTGATGAGTGCCAAAAAATGTGATAAAAATATCGCCCGCACCATTGATATGGCCAGACAAATGATTGAACTGGCGCAACAGGGATACGATCACCATGAGGATCCCGGATGTGGGGTGCTTTACGGTATTCTGCTGGATTCCGGCTACCGGATTCTGGATCTGGCACTCAAGGAGAAACAGGCCCATATTAACAAGGGATGGTGGTTTGATACGGTAAAGGATGATGACAAATGATGAAACGCCCGGTGATTGATCTGGGATCATGCATTTTGTGTGAAATCTGTGTGGAGGTGGCCCCTCATGCATTTGAAATCGGTGATTCCGGTTTTGTCCAGGTCCGGCCCCTGGATGATTATCAGGACGAAAACATCCATGAGGCCGTAAAAAACTGCCCCAAAGACTGCATTTCATGGGAAGAGGACTGACCGTCTTTTCCCTGTAAAATAAAAAAACCTATTGCACTTGATACACAAACGTGTCATTTAAGGCATCAGAATTGTGCCATATGAACCGAACCTATTGCTGCCTGAAGATGACATGCCATGAAAAACCCTGCCCACAGCCTGCTGGACCGCGACAATCTGAACCTTGTTCTGGACAATCTCAAACTGGGGATCATTGCCCACACCCCGGAACGTATTATCACGGTATTTAACAAAGAAGCGGAAAAAATCACGGGATACAAAAAAGAAGAGGCCCTGGGCAAAGATTGCCACAATGTGTTCAATGCCCCTTTCTGCGGCGCCAAATGCTCGTTCTGCGATGCTACGCCGGATTTTTTTTCCGACACCAAGGAATATCCGGTCACGTTTGTCACCCGGTCCGGCGACACCCGGCAGCTGGAAATGACGGTTTCCGCCGTCATTGACAATTCAGGAGAATTTAAAGGGGTGATTGCTTCTTTCCGGGACCTGACCGAATCCATTGACCTGTCTTTGAAAGCGGAATCCCTGTCCAGCTTTAACGGCATTATCGGCAAAGACCAGACCATGCAGGAAATTTTCCGGCAGATCCGGGATGTGGCATTATACAGCTATCCCGTGCATGTATCCGGAGAAACCGGCACGGGAAAGGAACGGGTGGCCAACGCCATTCATGATATTTCCGCATATGGAAACGGCGCATTTGTGCCGGTGAACTGCGGGGCCATACCTGAAGGCATTGTGGAAAGCGAGCTGTTCGGGCATGTCAAAGGCGCGTTCACCGGCGCGGTCAAGGAAAGAAAAGGACGGTTTGAACTGGCCCACAAAGGCACGCTGTTTCTGGATGAAGTGGCGGAGCTGCCGCTGAAGATTCAGGTCAAACTGCTGCGGTTTCTCCAGGAAGGGACGTTTGAAAAAGTGGGCGGAGAAAAAAAAGAATCTGTGGAAGTGCGCATTATTTCCGCTGCCAACCAGTCCCTTAAAGAGGCGGTCCGGGACGGCCGTTTCAGGGAGGATTTGTATTACCGCCTTAATGTCATTCCCATCCACCTGCCGCCGCTGCGGCAACGGAAAAACGATATTCCGTTGCTGGCATCTTATTTTCTCAAACAGGCGGAACAGGAAAATAAGGCAACCATGCCGGCCCTGGCCGGTGACACCCTGAACCTGCTGCTGGATTATGACTGGCCCGGCAATGTCCGGGAACTGAAAAACGTGATTCAGTTTTCCGTGGTACGATGCCGGGGGGATCAGATTCTGCCTTCGGATCTGCCCCCGGAAATCACCCAGGGCTCGGGCATGACCTTTTCATCTTTCCGGGAACCGGACATCCTGCCGGAGCCCGGACCTGCCCGGGGCAGACTGGATGCGGCATCGGTCAAAGCGGCCCTGACCAAAACCGGGGGGAACAAATCAAAGGCGGCCCGGGTTCTCGGGGTCGGCCGGGCCACCTTGTACCGATTTTTAAACAACAACAAAGATGCCAGGGAATTCAGCCGGCGGCTCTGACATCAATGACCGAACACCAAGCCCTGTCCGGCATCATCCAGTGTAAAGCGGATCGTATCTCCTTTGACAAACTCCCCTTTTAACAGCGCCAGAGACAACGGGTTTTCAATTTCCCGCTGGATGACCCGTTTCAAAGGCCTGGCACCGAAACTGGGATCATATCCTTTTTTCGCCAGATAAGCCATGGCTGCTTCATCCATTTGGATGGTCAGATCCCGGACAGCCAGACGACGGTTGAGATCTTTAATCTGATGGCGGCACCCGTTGGATATGTTCCCGGTCCAGTGCATGAAAGGTGATGATTTCATCGATCCGGTTCAAAAATTCCGGCCGGAACACCTCTTTCAATGCCCGGGCAATACCTGCATCCACTTCCTCCGAAGAAAAAACCACCACTGCCGCCCGATTCCCTGGAGAAACCGGGACCCCACATTGAAGTCATGATGATGATGGTGTTTCTGGAAATCCACGGTCCGGCCGGTGCCTGCTCGGTCATACGCCCGTCATCCAGAACCTGAGCAGGATGTTGAACACATCCGGGTGGGCTTTTCGATCTCGTCAAACAGCAGCACGGAATAAGGCCGGCGTCGCACGGCTTCGGTCAGAAACCCGCCCTCGTCATAACCCACATATCCGGGAGGGGCCTGATGAGCCGGGCCACGGAATGTTTTTCCATGTATTCAGACATATCCAGCCGCACCATAGCCCGCTGGCTGTCAAATGATGAACTGGCCAGGATTTGGCCAGGTCATCTGGTTTACGCCCGTGGGTCCCATGAAGATGAATGTGCTGATGGGCCGGTCTTCGGGAGACAGACCGGATCTGGCCCTGCGCACGGCATTGGACACCGCATCTATGGCCTGGGTCTGGCCGATGACCCGGCGTTTGGATATAGTCTTCCCCATGTGCACCAGTTTTTCCTGTTCCGCCTCCAGCATCTTGGATACCGGAATACCGGTCCAGGCGGACACCACTTCCCGCCACATCGGTTTCATCCACATCTTCCTTTGAGCATTTTGCTGGTCTCTTGCAGTTCATCCAGCTTCTTTCTTTTTGGCTTCCAGATCTTTTTGCAGCTGGGTCATGGTGCCGTACCGGATCTGGGCCACTTTTTCCAGATCCCCGGCGCGTTCCGCCATCTGGGCTTCGGTCTGTGCTTTATCCAGTTCCTCCCGGACTCCTGAGATTTCCTTGGATCAGTTTTTTCACTGTCCCAGTGCATCTTCATGGGCCTGATCTCCTCGGACATGGCGGCAATTTCTTTTCCAGTTTTTCAAGCTGCTTCGATGCCGGGTCCTTTCCTTGAGCAGGGCCTGGCGCCTCCAATCTGGGCCCTGGGTGATTTTCCGCTGCACCTCGTCAATGGCCCTTGGCATGAAATCGATTTCGATACGCAGTTCGAGGCGCACTCATCGATCAGATCCACAGCCTCGTGTCCGCAAAACCGGTCTGCAATATACCGGTTGACAATGTGGTTGCGGCCACCAGAGCGGCGTCTTTGATACGGATGCCGTGATGGACTCATATTTTCCTTGAGCCCTTAAGAATGGAGATGGTGTCCGCCACACTGGGCTCCCTTGGCCATAACTCGGCTGGAACCGGCGCTCCAGGGCCGCATCCTTTTCTATATTTGCGGTATTCATTTAACGCGGTGGCACCCACGCACCGCAGGGTGCCTTCCGTCAGGCCGGCTTGAGGCATGTTGACGCATCCACAGACCCTTCGGAAGCACCTGCCCCCACCACAGTGTGCAGCTCGTCGTGATGAACAGCACAATCTCTCCTTCGGCCGCCTCCACCTCTTTGAGCACAGCCTTGAGCCGTTCTTCAAATTCGCTCTGAACTTGGCGCCTGCCAGCAGCGCCCCCATGTCCAGGGCTACCACCTTCGGCGGTTTTTCAGGAATCGGACACATCCCCTTCCACGATACGCTGGGCCAGGCCTTCCACAATGGCGGTCTTACCCACCGGGCTCGCCGATACACCGGATTGTCTTGCGGCGACGGGACAGACCTGACAATGCGCCGGATCTCCTCATCCTGCCGATCACCGGATCCAGCTTGCCGGTGCGGGCCAGTTGGCCGTGATCCCGCCGTATTTCTTTTCCAGGGCCTGATATCTTTCTTCCGGATTCGGGTCGGTCACGCTCCACAGCCCCGGATGTCTTTCAATACAGACAAAATGGCATCTCTTGTCACGCCCTGGCGGGTCAAAATCTCCCCGGCCTTGCCTTCCGGCTCCCGGTCAAAGCCAGCAACAGATGTTCCAGGCTGACGTACTGGTCCTTTCATCTTGTCCGCTTCTTTGAATGCGGTATCCAGCACCTGCCGACTGTCCCGACAGATAAATGTCCGTCGGGTTGACACCTGGGAAGGTTTTCCACTGCCTGTTTCACGTCAGCGGTCACCGCAGATATATCCGCCCTGATTTTTTTAAGATCGCCGCACCCACACCTTCCCGGTCCGCAACCAAACCGCTCAACAAGTGAACCGGCTCAATGGCGGCATGGTTTTTCTCCGGGCCGTTTCATGGGCGGATTGGAGGAGTTCCTGATTTCATGGTCAATTTATCTAATTTCATATGTCACCTTGGGGTTCCTTTCATTATTAATTTAATTTTGCATATAAAGTAATGTCACAAACATATTCGTCAACCAAACTCTCTGTATTATTCAGGTCTTTTAAAAATTTCATCGTTGACACCCACCACTCTGTGGTATATTTTCACACATGAACCAGTGGTTATATCTTAACACAATCGTATGAACCCAATGTAAGGACACGCATGGATCCCAAAGATTTCAAATATCTGAGAACCCGGCTGGGAAAAACCCAGAAAGAGCTGGCCCAGCTGCTCGGAATTTCCATCAAAGCCATCCACAGCTATGAGCAGGGGTGGCGGAAAATTCCTCACCATGTGGAACGGCAATCTCTTTTTCTGCTGCACCGGACATTGAATATTAAGGACACAGAGGGCAATAAATGCTGGGACATCAACCAGTGCTCCGGCAGCCGCCTGGAAAACTGCCCGGCATGGGAATTCAATTCCGGAGATCTTTGCTGGTTCATCAACGGTACCCGATGCAACGGTGAATCGTATCATTCCTGGGCGGAAAAAATGGAAGCCTGCCGGAAATGTCCGGTATTCATCAAAATTTTCGAACCAGACAAAGGAAGCATTGAGAATGAATGATTCTGCACAACATTGTTCCACCTGCAAAATCGACGGCAATCGTGTTCCTGAGCAGCGCAGCGAACTGCCCGGGGCCATCCGGGACATCATCGCATCTCTGGATGATGACACCTGTTTTGCCCATATCGGTGACGAACCCATTCATTTTTCCATCTCTGTTCAGGACATGATTGAAAAATTCAGACAAGTGCTGTTTCCCGGATATTTTTCCAGGGAAAAAGTGGACAACGCCAACCTGACCTACCACATCGGTCAATCCGTGTCCCAGCTGTATGACATTTTGTCCGAACAGATCATTCATGTGCTTCGCCATGACTGCCACCGATATGATCTGGAGTGCACGGAATGCGAACCCCGGGGACATGATGCCGCCCTGACCATGATCCGGGCCATCCCTGAACTGAGACAGGAACTGGCCGAGGATGTCAAAGGGGCCTATGCCGGCGATCCGGCAGCCAAAAGCCATGATGAAGTCATTTTTTCCTATCCGGGACTGTATGCCACCATGGTGTACCGGATTGCCAACCGGCTGTTCAGGCTTCAGGTACCCCAGCTGCCCCGGATCATGACCGAACAGGCCCACAGCCTGACCGGCATTGATATTCATCCCGGCGCCACCATCGGCCGGCGGTTTGTCATCGACCACGGCACCGGTATTGTGATCGGTGAAACATCGGAAATCGGAAACAATGTCCGGATCTATCAGAATGTGACCATCGGCGCATTGTCTCTTCCTCCGGATGCCGGAGAAAAACTCAGGGGCGCCAAACGCCATCCCACCATTGAAGATGATGCGATCATCTATTCCGGGGCCACAATCTTAGGCGGAGACACCGTGATCGGGACCCGGTCCGTGGTAGGGGGCAATGTGTGGCTCACCTCTTCCATCCCGCCGGACACCAAGGTATTCATGGAATCTCCCAAGCTGGTTTACAAACATCCGCCCTCACACAAGGAAGAACAAAATGAAAAAACTGCCTGATATCACTGCGGCCTGCGGCAACACTCCCCTGGTCTATCTGGACAAGGCAAGCCGGGCCACCGGGGCCGACATCTATGGAAAGCTGGAATATTTCAATCCTCTGTCCTCGGTCAAGGACCGCATCGGCCTGGCCATGATCGATGATGGGGTGAAAACCGGAAAAATCAATCCGGACACGGTGATTGTGGAGCCCACTTCGGGCAACACCGGCATTGCCCTGGCGTTTGTGTGCCGGGTCAAGGGGCTGAAACTGATTCTGACCATGCCTGAAACCATGAGCATCGGAACGCCGGCAGCTTCTGGCCCACTTAGGCGCGAAACTGCATTTGACACCCGGGGAAAAAAAGGGATTATACAGCCATCGCGAAGGCCCAAAACCTGGTTGAACAACTGGCAACGCCTGATGCTGACCAGTTTTCCAACCCGGCCAACCCGAAATCCACCGCACCACCACGGGCCCGGAAATCTGAACGGGCTCTGGATGGAAAGATCGATATCTTTTGGCGGGTGTGGGCACAGGCGGCACCATCACCGGGGGTATCAGGAAATGATCAAACAAAAAAATCCGCACCTGCGGTCCGTGGCCGTGGAACCTGAAACTCGCCCGTGCTGTCCTCCGGCGGGAACTCGGTCCCCACAAAATTCAGGGATTGCGCCGGGTTTGTTCCGGCCAACCTGAACCGCGACATTATCGATGAATGTCACGGTGTCCGATGACCAGGCCTTGCTTTGGCAAAAGAACTGGCAAAAGATTATGGATTGCTGTGCGGAATTTCATCGTGGTGCCACTTTCATGCCGCCACACAGGTAGCCGGATAGCATCCCGGAAACACCGTGGTGTTCATTGTGTGCGATACCGGGAGCGGTATATCAGCACATCCATCCAGGTCGGATGTGATACCAGTGGTGTATGTTGGTGCTTGGGTTACGAATGGCTGCTATGTCGTTCTTCTAGCAGGTAGCCTCTCGTGGGGTGCCTTGCTGACGGACTGTCGGAGCCACTCCGTGGATTCCTGGCCGGCAGTAAGGCACCCCACGAGAGGCGGCAAAAATTTCAGAGAAAAAACGAATGGTATCCGGCAGGATCATCCTCCGGACACAGGAATCATGGGCCAGAAAATCAGGATCAACGGCACTGCCACCACTGTCACGATAATGGAAAGGGGCAGCCCCAGTCGCCAGTAATCACTGAATTTATATCCCCCCGGCCCCATGACCAGGCATTGGACTGGTGGCCCACCGGTGTCAGAAATGCGCAGGAAGCCCCCACCGCCACAGCCATCAGAACGGATCCGAGAAATCCTCATTTCCTTTGCCAGGGTAATGGAAATAGGTGCGATCAGCACGGCCGCTGCATTGTTCACTACATTGACAGCAGCATGGTCCCGGCCAGAAGGGACCGCCAGGTTCCGCGCTGGAAAACCGGACAGGATCAGCAGTTTTTCCGCGATCAGTCCGGCGCCCCGGAACTTCAGGCATGGCCCAGGCGAAACATGGCACCCAGCAGCACAATCACCGGCCAAAATAATGTGTTCATGTAATTTCTCCCAAAGGCACGACCCCAGCCAGAACTACGATCACGGCAGCCGCTGTAAATGCAATCTGAACAGGGAGAATGCCGGTGGCGGATAACACTCATGGCACCGAAATGCCTACGGACAAATATGACTTTTTAGGTTGACCGATACGAATTTCTCATTGCTCTGCCAAAGGCAGGCATTTAAATTTTTGACCACGGTCTGCAATGATTCATCCGTGCCCTGGAACAAAAGAATAATACCGGTCATGAATTTTGTCTGACCCAACGGGCTGTGTAATTCGCCGGCCGCGCTTTCCGGCAATGGCCAGAAGATTGACCTGCATAGCCGACGCAGATAAAGGCCGGCAGAGGTTTTGCCCCGGCAGTGTGATTCCGTGGTGATCACTGCTTCCATCAGCCGGATATCTTTGGATCCCAATGTGGACTGGCAATCTCCTTGCATTCGGCCAGTTCCAGCCCCAGTCCGTCCATCAATGCCTTGAGATCATCCGGAGCCGTTTCACCATCAGCACATCCTCGTCTCCAGAATCTCTCATACCAGGAAGGCGCAGGCTTGTGGATTTCCTGGAAAGGCTCACCACAGTGGCTTCAGTTTCTTTTTCCATGGCGGATGTGAGATGGAAAATAGTCTGGCTGACAAATTTGGACCCTTCAGGAACGATGATCTCGGTGATATAATTTTCAATTTCAAAACAACTCATCCGGAGATGACCGGGCCTCGCGTTTGGGTGTCAGCCATCCGAACAGAGAAATAAACGCCAGGCCTGCCAGGGCCACCCCGATTCCCACGGGTGCAAAATCAAACATCCGAAATGCCGGCAGACCGGTTTCAACGCGATACAATGCAATAATGATATTGGGCGGCGTACCGATCAGGGTGACCAGCCCCCCCAGCAGAGAACCAAAAGCCAGGGGCATGAGCAGCAGGGAAGGAGACCGGCCGCTCTGGCGGGACATCCATATGGCCACAGGCATCAAAAGCGCCAGTGCGCCGACATTGTTCATCACACTGGAACAGACCACCACAATACCGGCCAGCGCCGTCACCTGGATTGTGGGAACGGTTCCCACTTTTGCCATATGCCGGGACAACAGATCCACGGCCCCGGCATTGAACAGCCCCCGGCTCAAAACCAGCACCGCCGCCACCGTGATCACCGCCGGGTGTCCGAATCCTAAAAACACCTCATTAATGGGAACCAGGCCGGTCACCGACACCAGCAACAGGGCAGTCAGGGCCACCAGGTCATACCGGAACTTTCCCCAGACAAACAATACCAGGGTCGCACAAAGAATGGCAAATACCAGTGCTTGATCGGTTGTCATGATTTTTTATACCAGTTTACCATCTTTCCAGAAAGGAGACATGGCCCGAAGTGTTTCAATGGCGGAAACCATGGTCTTCACGATATGATCCATTTCCTCTTTGGTATTGTAGTGGGACAAAGAAAACCGGATGGTGCCGTGAGCGGACTTGAACGGCACTTCCATGGCCATGAGCACATGGGAGGGATCCAGGGAACCGGAAGTACAGGCGGAACCCGAAGAGGCACAGATGCCTTCCTTGTCCAGCATCAGTAAAATGGACTCCCCTTCCACCGCATCAAATCCGATGGACAGGGTATTGGGCAGCCGGTTTTCCAGATCGCCATTCACAGACACACCTGGAATCTTTTCCAGCAGCTTATTTTGCAGATAATCCCGCAGTTCTTTCACCTGGGTATTCATGATGGGCAGATGCTGTTCCGCCAGTTCACAGGCTTTTCCCAGGCCGATAATGGACACCGTGTTTTCCGTGCCGCCCCGCCGGCCTTTTTCCTGATGCCCGCCGATCAGATAAGGAAAAAACTTCATCCCTTTTTTCACATATAAGACACCGATGCCTTTGGGGGCATGAATCTTGTGACCGGATAAAGACAGCATGTCCACATGGGCCGCCCTTACATCGATGGGTATTTTTCCGGCCGCCTGCACCGCATCCGTGTGAAACAATATCCCTTTTTCCGTGACTTTTTCTGCGATTTCAGGGATGGGAAAAATCACACCGGTCTCATTATTGGCCCACATCATAGAGACAATGGCGGTATCATCGGACAAACTGTCATACAGCAGATCCAGATCCAGATCTCCTTTTTTGTCCACGGGAACCAGCACCACATCATACCCTTTTTTATCCCGCAGGAATTTGAACAGGTTCAAAATGGCCGGATGTTCCACATTGGAGGTGATGATGCGTTTCTTGTCCGGTCGGGCATTCAGGGCTGAGAAAACGGCGCTGTTGTCACTTTCCGTCCCGCAGGAGGTAAATATGATCTCGTCCGGATCCGCATGGATCAGGTCCGCCACTTTTTGCCGGGCCTGTCTGATCTTTTTGCCCACCCGGTCCCCAAAAGTATGCATGGAAGAGGGGTTGCCGTAAAATCCCCCGAAAAAGGGCAGCATTTCTTCAATCACTTCATCCGCCACCCGGGTGGTGGCATTGTTGTCGGTATAAATAACATTCATATGGCTCATCCCTCGGCTTTGACAGAGGCGATCACCTCTTCGATCCGGTCCAGGCATTTACCGCACCCGCCCCCGGCTTTGAGATAATTGGTGACATCCTCTGTGGTTTCCAGTCCATTGGCTTTGACCGCATCGATAATTTCCAGATCGGTCACCTCAAAACATTCACATACCATTTCTCCGGGTTTTTCCATGATCTGGATCCCCCGGTAGTCGGCAATGGCTTTTTGCAGTGCGGACTTGCCCATGACGGAACAATGCATTTTTTCCTTGGGCAGCCCCCCCAGATAATCGGCAATATCCCCATTGGTGACTTTGGCTGCCTCATCCAGGGTCATGCCCTTGATGATTTCCGTCAGTGCGGAGGAGGATGCCACGGCACTGGCACAGCCGAATGTCATGAATGACGCATCAACAATACGCTCATTTTCATCCACCTTCAAGAAGAGTTTCAGCGCATCCCCGCAATTCAAAGATCCGGTTTCTCCAACGGCATTGGCATCTTTAAGCTCCCCCACATTTCTGGGGTGCATAAAATGATCTTTTACTTTATCTGTATATTCCCACATATGATTCCTCCTTGGTATGACGTCCTGCATCGTTAACCGTTGCCTGATTTATGGGCTTAAAATACTACAAAGTGGTAGATTGTCAAGCCTTGTTTACAGTGTGGCGCAGGTTACAACACAAAAGGGACGGGCCGATTGATCCGGATCCGTTCCAGATCGATTTGAACGTCCCGGATCACAATTTCCACCCCGTTGTCTGCCGCTTCACGCAACTTATCCGCATATTGTTGATCAATCATGGCCGCCGGCGTGAACCGGGCCGCGTCCATGCGCTGGATCAGATAGAAAATCACGCCCCGGTGCCCTGTTTTCACCAGATGCATCAGTTCATCCAGGTGCTTCTGGCCCCGCAGGGTAACCGCGTCCGGAAACATGGCAGTGCCGTCCTCCACCAGGGTGCAGTTTTTGATTTCAACATAACACCGGTCTTTTCCGGCACCTTCCAGAACCAGATCCAGGCGTGTGCCCTCACTGGTTTTGACTTCAGAACGAACGTGACTGTAACCATTGAGCTCAGAAATCATTTGATTTTCAATGGCTTTTTTCACCAGTCTGTTGGGAACCAGGGTATTGATGCCGATCATGGACGCCGGGGTTTTGATCAGTTCCCAGGTGTATTTGAGTTTCCGCCGGGGATTGTCGCTCACGGACAGCCATACAGGGCAACCAGGCACGGCACACCCTTTCATGGACCCGGAATTGGGACAATGGGCGGTCACGGTCTCGCCGGAATCCAGGCAGATATCGGCTAAAAACCGTTTATAGCGTTTGATCAGCCGCCCCGGCAACAGCGGGGGCAGCTTGTATGCATCCGGATCCATGCATCCTCCTTTGTGTGGTGACATGTCAATCCGCCAGTATGGCCCCTAAATCCGCCATGGCCAGGCTGCGCCGGATGCCGAAACGGGTCAGGCAGAAATCATATTTCACCGGATCTTCGGGGTTAAATTGCCTGAATCCATCGGTAATTTCCAGGCATGCGGTTCGATCCGGGGTTTTACGCCGGGTGAATCCAAGCATTTTGCCTGCAGAAAACATGTGCCGGTCCAGGGGAATCAACAGCTGAGACGGCCGGATTTTGTCCCAGCCTCCCGGATCCACCTGATCCTTTCGCACCATCCAGCGTAAAAACAGGTGACTTCGCTTGCAGGCACTGGACTTGGCCGGATCTGCCAGAAGATGTCCGCAGGCCCCGTCCGGGTCCAGATGCCTTACCAGATGCAGCAATCCGGGCATCACCGTGGGATCATCCAGAGACATGCCGCTCATGAAACAGGCCTCTAAGGAACCATACTGCCGGAGCACCCGCTGTATCCCGACCATCAGACTCACCACATGGGCCTGCCTGGCAAACCGGTAGGAGAACCCGGCCATGCCCCGGCACAGATCGGTTTCATTCAGATGGACCACCCGGTCCTTAGGCGCTGGCCCCAAAAACATCAGGACCTGATTCACGGCCTGCAAAATCATCTCCACCCGGCCATAGGCCAGGCATGCTGCCACCAGCCCTGCGATCTCCCGGTCACACACCTGCGGGTACCGATACAAGAACATGAGCGGGTCCGGGTCTACAAACTCTTTTCGGTTATACGCCGTATATAATGTTTCCAGTTTCTGTCTCAATGGGGCGGGCATCGGGTTTCACATCCTGTCAATATCTTCATGAAATCGGGTATTCGGGTATCATATTCAGATTCTTATCCATTGACAACTGCAAAATCAGAAGCCGCACCGTCAGACCCCAAATTTTGTCTTGACTCTATCGGTTGGTTGGACATAATATGAAACTTTTAACTGATCCAAATTAAGGAGTTATACCAGACATGCTGCAGAAAAAGAGAATCGGATTCATCGGCAGCGGCAACATGGGAGAAGCGCTGGTTTCCGGCCTGGTTCTCTCCCAGGCAACCCAACCTGAAAACATCTTCTGCTCGGACATCGACCCGGAACTGCTGGCCGCCATCAAAGACAAATACCATGTCAATGTGACCCAGAGCAACCTGGAAGTGATCCGGCAGTCTGATATTGTTGTCTACGCGACCAAACCCCAGATTCTCGGGATGGTGCTCAAGGAAACCGCCCCGGCCCTGGATGACTCCAAACTGATCATCTCCATTGCTGCAGGGGTTCCCCTGGCAGCCATTGCCATCGGTCTGCAAAAAAAGCTGCGGATGATCCGGGCCATGCCCAATATCTGCGCGTTTGTCAAAGAAAGCGCCACCGCCATCGCCGCAGGTGAGTATGTACTGGAAAATGATGTGGCTGAAGCCCGGGCTATTTTCAATTCCGTGGGCAAAACCGTGTTTATCCATGAAAATGTGCTCATGGACGCCTTTACCGGTTTGAGCGGCAGCGGGCCTGCCTATATTTTCACCATTGTGGACGCCATGGCGGATGCCGGTGTAAAAATGGGCCTGTCCAGAAAAGATGCCCTGTTTCTGTCCTCCCAGACCGTGCTGGGTTCGGCCCGCATGCTTCTGGAATCCAGAGAGCACCCCGGACAGCTCAAAGACCGGGTGGCATCCCCCGGCGGCACCGCCATTGCAGGAATTCATACCCTGGAACAGGGCGGTCTTCGCACCACTTTGATCAACGCGGTGGAGTCGGCCACCAAACGGTCCAGAGAACTCGGTGAACTGATGGTCAAGGATTTCATAAAAATCAATGAGAACGAATCAAACGGCAAATAAATAAACCGGGTGCGGCATCACTCGTATTTTGCCGCACCCGGTTTCTGGCAAGGGAACTTTATGAGGAGGCGGTTATGGGTTAAACGTCAAGTTCCTTTTTCAGCCAGTCTCGCACTTTTCCCTCCACGGCATATACCCCTTTGTATTTGCCGATACCTTGTAAAAATTCTGCTTCCAGTGGCTTGGGCAGCGAAAAATTACCCAGTTCTTCGGAATCAAACCCTTTTCTCCGCACCAGCGTGAGGATCGGCGGATTTTTCCAGGTGTTGATCACAAAATAAACAGTCTCATTGTCATTGTCCCTGGAGTTGTAATAGGATTGAGATCTCAACGGACCCCATTCCAGATGCAATGCAATCGCTTCTTCCGGTGTCATGTCCCAGTCCACTGAATTCAACAGATTGTAATTTCTCTTTATATCGCCAAGTCTCATTTCATATCCTCCTGTGTCAGGATTGGTTCCTGATGTACTTTTGTTTGCTTATGCCATATACCCTAAGCAAGCCTTGTACCGCAGCAGCATTAAAATGAAAATAAGCTTTGATTACAAATGGTTGAAAAAAGTTCAACCCTGAAAAGGATGAAACAAGATGGGGAATGATACAGAAATGAGTTCCCGGTTCTGATACATATTTGTTTCAGAACCGGGAAACGGATCAATAATTTTCACACAACCGTTCAAACCAGCCCGTTGGCCGCACACAGGCCGGACATTTATCCGGTGCTTTTTCTCCGGTATGGATGTATCCGCAGCTTAAGCAACGCCATTGAATCGGGGCCTTATCCTGAAAAATCCGGTTGGATATGATATTTTCAGCCAGGTGCCGAAACAGTTTTTCATGATGATTTTCCGCCACAATAATAGCATCAAACGTATCCGCTGCCCGGGCAAACCCTTCTTCCCGGGCGATTTCAGCGAATTTGGCATACATGTCGTTGCCCACGTAATTTTCCAGCTCTGCAGATGAGAGCAGATTGGAACGGGTATCTTGGATCACGCCGGCGGGAAAATGCCAGTTGATGGTCAACTCACCGCCATTGAAAAACTTGAAAAACCGCAGCGCATGTTCAAATTCCTGGGCCGCGGTTTCATCGAACAGTTTGCCGATCTGAACATACCCGTCATCCCTGGCCTTGTTGGCAAAAAAATTATACCGAGTTCTGGCCTGGGCCTCTGCGGCAAAAGAGGTGTGCAGGTTTACCGCAGTCCTGCTTTCCCGGAATTTTCCCATGAAAACACCTTTTATCCTTGTGGTTCGTTTTTATTCCTCGATAATGATGGCTTCAGCACCACATTCGGCAGCAGCCTGGCGGACCTTGTCCTTGAGATGATCCGGAATGGGATCAGTCTGTATGGTGGATTTCAGTTGATCTTCATCATATTTGAACACTTCCGGACACAGTTCGTTGCAATTTCTGTCACCCATACACTGATCAGTAATGGTCACTTTCATATATTCCTCCTGATAAAATAATGTGTTATGCCGGAATCCATACCAACCTGGATTTCCAGGGCATGGTGGTGTGCTTTCAGGCCGGGATCCCGGGTTTAATGGCCGGTTTCCGCCGCCTGGAATCGTTTCATGAATTTTGTATCAATATAATCTTTGATTGTAAAGGCAAGCCTGCCGCTGAATACAATATTTTTTTTCTTGAGCACGCCCTGCCCTCCGCCCAGATTGAACACCAGCAGATAATCGGATCCGGGATCAAAGGGCTTGAGAGGCTCTCCGTCCAGTGCGGCCATCAGGTTGTGCAGCAGCACCGGATTCTGCCGGACCGCATACACGCCTACCTTGTCCAGTGGCTGCGGCTGAAAATGGATGCAGTCGCCGCCCCCGAAAATCTGCGGGTCTGTCACACTTTGAAGATACTGATTGACCCGCAGTCCTTTGTCCGGACCCATTGCCAGACCGGACGCCTCAAACATCGGGGTGGGAACCACGCCGGAAGCCATAAAGGTAAAATCCGTGGCAAATCCCTGCCCGGATTCCAGGATGATCTCTGATGCGGTCACTGTTTTGACCCGGGCATTTTCCTGGATCACGATCCCGCGTTTTTCCAGAATCTGTTTTATCCGGGACCGGATCTTTTCTCCAAACCGGCCCATGAACCGGGAGCCGCATAAAATCCGGATATCAGGCATGTGCGCCCCTCTGTTTCCGGCCAGTTGCCACACATTGCCGGCCACTTCCGCTGAAGACGGTCCCCCGCCCACCACATTCACGCTCACTTTTTTTTGGGCAAACAGGGTTTTCAGGGCTGCCGAGGCATTCATCAGCTGTTCAATGGGTTTGACCGGATACAGATTGGCCGGCCGGTCTTGTTCAGGTGTGTCCGTTCCCGGCAGCGGAATGTGGGATCCGGCATTGAATGAGACCACATCATAATTGATCCGTGCCCCGGACCGGGTCATCACCTGCCGGTCCCGGGGCATGATGTGTGTCACCCGGTCTGTGACAAATTCACCCCCCTGATTTTCCACGGTTTTACGGGTGGCAAACCGGATTTGGTCCGGTGAATAGGTCCCTCCGAGCATGCCCGGTCCCATGCCCGAATAATAATGAAACTCGGACGGGCCGATCACCGTGACCCGGTATTTTTTTTCAACAAACCGCCGGATATTTGCCAGGGTGACCATGTGGGCATGGCCGCCGCCCACCAGCACCAGATGTTTTTTCATATTGTTTGCTCCGGAATGAATTTTGATGTATGGATTTTCACAGGGTGTCCATCAGTGTTCCCAGGCGGGCCAGATGCTGTTGTTCCTCTTTGGCGATCTGCTGAAGAACGTCTTTGGCCTTTGGATCCGTCACCTTTCCGGCCACCCGCTGATACAGGTCCAGGGCCTGGGCCTCGATGGACATGGCCATGGAAACCACCTCGGTTTCCACGGACAGATCCGGGTCAAACTGATCCAGATACTGTTTTGTGGTCAATCCGCCTTCCAGGGCCGACACCGTGACCATGGATTCAAACCCTTCCCGGGATATTTCCGGATCCACCATGTTTTGATACCTTTCAAACACCTGATCTTTGTGCTTGGCCTCAATGGCGGCCAGTTTATGGAACAGATCTTTAACTGCTTCGTTTCCGGCCTTGTCCGCCATCTCCAGGTAGAATTCCTGCAACCCCTGTTCCAGAGAATAGGCAATGACAAGGAACTCTTTGGCTGTTTCCGGGCCCTTGAACAGGTCCATGCCCAGGGTCTGGGGCCCCACAGCGGTTTTTGATTTCCAGGCCTTGATGCCGCCGGATACATTGTACACCTGTTTAAACCCTTTGCCCGCAAGCATCTGAGCAGCCACCCGGCTGCGTCCGCCCACGGCTCAGTAGACCAGAGTGGGTTTATCCGGATCCAGTTCAGCGGCCCGGTCCGACAGCTCGGCCAGCGGGATCAGCACCGCGCCCGGAATATGGGAATCCTTGTATTCCCCGGGCTGACGCACATCCAGAATGGTAATTTCATCCGGATCATGATCTGATATCATCTGTTTTGTTTCGTTGAAGTCTTTGGATTTGACCGGTGTCAAAAACTGCATCCATTTCATAGGCTCACCTTCCTTATTATCTATTTGACGGGTCCGGCCGATACTGCGTAAAGCAGGACACTGCCATGATTCAAACCCAGCAGGGCCGCCGCTTCTTTGTCATACATGGCTCCGATCCCGCAGCATCCCAGCCCCAGCTCCTGGGCCGCCATATACAGCCGCTGGCCGACCCGGCCCGCGTGCATCATCACATACCGGTATCCCCTGGCACCCAGGGCGGCTTCCATTGCCGCCAGATCCACTACAAACAAAAAATTCATGGCGGCCCGGCCGATCCATGCCTGGTCCAGGCAGACCCGGGCCAGATCCATGGCCGAAACACCGGTCTGCCGGCAGGCCAGGGCAGCCCCATCCCGGGAAAACGGATACAGCCCGGGGGCCAGTCCTTCCATGTTCCGGCTGATCATTGCCATTTCAAGGAATCCGCTGGCTGCGGCCCCGGTTTCATCCGGGTCCTGTCCGGCAAAGATCCGGGTGAATACCCGGTTTAAAAAAGCCGCCCACACCGGTTCAGGCAGGTTTTGAGAAGAAAAGTTGCGGCGGGAGCGCCGGTGGGTGACGGCATGAAAAAAAGACATGGTTTCAAATGGTCCCGGGTCCGGCCCCGGCCGCATTCGGTCCGGTTTCCGGGCAAACACATGCGTGGCCGAATCAACCGCCGGGGACCGGGCAATGGAGATACCTGCCTGATAAACATCTTTCAGTATGTCATAAATCACCGGTCAAGGCCCAGCCGGATTTGCCGGGTGAAACGGTTTTAAATCAGGATCCCGACCAGCGGCAATTCCCGGCCCCAGAGAGACACAGGCCAGCGGCACTTCCAGAGAATCATCCAGATTCAGGCCCTGAATCAGACAGGAGTCATTAAAATCATACTTAATCCGGGCCCGGACACCCACGGACCGGGCCGCCTGAACAACGGCTTCGGCCAGGTGACCCGCATCCAGCAGCAGATACCGAAACGCCCTTTCCCGGTATTTCCAGGCGGAATGATAAAAAATCCCGGTAATGATCAGGCAGGCCCCTGCCGGGTCTGGATCCGAAAAAAAGATTTCCGGGCCCAGGGGCCGGGGATTGATTCTGCCCAAAAACCCCTGGATCGTATCACAATAATACAAACCTGTCTCAATATCATCAATTTTGTGGGCTGACAGGTACATCTGACACGGATACAGACCTCCTGCCGACGGCACACTCCGGAACAGCAATCCCCGGCTACGGTCCGCCAGAGTCACCCCATAAGACAGGCCAAGGATCTGGGAAACGGTTTCCAGATCCACGGATTCATCACACGACACCTGATCGCCCAGCACCTGACTCACCGTGGGATCAAGGCCATTGAGCCCCTCATCTTTGTTCCGTCCCAGAATGGTGCCGGTTCCCTGCTTCAGCGAAATCCGGTCCTGATATTCATAGGTTTTAAAGGGTGCCGGATATCTTGAAAAATCCAGTGAATGGGGAGAAATCCGGTAACGGACATGGCTGGTGTGGTCATGGTACCGGACAGCCGACACAGGTGGATCAGGACTTGTCCGACCCATCATCCTCCTGGACATCTGCCTCCAGTTTCATCATGCATTCATTGCATTCCAGCTCAATATTGGGCACATCCCCATATTTTTCCTTGATCTCCTCTTCGGTCATGGCGGATGTCGCAGTACATCCACACCGGGGACAGGACGTAGTGATTCTGTATTTTTTACCCATCATTTTTTCCTTTACTCTTTTCCGGTAATTCTCGGATCATTGGGTGCTCCCGCACAATCCGGGGTGTAACATGAATTGTCCACAAATGTGCAGTCTTTTTTGCAGCTCGGACATTTTTCCGGCGGGGTGTCCGCCTCTAAATTGTATCCGCATTGATCACAAATCCAGCTGGTCATAACAGCCTCCTTACATGGTTTTGGGTGTGTGTTTGTTCAATCATCGCCAGCGTACTGTTTCAATTCATCAAATATATCATTTGACATTATGAGTCCTTCAAAAGTCCTTCAAAAAGCATGCCGGGAATCTTTTTTTTACTCTGGAATCAACGATCTTTTCTTCAAAATATCACAACATCTGCAATCGTCAAACATAAATTCCGAATACCTGTCAATCTGTTATTTTAATCCCCGGCAGCAGGCCGCCCCGGCGGGGGTGCCTTGCTGCCGGCCAGGAATCCACGGGGTGGCTCCGACAGGCCGTCAACAAGGCACCCCCACCGGAGGCTCAGCTGTGCAGATGATGAACGGTCCTGTTGAGTAGCCACAATACTTGAGTTAATCCGGTACTTATGATAACGATAATCACACATATTCAAAAATCATATATCAAGGAGATGCGGGCTTGCTTTCAGATATTGAACAATCCAGGCTGGCCATATCAAAAGCAACGGACCCGAAGAAAAAATCCCGGCTGGGGCAGTTTTTCACACCGGCAACCATTGCAAGATTCATGGCGGAACTGTTCACCCCAAACAGCCACAGCCATTGCCGCCTACTCGACCCTGGCGCAGGAATCGGTTCTCTTTGTGATGCTTTTCTGAACCGGTGGATTTCCGGTGATCTCAAATTCAAGGATGTCCATCTGGATGCGTTTGAAATCGATCCTTTTTTACAGCCATATTTAATGCAGACATTGGGAAAATATGAAAACATCTCCGGTTTTTCCATGCATATAGATATCTCCGATTTTATTATAACCGCATCTGAAGGGATATCCGGCAACCTTTTTGTCAAACCGCTTCCCAGTTACACCCATGCCATTTTAAACCCACCCTACAAAAAAATCCGAAGCGATTCAAAACACCGTTCCGCCCTGCGGCGGGCCGGCATCGAAACGGTGAACCTGTATTCCGCATTCCTGGCATTGTCGCTGTCTCTGCTTAAACCCCAGGGACAACTGGTTGCCATTGTTCCACGCAGTTTCTGCAACGGACCCTATTATCGCCGGTTTCGTAAATTCCTCTTAACCCAGGCCGCCATCAAGCAGATCCATTTATTTTTGTCACGCAGCAAAGCATTCAAAGATGATGATGTGCTCCAGGAAAATATTATTATCCATCTTGAAAAAAACGGGGAAAAAAGGCCGATCAAAATATCCACCTCAACAGATGACCATTTTTATGACCTGACCAGTCAAAACTATCCGGTTGAAAAAATCGTATTGCCCGATGACACGGAACAATTCATTCATATCCCGACCGCATCAGCTGTCGCTTCCATTGCTCAGGGGAAAAATATTTCCTGGACCCTATCCGATCTGAAAATCAATATTTCCACCGGGCCTGTGGTGGATTTCCGGGTAAAGGAACACTTAAGAAAAATGCCGGGTCCAGATGCAGTTCCATTGCTCTATCCGGCTCATTTTAACAGTCAAGGCAGCGAGTGGCCCAAACCGGACATAAAAAAACCCAATGCCATTCAACGAAACAATGAAACGGAAAAATGGCTGTTGCCCAATGATTTCTATTGTGTGGTCCGCCGTTTTTCCTCTAAAGAAGAAAAACGGCGGGTCATGGCAAACGTAGTCAATCCGGCTGATTTTCCCGAAATGACATTGCTGGGTTTTGAAAATCATCTCAATGTTTTCCATGCCAACAAACAGGGACTGCCCAAAACACTGGCATATGGCCTCATGGTGTTTCTAAATTCAACCGCATTGGATGAATATTTCAGAACCTTCAACGGCCATACCCAGGTGAACGCGACCGATCTTAAACAAATCAAATATCCTAGCCGTGATGTCTTGATGGCGCTTGGCGAATGGGCGTTGAACCAGTTGGAACTCACCCAGAAAACGATTGATGAAAAACTGGAGGCCATCACCGCATGACCAAAAAAGAGAAGCATCTCAAGGCCGCCCATAAAATCCTCATTACCCTTGGAATGCCAAGAGCTCAGCAAAACGAGCGCTCCGCGTTGTGTCTGCTTGCCTTATTGAACCTCATCCCGGGAAAACCATGGTCAAAAGCTGAAGCCCCCTTAATGGGCATCACACCGATCATGGATTGGATCCGGGAACACTATCAAAAAAACTACGCACCCAATTCACGGGAAACAATCCGCCGCCAGACCATCCACCAGTTTGTGGATGCAGGAGTTGCACTTTATAACCCGGACAAACACGATCGCCCTGTTAACAGCCCCAAAGCTGTTTATCAAATTGCACCGGCCACCTTGAAATTGCTGCAAAATTTTGGCACCAAAAAATGGCATGACAATCTGACCGACTATATGTCGGAACGGGAGACACTGATTGCCAGGTATGCCCAGGAAAGGGATTTGAATCGGGTGCCCGTGCAAATCTCTCCCGGGAAAACCATCACTCTCAGCCCTGGAGAGCACAGCGAATTAATTCGCACTGTCATTGAAGATTTTGCGCCCCGTTTTGCTCCGGGAAGCATACTGATTTATGCGGGAGATACCGGAGATAAGTGGGGGTATTTTGACGCTGCCATGCTGGCCGGATTGAAAGTCGATATAAACTCCCATGGCAAAATGCCCGATGTCGTTTTGCATTATACCAGAAAAAACTGGCTGCTGCTGGTTGAATCCGTCACCAGCCACGGCCCGATGGATGGGAAACGCCATAACGAACTGGCCCGCTTGTTTGCCGGTGCAACAGCCGGCCTTGTCTATGTAACGGCTTTTCCAAACCGCGTCACCATGGCTCGGTATCTTGACAGCATCGCCTGGGAAACCGAAGTATGGGTTGCCGATGCCCCATCCCACCTGATTCATTTTAACGGAGAACGATTCCTGGGACCCTACAAATAAGGTTTCTATCTTGCAAGGAAACCATGGTCAGGAAGGCCATTCCGGTTCATCACTTCCCTCAGCGACGAGTGCCGGGCGGTCTCTGTGGGTCGGAATCCCATTCTGACGCGTTTGATACAGGGAGTTGGGCATGCGAAGCGGTAAAAACGGCAAACTGTTTGAGGACATACCTGCCCGCAGTTTTTGCCGTTCAGCGCAGCTTGCCCTTACTCCCTGTCAAACACGGCAGAGGGTGAGATCCACAGGGACCGCCCGGCACGGGTCTTTTGACCTGCCGGTCCGGTCCTGACTCCGGAGTTTCTTGACATCACAGGGAGTTATGCCATATATACTTATGGATTTTATATAATGATATGCTCTGCCCAGAGGTGAAATGAGCCCCTTAAAAAAAATCGATACAACTGAACTGCTGGACATGATCACCCAAGGGGTTGTCCTTGTGGAAGAAAACGGCCGGATTGCCTTTTCAAACGACAGTTTTACCGAAATCAGCGACATGGATAAGGAAATTCTGACCGGTATGCGGTTTTCAGAATTTGTCGCCGATAAGGATACCCGGCGGATGGATATTTTTTTTAAACAGCTGATTCAATCCGTTGAGGGCACCAAAGACAGCACGGAGTTTATTCTCAAGGACCGGTCCGGGACGGAACATCTGGTGGAAATAAACGCCAGAACCATTCTTTATGAAAACAAAACCGGGATTCTGGCATCTGTGGCCGATATCACTGAAAGCAGAAAAACCACCAATGAGCTTAAAAAACTGCTGGACCTGATCCCTGAGGTGGTCCTGACCACGTCGCCCGAGGACAATATCCGGATCGTCAATATTTCCAATGCCACGGAAAAGCTGTGTGCCATTCCTTCCGAAGAATTTGCCTCAGGCACATTTCATATTTTCGACATTGTCCATCCGGACGATTGTGATCAGGTGATTCGTTTCTACCATGAGATCACGGACAAGGAATTTGATGCCCTGGAATACCGGATTGTATCGGCGGACGGGCAGACCAAATGGGTCAATGACGCTGCCGAAGTGGTTTACAAAATGGGCGGCCGGGGCAAAATCGAAAAAATTCTGCATGTCATAAGAGATGTCACGGAGCGAAAAATGCACATGCAGCGCCTGACATCCGCCCTGGAAAATCTGAGGATCAGCGAACAGCGGTATCGGAATATCATTGAAACCGCCACTGATGCCATTTTCATCGTGACTCCTGACGGCGTGTTTGAACAGATCAATCCGGCCGGAATCAAACTGTTCGGTTTCTCAGATATGGAACAGGCAATGGCCGGCAATATCAATGACCATTATCTGGATTTGACACAGCGGGCCCATGTGATCCATAAAATCAAAACAGAGGGAGAAATCACGGATTACCCCATCAAAATAAAAACCTGCGGCAAAGAGACTCGAGAAGTGACCATAACCGCCGGCGCAAAAAAGAACCGGGATACCGGGGAACTGGAAAGCTATCAGGCCATTATCCACGACATCACGGTCACACTGCATAAAAAGGAAATTCAAACCTATCGAAGAACCATGAAAGGACTGTCAGATTCCATCAATAATCTGGCCCAGACCTATTTCTCATATATCGGACTGATGAAAGAAAATCTGGATGATATGAAACAGCATCCGGAAAAGCGGGACACCGGCATGGAAGAATTGATGGCGGACATGCTCAGTTTCAGGCAGTCACTGGAAAGACTGGCCAGGCTGGGGAAAATTGCCAGAGACACCTATGCCAAACCGCCGGAAATATCTCCGGACGGAACCAGCAACGAAGGCATGTACTATTTTGAAACCAGTTGAACAAACATGTATAGTACAATAAAACACATTTAACCTGTAATTTTAAAAGGAGACACATCATGGGACTTAAAGAAGAACTGGAAGAAAAAGCCGAGGAGTGTGACGCACCGGAAGAGTACATTGCCGTGGCCAAAGAGATTGTGGAGGGCTTGGATGACAAGGAATGGGCGGGTGAACTTCTGGAAGAAGGCGCGGAATGGGCTGAAACCTGGGAAGATGCCGTGACCTATGCCAAAGCCTGTCTGGATATCTTAGGAGATGAGGAAGCGGCCGCCACCCACCTGGATGCCGGAAAAAACCTGTGCACCACTGTTGAGGATTTTCTGGGCCTGGCAGCTGCGGCACTTGAAATGGGCCAGAAAGAAGCCGCCACCGAGATCTACAATGCCGCCGGCACCAAATGTGTGAAAACGTCTGATTTTCTGGAACTGAGCAAAAGCATTTCAGATGTGCTCAATGACGCGGAACTGGCGGAAAAAACCGTTGAAAAAGCCTTTGCCAAATGCAGCAAGACCGAAGATTTTGTGGTGTTTGCCAAGTCCGTCCTGGATATGTTTGAAGACAAGGAGCGGGCCAAATCAGTATATGCCAGCGCCATGGAAAAAGCATCCAAGGCAGAGGATTTCGACATCCTTGCCGCGGGCGCGGTCAAGGACTTAGGCGACAAAGCCCTGGCCCGGCAGATCTATGAAAAAGCCCTTTCTTCGCTGGAATCGGGCAATGAGCTGCTCAAGTTCGCCCGGACCGTGAACGAAAAACTGGATGATAAGGATTTTCTGGAATCCATTTACAAAAAAGCGGAATCGGTTTACACGGAATTTTCCGATTACCTGAAGCTGGGAAAAGAGGCATTTGAAGTCACCGGGGACGCGCCGTTTGCTACCGGCATTTTCCAGACCGCCGCCGCCACCAATCCGGCATGCAGCCAGCTGGTGGACCTGGCTCTGGCCATGGCCAAAGATCTCAATGACAAAGAAGCCGCCGTGCAGGTTCTCAAACAGGCCCAGGCCGCTGTGAAAAGCAATGCGGATTTCATCAAGACCGCCAAGGCCATTCAGGAAATCGTCACCGATGACAAAGAATGGACCGATGCCATCACATTTCAGCTGGAAAAGCGCGAAGAATTCAAAGACCTGTATTCGGATTTCATCAACCGGGAGCAGGAAACCAAAACCTGTGCCACCAAGCGGGCCCTGGCCCATGACATTGTGGAAAAAACCGGGGACAAATATTATGGCGCCAAAATATACCGCCAGGCCCAGGAGCTCACCCGCAATTTCAATGATTTCATCAAACTGGGGGTGTCCATTCACCAGGATCTGGGGGACACCGACTGGGTCAAGGAAATCTTCACCGACCTGCTGAAAAAATGTACCACGTTCAGTTACTACAATGAACTGACCGATGCCATTGCCGCCACCCTCAAGGATGATGCCTGGATCAAAGACATTTACAAAAACATTGAAAAACAAAGTGACGGCAACAGTGATCGGGTGAAACTGGCAACCGTTGCCGCAACCCGGCTCAATGACAAAGACTGGGCCAAAAATCTGCTGGCAGCGGCTGAAAAAGACTGCCATACGCCATATGATTACACCTTTGTGGCCGGTGCCTATCTCAGGCTTTTAGACGATCAGGACAAAGCCATTGCCCTGTTTGAAGCCGCAGAAGCCCAATGCACGGATCAGCCATGCTATGCCGGACTGTTCAACCTGATATCCGGCCAGACCTCAGACCCCTCCTACCTGACCCGGATTCTGTTGTCCGCCCGGAAAAAACTGACCGGTTTTGACGATCTGCTGTTTCTGGCTGAAACCGCGTGCATCCGGCTGGCAGATACCCGGCTGGCATCCGATATCTATCGTCAGGCAGAAGAAAAGGCTGGTGACAACCGGCAACTGTCCCGCCTGTCCACCAGCCTGAACCAGCAGCTCAAAGACAGTGCCCGGGCATCCGGCTTGCTGCGGAAAATTGCCTGATACGCATTTCACAGGGCATTGGATAAAAGCATTCGGAAGGGATCCATGAAAAGGCAACACGTCAAATGGCTGCTCATTCCGGTGCTGATTCTGGGGGTCTATTTGTTGTCGACCTTTTTGGGGTCCGGGAAAAAAGACAGCGGCCCGTTGGGGAAAAAATCATGGGCCGCACCTGTGGAAACCGCTGCCATAGAGCGGGGTCCCATGGCACTGAGCCGCACCTTCAGCGGCACCCTGGAATCCAATGCCGAATTTCTGGTGGCTCCCAAGGTCAGCGGCCGGGTGGAACACCTGGCCGTGGACATGGGAGACCCGGTCTTTCGAAAACAGGAAGTGGCCCGGCTGGACAATGATGAATATGTCCAGGCCGTGGCCCAGGCCCAGGCGGATCTGGCTGTGGCTGAAGCGGATCTCACCGGGGCTGAAAACGCCCGGGAAATCGCTGAGCGGGAACTGAACCGCATGGAAACCCTTAAAAAACGAGGGGTCTCTTCCGCTTCCCAGGTGGATGCGGCCCGGGCCGAATGGCTGGCAGCCGCATCCCGGGTGGACATGGCCCGGGCTGTCGTGTTGAAAGCCCGGGCCCAGCTGGAAACCGCCCGGATCCGGCTGGGATACACCGCGGTATTTGCGGACTGGACCGGGGGCAGCGATACCCGGTTTATGGCGGAGAAATTCGTTACCGAAGGAGACACGGTTTCCGCCAACACCCCTTTGGTATCCATTGTGGAACTGGACCCGCTGCTGGCAGTGCTGTTTGTCACGGAAAAAGATTACGGCCGGCTTGAAATCGGCCAGCCGGCCGAACTATCCACCGATGCCTTTCCCGGCCGGTCCTTTCAGGGTCAAATCGCCCGGATTTCTCCGGTATTCAAGACCCAGACCCGCCAGGCCCGGGTGGAAGTCCGGGTGGCCAATCCCGGCCTTGAGCTCAAACCGGGAATGTTTGTCCGGGTTTCCGTGGTCCTGGAACAGGTGGCCGACACCCTGATGGTGCCGGAGACCGCTCTGGTAACCCGGAATCAGGAAACCGGGGTCTTTGTGGTATCCCCGGATAAAGCAACCGTGGCCTGGCACCCGGTGGTCACCGGGATCCGCCAGAACGGCCGGGTTCAGGTCAAAGGTGACCACCTGACCGGCCAGGTGGTCACCCTGGGCCACCAGTTGCTGGATCACGGGTCATTAATCCGGATTCCGGACCCGGCTGTCCCAAAATCCGGTTTCGATCGGAAAGGGTTGCATGAACCTGCCTGAATTCAGTGTTCACCGTCCCGTATTCATCACCATGATCTTTCTGATGGTCCTGGTCATCGGTTCGATTTCCTTAAGCCGGCTTCAAATTGACATGCTGCCGGAAATTGAAATGCCCACCCTGAGCATCCGGACACAATTTGAAGGGGCCAGCCCGGAAATCATGGAACGCCAGGTGACCCAGGTGATTGAAGAGATTGCAGCCACAGTGCCCGGAGTGGAAGAGATCTCTTCAGATTCATCCGAAGGACGCAGCAATGTCCGGATCCGATTTGCCTGGGGAACCGATATTGACATTGCTGCCTTAGATGTCCGGTCCGTTGTTGAAGATGAAATCAATGAACTGCCTGAAGAGGTGGATCGGCCCAGCCTCCGCAAGTTTGATATCGGCAGTTTTCCAGTGGTGCTGCTGGGGATTTCCAGCCGGCTGGATCCGGTGGATTTAACCCAGCTCATTGAAGACGAAATCCGGTACCGGTTTTCCCGGATACCGGGAGTGGCCCAGGTGGACATCTGGGGAGGGTATGACAGAGAAATCCGCATCGAACTGGATCCGGACCGGATCATGGCCTTAGGCCTGCCCCTGGACCAGATTATCCAGGCCGTCACACAGGCCAATCAGGACCAGCCCACAGGGAAACTGGAACAGGGCCGGTATGAAATCCAGCTGCGGGCCCCGGCCCAGTTCACCCACCTGGACCAGATCCGCAATACCGTGGTGGCGCATCAGGACGGGGCCGCCGTCACCCTGGGTCAGATTGCCCAGGTGAAAGACACGTATGAAAAGCTGACCCGGATCATCCGGGTCAACCGGGAACCCGGTATTCGGGTGGCCATCCGGAAACAGTCCCAGGCCAATACCGTTGACGTGGCCAGACGGGTTCTGGAAGAAATTGATGCCGTCAACGCAGCCATGCCCCAGGTAAAAATCATTCCGGTCATCAACCAGGGAAATTTCATCCAGCGCTCCATCGCCAATGTGGCAAGATCTGTTATATATGGCGGCGGTCTGGCCGTGCTGATCCTGCTGTTTTTTTTAAGAACCGTCCGCAGCACCGTGGTCATTTCCCTGGCCATTCCCATCTCCATGCTGGCCACCTTTGCTTTGATGTTTTTCTTTAATTTCACCCTCAATTTGATGACGCTGGGCGGCCTGGCCTTAGGCGTCGGCATGATGGTGGACAACTCCATTGTGGTTCTGGAAAATATTTTCCGGCACCGGGATGAACATGACAAACCTCCGGATATTGCCTCAAAACAGGGGGCCATGGAAGTGGCCCCGGCCATCCTGGCCAGCACCATCACCACCCTGGTGATTTTTCTGCCCCTGATTTTTGTCAGAGGCGTGTCCGGCATTCTGTTCACGGAAATGGCGTATGTGATCATTTTTTCTTTAACCTGCTCTTTGCTGGTGGCGCTGTCTTTAGTCCCCATGCTCACCTCCAGGCTGTTAGGCATCAAGAAAAGAAAAAACACCGGGTCTGTGATCTCATTTTTCTTTTCTTTGTCAGAATCTTTTTTTGTTCAACTGACGCACCGCTATTCTTATGTGCTGTCCAAAGCACTGGATCACCGCGGGGTAACCCTGTTAATTACCGCTGCCGCCCTGGGAGGAGCCCTGATGCTGGTTCCGAAAATCGGAACGGAATTTCTGCCGCCCAGTGATGAAGGAGAGGTGCGGATCTCCGGCGAGATGGAGGTGGGCACCCGGCTTAACCTGGTGGACCGCCAGAGCCGGCAGGTGGAAGCCATTGCATTTCCGGCCGTGCCGGAGATGATCTCTTCCGTGGTCAGCGTCGGGGCATCCGGATATCGGCCCGGCAGTTCCGCCAAAACCGAAATCCGCATGGCCCTGACCCCGGCGGCCCAACGCACCCGATCCAATGTGGCCATTGCCCATGACCTGCGCCAGCGCCTGTCAGGGCAGATTCCGGGCATGGAAATCCGGACCCGGGCCCCCCAGGGCCAGTTTATCATGGAGCGGCTTCTCGGGGGGGATGACGGGCTGAATGTCGAAGTCCGGGGATTTGATCTGGATATCCTGGAAACGCTGGCTGCCAGGGCTGCTGAACGGGTGGCACAGGTCCCGGGCATTACAGACGTGCTGCTCAGCCGGGAGGCCGGTACCCCGCAAAAAGAAATTGAAGTTGACCGGGATAAGGCGGCCGATCTGGGCTTGAGCGTCAAAGATATCACCGACATTATCTCCACGGCCGTGGCCGGATCCAGAGCCGGCGAATTTCAGACCCTGGGGGATTCCTACCGAATTTTTGTCCAGCTCAAAGATGTGGAAAACCGCAGCCTGGACGAAATTCTGGATTTGACCCTGACCACGGCGTCCGGCCGGCAGGTGGCGATCCGGAACCTGGTTTCCGTGCATTCCGGGCGGGGGCCGCTGCTCATCGACCGCAAGGATCAGCAGCGTATCATCACGGTTTCCGCCAATATTTCCGGACGGGATCTGGGATCTGTGGCAGCGGATGTGGCTGACCGTTTAAGCGAGATTCCCCGGCCGTCTGGATATGATCTGATAGTGGCCGGAGATTTTGAAGAACAGCAGAAAGCGTTCAGGGAACTGATCATCTCTTTGATCCTGGCTCTGGTTCTGGTGTACATGGTCCTGGCCTGCCAGTATGAATCCCTGATCAACCCGCTGGTGGTGATGTTTTCGGTTCCCATGGCCGCCATCGGGGTGCTGGTCACCCTGTATCTGACCCATACCACCTTGAATGTCCAGTCCTATATCGGCTGCATCATGCTGGGGGGAATCGTGGTGAACAACGCCATTCTGCTGGTGGATCAGTCCAGCCGCCTGACCTGTGAGGGCATGACGGTCAAAGCAGCGGTCATGGAAGCCGGCCGCCGCCGGCTGAGGCCCATTCTCATGACCAGTCTGACCACCATTTTAGGACTGATCCCTCTGGCGTTGGGCATCGGGGAAGGTGCGGATGCCCAGGCACCCCTGGCCCGATCCGTGGTGGGCGGACTCACCGGTGCCACCGTGATCACCCTGGTGCTCATCCCGGTCATCTATTCTTTGTTTCACCCGGATTCAACAAAGGCTTGTTCATGAAAACAAGATTTATCTTTTTCACAGGCCCGATATTTCTGTGCCTGATTTTTTTTCTGATGGTTTCCGGCTGCATGCTGTCCAGGTCTCAAAAAAACGACCTGACAGATCTGGCACCGGTGGTACCGGCAGATATCCAGACATTTGACTTCACACTGGAAAACAAGCCTGACCCGCAACCCATGCCGGCCGGTCAAACACCGGATCCGGCCCTGTCTGTGGAACAGGCGGTGATGCTGGCCCTGGATCACAACCAGGACTTGAAAACCCGGCAGCTGGGTCCTGTCATCGCCGGGGCGTTCGAACAGATGGAAAAAGGCCAATATGATCCGGAACTTTTTGCAGCCATGGGGATGTCCAGGCAAGCACTTTCTGATCCGGAACCATCAGATACTGCTGTCTCGGGTGTGGCAGGTGTCCGGCAGAGACTGCCTTCCGGCACCACCCTGGCGGCGGAAGCAGCCCATGAACAGGACCGGGCATCCCGAACCGTGGATCCCGACCAAACCCGGGTAACCCTGTCCGTGACCCAGGCACTGCGCCAGGGGGCCGGTCCGGCCGGCGGCCTGGTGGCCATCCGGCAAAGTGAACTGGAAACCCGGGCCAGTATTCACGAGCTGACCGCCTATGCCCAGGCCCTGGTAGCGGAAACGGAAATCGCGTACTGGCAATATGTGCTGGCCCGACAGGAGCACGCCATTGTGGAACGGTCTCTGGCTGTATCCAAAAAACAGCGGACCGATGTCCAGCACCAGATTGACGTGGGGGTTTTGCCCCGGAATGAACAGGCGGCCGTACAGTCGGAAGTGGCCCGGCGGGAGCAGGCCCTGATCGATTCCGCCAACCAGGTGGAAGCGTTCCGCCTGACCCTGCTGCATCTGATAAATCCCGGCGGACCCGGTTATCTGGATCGTCTGGTTCTGCCTGCCAGTGATCCGGCCATTGATCCGGACCCTGTCGCCGATATCCGGGACCGTACCAGCCTGGCCATGACACTGCGGCCGGATCTGGCCGAAGCCCGGTTGCGCATGCACCAGAACCAGCTGGAAACCATTGCCACGAAAAACGGCCTGCTGCCCCGGCTGGATTTTTTCATGGATCTGGGAGTTGCCGCATATGGGGATGGATTTTCAGATGCGGCCCAATCACTGGACAACGGGGACTATGAGGTATCTGCCGGCCTGTCTTTAAGCCGGTTTGTCAAAAACCGGACTGCCAGAGCCCGACATCAGGCTGCGGTGGCCACCCGCCAACAGGCAACCGAAGCACTTGAAAACCTTCGCCGGACCATTCATCTGGATGTCCGCCTGGCTGTCAATGAAATCGAGCGGGCAAGACAGCAGATCCATGCCTCAAAGGTCACCCGCCGATCTGAAGAACAGACCGTGCAGGCGGAAATCGAACGATTCAACGTAGGCGCCGGCACAGCACTGCTGGTGGCCCAGGCCCAGCGGGATCTGCTGATCAGCCAGATTGCCGAGGTCCGGGCCGTGATCCATTACCGCATCGCTTTGATCCGGCTGTTTCTGGCCGAAGGCAGTCTGCTGCACCGCAGAGGCGTTGTGTTACGGCATCAAGGCCAGGTCATGAATAAATAAGTAACAGTGCCTGCGATTGCCAGCCAGATATTGGTGATATTGCTCACCGTGATATTGAGGATGGCGGCCAGATATTTTCCCCGGCTTAAAAGGGCCAGACAGCTTTTAAACTCCGGCCAGCTTGACAGGGTGGCCAGTACAAAAAAACCGATCACCCCTTTGGGGGCCTGGCTTTGTTCCGAGGCAAAACTGACCACCGGATCAAGAAAATACCCGGCGGCAATCAGCACGACAATTGCCGGAATGACCGACCAGCCGGCAATTTCAGCATCTTCCATGGATTGTTCGTCCGGTTCGGGTGGTCGTCTGTAAAACAATATCCCGGTGATGACAAGCCCTGCTGCCACCCAGAGAATGTGGTGGGCCATGGCAATAGTATAAAAAGAGACAGCAAGCCCTGCGGTCAGAACGATACATGTCGGGGTATACTGCCAGCAGGTCTGCATGGTTTTTAAAAATACCCGGCACACCAGTGCGGCTGAAATCAACAGAACCGGGTTCATCAGATTTGAACCCAGCGGCGTGCTGCCGCAAACAGCACTATCCCGGTCACCAGGCCGACAATGGGACGGGCCAGTTCGGGCCCGTTGGTGATGAATCCGGTTATCGTGCCAGACCTCTGACTTTTTAAGGGTTTCAATGATAACCTCGATGGAAAAACCGATCAAGTCATCACCAGCACCACCCCGCCGGCGGCAATGAAAGACAGGTTGAAATCACCGCCACACACCAGAGAACAGGTGCAGAAAAACACAACAACCAGCACCCAGCAGACCACGTCTATGCGGCCGATGGAATTGACCAGAAATTGTTTCACCGCTTTTGTTCCATAAACTTATCAGATCAGTTCAGCAAAGCGGTCCGGGTCTGGAGCCATGAAGCAGTCCGGGGTGGCAGACAAGGTGTGAAATCCGGTCACACCTGCCGGTGATACTGATTGATCCATGCGATCTCCGTTTCAGTGAGCGAGAGGTATCGATCAGATCCCGCTCAAAATGGCACCAGGTCATGTTTTCCAAATTCAGAAACCGGCGAATTCTGTTTGACGGGAATCGGTCACCAACATATATTCTCCAGACGGATACCATATTCTCCCTCTCTGTAAACCCCGGGCTCATCGGTCATCAGCATGCCCTTTTCCAGGGCCGCATCCACCGGATGCGGGCTGATCAGGCCGGGCCTTCATGAACACACAAAAGATCCCACGCCACGGCCCGTGCCGTGCCCGAAATTCATGCCTGGGCTACAGATACTGCCGGGCCAGGGTATCGATCTGAAACCCCGGGTGCCTTCGGAAAACACGCGCTGGCCACAGCGATATGGCCTTTGAGCACCGGGTGTAATCCCTGATCTGCTGCAAGGAAGGGTTTCCAGGCACACCGTGCGGGTGATGTCCGTGGTGCCGGTCAGGTAATTGCCGCCGGAATCGGTCAGAAACAGTCCGGTATCATCCAGCCGGACATCGGTCCGGGTGGCGGAATAATGGCACAAGGCGGAGTGCGCACCAAACGCCATAATGGGATCAAAACTGTTTCCACAAACCCGGGCTGGGCTTTGCGCAGTTCAAACAATTTTCTGCCGCACTGATTTCCGTCAGCGAATCATCAGGTTCCTGTTCCGACAGCCAGTGAAGGAAGCAGATAACGGCAATCCGTCCTTGACTGCCGTATCCCGCAAATGCCGGATCTGAATGTCGTTTTTAACTGCTTTGAGCCGGGCGGCCGGGCTTGGTTTCTCAATCACCCCGGCAGCCCGAAGGGATGGCGGATGCCAGGCATGCGGATGTCTTATCCGGATCCAGCAGCATACAGGCAGAATCCGGCATCTGTCCCAGGGCGGTATCAATATCAGTATAACCGGTCAGGGTCACACCGTCGTCTGCCAGGCTTGCCGCCAGATCTTTGTTCACCTTGTCCGGGTGGATGAATAACCGGACAGACGATTGAGTGAAAAGAGCAAACGCGATGTTCACCGGATTGTTGGGCATCGGATCCCCGGGTTGAATGTCAGGCAATGTCCTCCAGACCGGTCATCACATGGCAGTCCGCCCCGGCCTGTGCCATGGCTTTCCGGATATTTTCGATCTTTTCGACCCGGACTGGCCGGCATACCGCACATCGAATTCCCAGGCAGGTTGACATCGGCATGGGAGGCCGATCCTGCCATAGATCTTTTACCAGGTCACGTCGGTACGCAACCGGATCTGCCGGATATCCCACATTTGACGGTATGTTTTCCTGGGTTCGTGAGAGGACCCGGCCGCGTCAATAGCCACTGTGTCTTTGGGAGCCAGATGATCAAAAATCCAGCGATGGAATTCAGGCACATCTTTCCCCGGATTTAAACAATTCCGAACTCCGATCCCTGTATCTGAATACCGGCCTGGAGCCAGTATCTGAAATCGGTCCATAAAACGGCCAGGTGCGGGTGACCACGGCCACGCCGGCGGATCCTGTAAATCCGGTGAGCCAGGCCCGAGGCCTGCCAGTGTCCGGTGACATATTCGCATCTGATGGGGATCGGCAGAAGGGTGTACCACGACCGCGGCAATCTGGTGTGCCGCCATCATCCACCTCAATCCCGCCAGTTTTCATCTGTTTTCCAACAGCCATTCCTCACTTTACCTTCTATGATCTCATGGTATTCCCAGCCATGTACAATGCCCCATGGCATACACTGTTTAAAGCAATTTCTCCAATCTTTTTCAGAAAACCTGTGTGTTGCATCGATGGTATTGTGTTTTAGGGGCAGTCACAGCGGAAATAACTTGTACAGCGGGAGCCCCTGGTGGGGGTACCTTGCTGACGGACTGTCGGAGCCACTCCGTGGATTCCAGGCCGGCAGCAAGGTACCTCCTCCGGGGGCGGCATTCTACAATCCGATTTCAACTTTGGGTTGACAAGTCCAGAGAAGTATGTTTTCTGACCAGGAACCGACCCTGTTTTCGACGAACAGATATATATGAATATGCCCGCTGAAACACCCCCATACATCCAAAAAAGTGGAAGGAGATCCCCCATTCTGATGAACCCTTTTTTTGATCCCGTTATCGACCGGACCCATACCCATTCCATGAAATGGGAAAAATATGAAGGCACAGACATTTTGCCCATGTGGGTGGCGGACATGGACTTCAAAGCCCCGCCGGCAGTGCTGGCAGCACTGACAAAAGTCATCGATCACGGGGTCCTGGGATATACCCTGGTTTCCCGGGATCTGAACCGGATTGTGGCAGACCGGCTCACAACCCTGTACGGCTGGGCCGTTGAACCGGACTGGCTGGTATGGATTCCCGGTGTGGTGTCGGGCCTGAATGTGGTGTGCCGGGCCTTTGGAAAACAAGACCAGCCCCTTGTCACCACCACGCCCATTTATCCGCCGTTTCTGTCGGTATCCGACCATTGCGGCAAGCCGTTGATCACCCTTCCCATGATCCGGGAATCCGACCGAACCACCCTGGATTTTGATGCCCTGGAACGCATGTTCCAAACCGGTCCGGCGGTTTTTTTATTCTGCAGCCCTTACAATCCCTGCGGGACCCTGTTTACCCGGGAGGAACTTGAACATCTGACAACCCTGTGTGAGACCTATGACATACTTTTGTGCAGTGATGAAATCCACAGTGATTTCGTACTGGACCCGGAAAACCGCCACATTCCCACAGCGTCTTTGTCCGAAACAGCTGCCCAAAGAACCATCACCCTGATGGCACCTTCCAAAACCTATAACATTCCGGGGTTGGGATGTGCCTTTGCCGTGATTCCAAATGCCGAGCTCAGAACCCGGTTCAACGCGGCCTGCAAAGGCATTGTTCCATCTGTGAACCTGATGGGGCTTGCCGCGGCAAAGGCAGCGTATGAAGCCTGTGATGACTGGCTTTCCCAGCTTGTTTCCTACCTGGCTGAAAACAGAAACACAGTGGTGAAACAAATCAACGAACTGCCCGGGTGCCATCTGGATCCCATTGCAGCCACGTATCTGGCCTGGATCGATGTCAGGGAAACCAGGCTCACAGATCCGGTCCGTTTTTTTGAAGAACACGGGGTCGGACTGTCTGATGGATCTTTTTTCGGATCTCCCGGATTTGTCCGGCTCAATTTCGGATGTCCGGCGACTGTTCTGGAAAAAGGACTGGGCCGAATGGCACAGGCATTGAAAAGGCGTGCATGATGAATTTTTTCTTGACTTAACACCTTCATATTTCTATAGTTATGCAATTTTCAAACAAAAATGCAGGTTTCGTTAAAAAATTTAAGTTAACCTAAACAAAGGGAGTAGAACATGAAAGCTTTTTTTAAGTGCCTCACCGTCGGGGTATTGTCTATGATGCTGTTTGCCGCACCCGGGTTTGCCAGTGATACCATAAAAGTCGCCAATGCCGGTGCACTTTCCGGAGATTTGGCACCCTACGGCATTTCCGCCCTCAGGGGGGTTGAAATGGCGGTTGAAGACATCAATGAACAGGGCGGTATCCTGGGGAAAAAAGTCGAACTGATGCTCGGAGACGATGTGTGCAAACCGGAAGTGGCAGTCAACGTGGCCACCAAACTGGTATCTGACGGCGCCCAGATGGTTGTGGGCCATGTCTGCTCCGGCGCCACCATTGCTGCCAACAAAATTTACAAAGATGCCGGTATTATCCTGATTTCCAGTTCTGCCTGACGATCTGATACCTGACCGGCGAGAGCATCAATTTTTTCAGAACCATTTTCCAATGACGGTGCCCAGGCCACGCTGATGACCGATTTTGCAAATGGGCAAGATTAAAAAGTGGCCTGATCCATGACAAAGGCGACTATGGTAAAGGCAGATGGAACTGGCCAGATCGCGTTTGAACATATGGAGCATTGATCGTGCTGTTCAAGGGCGTGACCACCGGCGTAGTTCTCAGCCATTATACCAAAATCAAACGCTCCGGTGCGGAACTCGTCATGTGGGGCGGGTATCATTCCGATGCGTCAAAATCGTCATGCTGAAAAGAAACGCGTGGATACGCTTTCATGGGCGCGGACGGCATCTATGGGACAGCCCTGCCCAATCTGGCCGGCGAATTTGCCGAAGGCGTCATGCCACCGGCCCCTGATTACCTCTTCCGTCCCTGCAGACATTGACCAAAGAACGCGGGAAAAATACAGGGAAGGCCAGGTACCTTTAAGTACCAGTTTTACCTGCATGCAGTCACCTGGCAACCGCCGCTGAAAAAACCGGCACCGTCAGAATATATGACGCCATGCGGGCCGCCATGTTCGACATCACGGTGGATTCTCCCATGGGTCCCATCGGATTTGACAAAAACGGCGACCATTTATCGGCGCGGGTTTTTCCGTATACCGCGTGATTGACGGAAAGCCAGCAGGTCAACTAACGGTTCATCTCTTTGAAAAACAGGAGCCGGATCCCCGACGGATCTGCGCTCCTGTTTACCCGAAAACTTGCGCCAAACCGAAGACGTTCAGGATGAAACATCATGCGTTGGATTAGTATATTGCTGGGTCTGTCCGGCACCGGGGCCGTGGGCTTTTTGCTGTCCGGGAAATTATCGTACCCATCGTATTTTTGAACTGGTCTGGGCGGCTTGACCGCGCGGCGGTATTGCGCCCTGATCATGCGGGGATACCCACCATGGTATACGGCATCATTCAGCTGATCAATTTCGCCCATGAAATCTACATGATCGGTGCCGTGGCGCTGATCGTGGCCACGGTTCTGGGAATGTGGGGGTGGAACACGGCGGTGATCGTCATTCTGGCGCTTGTATTTGCCATTGTCTATTCCTGTGCCTATGGGTTTACGGTGGAAAAAATCTTAAACCGTTGCGAAACGCACCACGTCTGTCCGCGTTGATATCGGCCATCGGCATGAGCCTGTTTCTGCAAAACTACGTGATGCTGGCCAGACACCCGATTATCTGCGCAGAGCTGATACCGGATTTTAAATTCTGGGAGCCCTTGCCCATGTTATCACGTCGTGAAATCACCATCATCATCACCACGGTGATCGTCATGATCCTGCTGGGCCTGCTCATCAAATTCACCCGGATCGGCAAAGCCATGCGGGCCACGGCCCAGGACAAGGTCATGGCGGCTCTTTGGGAATCAATGTCAACAACGTCATCGCCACCTTTGTGGTGGGGTCAGCCACAACAGCCATCAGCGGGGTGCTCATTGCCTGCCATGTGGGCAGATCAATTTTATATCGGATTTCTGGCCGGGCTCAAAGCCTTTATCGCGGCTGTTTTGGGCGGTATCGGTTCCATACCGGGCGCGGTGCTGGGATCACTGGTTCTGGGTATTTCCGGCTTTTCTGGGTGGCGCTGCAGGCGAATACGAGGATGTGTTTGCTTTTACCATTCTGGTGGTAATTCTGATTTTCCGCCCATCGGCATCACGATTCGCCGATGCCCAGAAGTGTAATTTGGATTCAGGTGACAACTTGTGCCGATTAAACAACAAGCTCAAACGGAAATCTTTGATCATCGCCTTCTGGTTTCATGATCCTGACCTTTCCCATCATGGTGATCAAAGGTCAGCACGATCCAGAAGTTACCATTGTTTCGAAGTAGGTTCGACTATAGCAGGGTGAAGCGTTCCTCACATTTTTCTCTGGTGGCCAGTTTATTTTTCTGACGTATGGAAACAACAAGAAAAGGATTTGAAGGTTCCTGATCATGGCTGCTAATGGGGCATTCTGGACATTTCAGGCTGGTGTTTTTTTTTCATTTGCCTACCAGTTTTGTTTATTCCCATGTATCACCTCCAGTCGCGACGTATCGACTGCTGATGTATGTCAGTGCTGGAGCTGGAGACTCAACATAATGATGCAGAACTATAATGAGCTGCTGGATCTGGATATCGTAGTTCTCTTGCGGTGGAACCTTTCGCCTTCTGCTGGTTACCATTTGAACTCAACTACCTGGATAATTACACCGCCATATCACTTATGCTTCCAGACCTTTATTCAGATATCATGCTGGAACATCCAGCCTTTCAAATCAGAGAGGATGCACGTATCAGTGATACTGGGTTGGAGATCATCCGGATCGTTCTGGAAAGCGGAACGATTTTCAACAAGCTTTTACCAGAGGCGTTACAGCAATTCCGCCTCTTACACTATTTTTGGACATCATTTGGTCAGGAAAATACTGTGATCTTATTATTTTCCATTGTGATCTTTGGTGCTCATGACCATCTTTTTATTAACCATCTAGAAGAAGCTCAAGATCGACATGGGCGCTGGATAAATCTGAGGATGATGAGATCACCTGCCGGGGCCGTAAAATCGGCATTAAAATTCCAAGATAAACTCTTTACGTTTTGCATTGATTTCCACATGAAGGTGCCATGGCGAAAGGTGATCTGCCGCTTTCAAAACACCACATATCAACCGTAATCGCTACCATCTGGAGTCATCACCATCTTGTAGTGGTGGTCGGCGGCATAGGATCAGCCATCGATACATCAGTGCGAATTTGCTGATGCTGGATCATTACGCTGGACCATTACCATGGGCCGTGGCGGTCTGAGATAACGGTGATCTGGGCGCTCAGAATATCGTCTGTGGTATTCAAGCGGACAGGCTGATCAAAGAAAGCGTTCGCGGAAGTCATATACGTTGAAACATCACAGAGATTAGCCGGAAAAAATAAATCCCGTGGAACCACATGCCAACGTTCGAAACGACCATGAGGAGATTTCAGGGGGTCTCAGGCCACTGGATGGAAATAAACCATTAACCAATTGAAAAGACGAAGTGCGACCACCTAAATGAAATACAACGATTTTGGAAAAACTGTTTGCCTCGCTGTATCTCGGATCATGAATCTGCATGAATGTTGTGCGGAATCACTTCGCCGGGAAATCCACCAGGGAGCCTGCGGGGACTCGACTGGTCATGTCACGGAAGAAGCATTGCGGGACATTTTCCCGGTGTCAGCTGTTCCACCAACATGAGCAAAGTGCTGGAAAATGTGAATGATCCGGCCCGGCGCCTTGTCTATCTTCCCGATAATAATCCAAAACCATGCTCCAGCCTGCCAATAGGCGGAAGAAAAGCGATGTGTAGCGATAGCCGGGTTCTGGAAAAATCAGGTCTGTGGTTTTAATTGTGGACAGATAGCGGTGAACCTGCCTTCCTGGGGCCAGCGCCGTCGCGAATCGCCCAGACCATGGCTGGAACTCTCACTCCCTCGCTTCCGGATGAACCAGCGAAGCCGGCGTGAATCCAGAAACCGGAGCTGGATAATGATTCTTGCCGGGACAATGAAACCTGACGTCTCACTCGTCGAGCGTGTTTGTGGAGAAGCGGATAGCCTGAGCTGTCCCGAATGGGTTCTTTGATGGATTCACGACAAAAATCAGCTGAGAAGGCAGCCCGCGGGAAATCAAGGACCGGCTGAGCGTCGTCAAAGCTATCTACGGAAAATCCGGCGATAAGCGAGCTCGTAACATCCGCCTATTGCAGGCGATATCATGCCTCAAAGAGACGTTGACGCATCGAAATGGCGGGAAGGAGGAGGTATTTCTCTGATCGGTGCCAACGGCGCCGGAAAATCTATCTACGCCACATTGATGAGCGACACACAGATTATATCGCCAAAAAAGGCTAATTGAATATTGGCGGAATAATATCGCCTATCTGCTGATGAGCGCCATCAAGAAGGGATCGCCCGGATGCGGGAATGGCGAAATATTCACACCTATCTGTGTGGGCGAGATCTGGAAATCGGGCGCGTTTCTGCTGTCGATATAAGGACCAGAGATCAAACAGGATTTCCGGATTATCATGTATGAACCTGTTTTCCATCGACATTAATAAGCGGAACGACCCGGCGACGCGTTGGGCGGCAGGGTAACAGATGCATGACCACCTCCAGGGCGCTGATGTCCACGGCAAAGATCTGCTGCTGGATGAGCCGTCATGGGCGCGGCCCTGCATCGTGGTGAAGCAGATTTTCTCCATCGTTGAAGATCAATCAGGAGGAACGGAACACCATCTTCCATCGTGGAACAGGGCATGATCCTGGCGTTGAGAAGCGTACACCGGGATGTATCGTGGAACGGACAGATCACCGTGACCGTTACCGATTACTGCCAATCTACTAATAACGAGGGACGTGAAAAACCTGCCTCCCGAAGGGATCTAAGACTACAGCTCTTTTCGAGGGTTGATACGATTCGCACGTTGAGATCTAGCTGTGAAAAAGACAGCATCAATGGATCACATCACCGATGAATAAATGCGGTTACTTTGCAATACATAAATGTCACAGATCCGGTTGGCCAGTGCCAGGCCGATACCCCGGCCCATGTAATCCGGATGCACCCCGATGGCCATGATCCAGGCACTTTTCCGGATACCGAAACCCGCATACAGGGTGGTGGAGATCATGTACCCCACGACCTTATTGTTCAATTCCGCGGCCAGGCTGGTGGTGCCGTTTCCGTCAGACGCCTGTTGCTTCACCAGCTTGAGAAAATCAACATTGGCATCCTGCGGTGAGATGGCGGCACGGATATCTTCTATGGCCTGGGCATCCTCCAGGCGGATTTCTCTGATGATCGGTTCTTCCAAAACATCCTCCCTGTTATTCTACTTTGATAATTTTGACCGTATGACCCACCCAGTTGGGCGGCAGATATATTCTGCCACTGTTGCCGGAGGATTTCACTTCTTTTTCAATCATTTCCTCTCCGTAGACCTCGAATTTAACTCTGGCCTGAGGAACCGGTTTGGTCTCTTCCGCCGCCAATGGGGTTTCGGTTTGATTTTTATCAGTCATTTAATATCCCGTTTTTGATGAAAAAGATTCTTTGCTGTCTTTTGATCTTGTAAAAAACAGCCCGACCATTTCATTACAAAAAAGACCATATATTGTTTTCTTTTTTTTTTCAACTTCAACTCATGAAAGGGCCTGATAAAAAAAGCACAGACAGCATGGAAAAATTTTTCCCCGCACTGCCTGTGCTTCAGATAAAGATGACAAAACAATTTCTAAATCAAAGGATTATACACCGCTGTTTTCATAATAAGGTACCGGATGGCCAGATCTCCCGCCAGAACAGATGCCAGGCGCAGGAAAACCAGAAATCCATTGGTGCTGCCGCCCCACATGATCAATGTGAAAATCAGGGGCAGAAGCATTGCCAGAACGCCCACACCAATGTAAGTGACCCGTTTGAGATCGCCTTCCAGCATCTTTTTAACGGATATTTTTGCCACGTCACTCATATGCCATGTGCCCCAGGCATAAAGCCCGATGCACAGAATATAGATCAGAAAAAACGTGGCCGCCCAGACTTCCATGCCGGAAACCACCGTGGCATTTCCGGAAAGAGCGAACAAAAGCTGAAGCAGCTGGTGGCCCACCCAGATCCCGGAAATGATGGACAACGGCAGCACAACAGTGGAACTCCAAGCCGGCAGGGCACGAACCACATTCATGGTGGCAAACCCGTGGGAAATGATCAGCAGACATAAAATGCCCATGATGAAATTGAACACCATATTAAATCCGCCCGGAGTGATCATCTGCAAAAATCCCAGAACGGCAAACACACCGATGATCCACATGCCCCGGGACAGTTCGGACGTATTGGGCTTCATGAGCATACGCCAGGCCCGTTTGGGATTGCCCAGATACAGCACGTGAATCACCCCGCCCAATATCAGCGTGATCAACCAGCCGATCACAATCCCGGGCCGGAAACTGTAAAACAGAGACATGAAATACAGGCCGGCACCGATTTCAGAGAAAAAGAACGCCAGCCAGAGAAAAATACCTTTTTCATCGATCCACTGCCGCTGACGGGTCGGACTGATCATCCACTCATAGGGTTTGATCCCGGAGCCATCGGACGGAAACATGGTTTCAACCAGATTTTGGTGATTATCATTCATGGATATACCCTCCTAATTTACTTTATAAATCTTGACAGCAACCGCAGTCTCCATGTTACCGGCTACCGGGTCGAAATATTTGAGTTTGGACGGCAGCAGTTTACAGAAATTGGCGCCTTTGCCTTTGGCAATGGGCCGTCCGTCCGCCCACAACCCACCCTGGCCGGCAATACCGATCACCTTGGGACTCTGGGCTTCCATGGTTTTGACAATGCCATTTTCCTTGACCCCGTATTTATTTTCAATGCAGATGATATCTCCATCCTTGAACCCCCGTTCCTTTGCCATGGTGGTGTTCAAAGTGATGGTAAAGGTATAGGGACACATCTGGGAGACCTCATCCACATACGGATTCTGGAACGTGGTATTGTTGGTGTGCAGAATATCTCGATAAGAAAATGCCAGCAGGTCATATTCATCATCCAGATCCTTGTGGGATTCAGGCCAGAACCAGGAGGGCAGGGGCGTATACTGGTCCATATCCATTTCAAGCTTCTTGTAGTCGAAACCGGTTTCCTCAAAGATCTTTTCCATATTTCGTCTGTCATGGATCAGATATTCCATGTACACCGGGCATCTGGAATCGATTTCCCACCGCCAGTAGACATCTTCAATGGGTTTGTGCCAGGTGGCGTATCCCTGTTCCTCGATTTTTTCCTTGTCAGGCCCGTACACCCATCTGAGAACCCGTTCCCCGATCTCTTTCCAGGTCAGTTTTTCACCAGGCTTGATCTGAAGTTCCGGATCCTCGATCCGGTAGTAATCATTGAGCTTGGCGTTGAACTTGTCCAACACGCCCACCCGATGGGCCACCTCCAGGTATACATCCATGAAGAACCGGGATTCGCCGATGGGTTTGGCCACCGGTTTCTGCAGATGCACATACCAGTCTTCATAGGAAGGCGATCCGGAAAAAAAGAACGCATCGATCTCCGAAGACCAGCAGTCTTTTTCCAGATAGGACACATCCGGCAGGATCAGGTCGCCAATGGCCTGATCGGTTTCATTGATCCACAGATCGTTTTGCACCACAAAGCAGTCCTTGAAATTCTTCACTGCCGTATCCCAGTCGGAATTACTGATGACAAAATTGGCGGAAATACCGAAAATCATCTCAGGCTTGGCTTTCATGCCCAGTTTTTCATGAATGTAATCCACTTCTTCCACATAAGGAATATGGGACAGGGTACAATGGGTCCACACATCCACGCATCCCATGTTGGTGGCGGGATAGCTGGGCGCATGCACGGGCCAGGGATCATGGGAATAGAACACGGACGGAACGATCACACCATCGGTTCCCACTTTACAGGTCTGCTCATAATGACCGCCCGGATAGGCCCGGCGAATGGCCGGCCATCCCAGGGTGCCGCCGGGAACATCTTCAGCCCCCACCAGCTGGGCCATCAGATCAATGGCCGCCACCTGATGGATCCCGTTGGTATGACCCTGGGATCCCCGGAACGTGACCGAAGACACCGGCCGGTAAGGAAAGGTTTTGCCTTCAATGGTGATGGTGGACCCGATCTGCGCGTTGTCCACCCAGCCCTTGGCCACTTCCAGAATCTTGGCGGCCGGGACGGTGGAAATTTCTGAAGCCCATTCAATGGTAAACTGTTTCAAATGCTCTTTAAACGGTACAAAGCTGGGGCGTACTTTTTCTCCATTGTATTCATACTCACCGTCCAGGGCCAAATCTTCCCAGGCGGCGGAGTTATCATCATATTCCTTGACCTCGCCGGCTTTGGTGTCATACACCAGCGGTTTATTGCTTTTTTCGTGACGCATGTAGGTACCGTCTTCCTTGATCAGGTAGACGAAATTGGTCTTGGCTTTCAGATACAGCTCATCCATTTCCCCGCGCATGTTCACGATATAATTGGCAATGGCAAGCCCCACTGCCGCATCTGTTCCCGGCAGAATGGCCAGCCATTCCGTGGCCTTGCCCCCGGCAAAGTTACCCATGGGATCGAACACGATCTCCTGGATGCCTCTTCGCACGGCATCGGCCCTGAGCCTTGCGTTGGTCATGGCAGAATGTCCGGAGCCCGTGCCTTTGCTGGAACCCCATTTGAGCACGTATTTGGTGTACCGCCAGTCAGGTGCAATGGACCAGGCCCCGTGAATCAGGCCCCCCAGCATATGGCAGGCGTTTCCGCAGTGCAGGCTGCCGCCGCCGATGATGAAGTTACCGTTGTTTTTAACACCAAACGCCTGGGCATAAAAATAGGGATGGTTGTGCGGCCCGTCTGACGCCCGCATGGTCTGATTGGTGAACAGAATCTTGTTGGGATCATCTTCCATGATCTTTTTCATCTTGGTGGTGATGATGTCATAGGCTTCTTCCCATTCAATCTCTTTCCACTTGGGATCCACCCCAATCCCTTTTTCCGGATTGGTCCGCAGCATCGGTTTCTTGATCCGGTTGGGGTCATGGTAGTACATGAGACCGGCCACACCTTTGCCGCACAGACCGGCACCGGTACCGCCCATGGTGGTCTCTTTGATGCCCTCGATTTTCACCGGCACCCCGTTCACCACCCGCACTTTGGCTCCGCATCCGCAATAGCAGACACCACAGGTGGTATTTACCCATTTGTCTTCCCAAATTTCATCTGTCTTATAGGTCATATTGCCTCCTGTTTAATCGATATAGTACACGGCGGGTTCAGTGCCGAATTCTTTTCTGAGTTGTTTTCCTTTTTTCTCCATGATCAGCCGGTTGATCTCACTGTTGGGATCATCCAGGTCACCGAACACTCTGGCGCCTACCGGACAGATATTGACACATGCGGGCGTGGCATCTTCATCCTTGCCAGGGGTCAGCCCTTTTTTCATGCCTTCATCCACGCGTTCCGAACAGAAGTTACACTTGATCACGGTCCCGAGTTTAAAAGGATACAGTTTTTCCCCAATGGTTTCCATCTCGGTTTTGCCCTGTCCTGGAAAAAACTCCCGGTTTTTGGTCTTTTCATCGTAATAGGTCCGCTGCTGATATGGACAAGCCACCATACAGGCCCGGCATCCGACGCATTTGGTATCATCAACGGCCACGATGCCGTCTTCTCTGACATAGGTGGCTCCGGTGGGGCACGCCTCCACACAGGCCGCATCCTCGCAATGGTTGCACAGGACCGGATAAATCAGCTTGGAAGAGGTGGGAAACTTACCGGTTTCTCCAATCAACACCCGGTTAAAGAACACCCCGGGCGGCAAAAAATGTTCTTCCTTGCACGCGATGGTGCATCCCCAGCAGGCAATACACCGTTTGACATCGATTACCATTCCCCATCTAGGCATAGCAGCTCCTTTTCTCTTTACATTTAAAATTATGTGTTGGTATTGATCCTGTATCACGCTGCCTATAGATCAACGGTCTTTACCTCCTCAAACCCTCTTCGTGCACATACCCTGTTGGCATCCAGTTTTTTTCCTGAAAAATAATCCGCCAACGCCTCTAAAACCGGGTCGATATCCAGCAGGCCCGACATTTTTGCAAATGCCCCCACGACCACGGTATTGGGAATGGGCAGTCCGATCTCTTCCATGGCAATGCCGTTGGCATCGACCATGGCCAGTTTTCTTAAATTCTCATGATGAATATCACCCTTGTTCTTGTCGTTGATCAAGAGCATGCCACCGGGTAACAACCCGTCAAAAACGGCGGGAGAATTTTTTTGAGAAGGATCCAGCACCACCAGAATATTGGGGTTGTAGATCTGCGTCTTCTCTTTCACCGGTTTGTCGGAAAACCGCCCGAATGCCGTGACCGGCGCGCCGCGACGCTCGAATCCGAACATGGGAAAACTGGCGCCGAACTGCCCGGTTCTGGCAAATGCATTGGCCAGAATCTTGGAGGTGGTCACCACCCCCTGCCCGCCTCTGCCATGGAATCTGACTTCACTCATCATAATTTTTCTCCTTAATCTTCCGCAGATACCGGTAGCTGACACTCCGCTTCCAGCACACTCAGTCCGCCCAAAAGGCAAGTTTCATATTCCACATCTTCCTGAAGAATCTCAAGATCGGCTTCAGTCATGTGATTGAATTTTTTCATCATCTTGGTGTAATTGCTTACGGGTTTAGGTTTTTTAACGGTTTTGGTCATGCGGATTTTACCATTTTCCGCTTCCCACAAAGGAAAGTAATTGGTTTTGACCGCCTGCCGGCAGATCTCGATGGTATCTGCGGGATTCGCACCCCAGCCTGTGGGACAGGGGGCAAACACATGGAGAAAGCAAAATCCCCGTTCCTTGGCTTTTTTGGCTTTAAGCAGTTTTTTGGCCAGATCCTCCAGATCGCTGAGGGTCGCCGTGGCCGTATAAGGGATTTTGTTCATGGCCATTTTCACCCCTAAATTCATGCGCCGCAGATTTTTTCCTTTGTGTACCGTGCCGTAGGGGGTGGTGGTGGTGGTAGCGCCGTACGGGGTGGTGCCGCTTTTTTGAATCCCGGTGTTCATGTATCCTTCATTGTCATAACAGATATAAATGAACGGTTCATTGCGTTCCGCGGCCCCGGAAAGATTACCGAATCCGATATCATTGGCCGTGCCGTCGCCGTTGAAACACACCACTGTGTTGTCAATACCCGCTTTTTTATAGTACCGCACCAATCCTGTGGCATTGGCGGCCGCTCCGGTCATCAGGGTACCGAAATAAGACAGGGTGTGCCAGGATTGTTTGTTCTGACCCAGCAGTACCGGGGCGGAACAGGACGGGGTTCCGGTAATGATGATATCATTTCCCAGGACCCGGGGGATGAACCGCAGCAGCAGTTCCAAACCGCAGCCCGGGCAGAATGACACGCCTTTAGAAAACGGATCGTCATATTTAAGGTAATCCAGTACTTTGGTCAGCCGGCCTTTGTTTTTCTCAGCCATATTATTTTTCCCCCTTATTTGTATTGGCTTTTGGATAAGATACCCAGGTCACTTCAGGGACATCCTTGCCGTCGGCCAGATCTGCCGTCATTTGGATCATCTGTTTCACATTGGTTTTGGTGATGCTCATTGGCAATGCCGTCAAATAAAACTGACCAGTTTTGCGCCGCCCAGTTTGGTTTCAAACGCTTTGAGTTCCAGGTGTAGATGGGACTGCTGCCAAACCCGAATGCCAGACTGCGGTCCAATTACTGATGGTTTTCTTCCCTTTAAGCGCCTTGACCAGGGCCTGATGTGGAAACGGGACGATACATGCGATCTTCACTCAGGCCGATGTGACGCCTTTTTCCCGCTGCTCGTCAATGACCGACTTGGATGGTTCCGGCACATGGACCGAGATCCACCAGCACCATATCCGCATCTTCGGAGATACTCTTTCCAGCTGTCCGCTGTAAGTCTGGCTGAAAATATCGGCAAATTCCTGATCAATGGCATCAAATTTTGGCTTTGGACCGTTCCATGGCAGTCACGTGTTTATGCCGCAGTTCCATATACCCGCCTAAAATGCCATGGGTTCCCACGCCCAGTTTTTCACCGGGCCGAAGCACGGTGCGTTTGGGCTGAGATGCCAGCACCGACAGAAACTGATCCACGGTTTCCTGCGCCGGGATTTCCACGCCTTCAGACAGATAGGACAGAAAAAACCCGTCATAATGCACCATGACCGGCAATTGAATATCGTAATCCTCGGCCAGGCGGTAGCTCTGAAGCACCAGATCCATAATCTCCTGGCAGTTTTCAGCAATCAGAAATATCCAGCCTGCATCTCTTGTGGAGATCATGTCCTGCTGGCCGGAAGACACAGCGATAATGCCCGGGGTTTCCCGGTTCACATTGACCATGACCACAGGGGCTCTGGCACCGGCGGTGGCCAGTACCGCATCATACATAAACACCAGTCCCCAGGAGGACGAGGCGGTAAACACCCGGCCGCCGGCCAAAGATGCCGCCATCACCGCATTCATGGCGGAATTCTCCCCTTCCACGGTAATCAGTTCGCAATCCATGTCACCGGATGCATGAAAACTGGATATCTGTTCAATCACTTCGGTCTGGGGAGTGATGGGATAGGCGGCCACCACATCGGGCCGGGCCAGTTTGGCGGCAATGGCTGCGGCCGCGTTGCCGGTGATGACTTGGATATTAGACGAAATAGCTGTGGTATTCATGATACAAACTCCCCTTCCGAAACCATGGTGATCGCGCCCTTGGGACATTCTTTTGCGCAGATACCGCATCCCTTGCAAAAGTCCAGATCCGGTTTAAAACAGCTGTCTGCTGTCATTTCCATCACCTGGATCGGGCAGTAAATCGCGCAAAAACCGCAGAAAATACATTTTTCTTTGTCCACAACCGGGCGTTCGGATCGCCAATCGCCGGTATCCGTGCACATCAGCGAATCAGTGGCATCCGACCACGGTCCTTCGTGATTAAAATATTGATTTGATGACATAAATTCCCTCCCCCTGTTTACGAATAAGATGACCCTGGGCAATGCTGCTTTATTGTATCTACTTCATAGCCATTTTTTTGATACAAATCGATTGCATTGTCAAGCAAAAAATTAGAAAAAAATAAAATAATGATAGGTTTGATAAGTAAGAAGTGGGACTTACCTTAAGAAAATAATCTTTATCAAGCAAGAGATAGTTGATAAATCAACGATTTAAGCCGTACCGAATTCTCACACATCCAGGTTCGCTGGGTTTTCCGGTACGGCTCACAGGCGAAATCAATTGTTGAAGATTCCGCGAATCATTAAAGCGCCGCTTTAAACGGATCCAGCCCGAGGCGTTCAATCATTTTTCCCAGACGTTCCCCGGGTTTTGCCTGATCCGTATACACAGCGATTACCTGCTCCACGGCCGCCATCACCTGTTCATCATCCAGTCCGGCCACCAGTTCCCTGCCTATCCGGGGTGTCATCCCCACATTCCCACCAATGGTCAGGGTCCATCCTTTGGGAAATCCGATCAGTCCGATATCCCGGACCCAGGATTCTGAGCAACTCAGCTTACACCCGGATACGGCCATCTTGAATTTACCCGGCAATGCCGTGGCATGATATTTCTGATCCAGCTTCATTCCCATTCCCAAGGCATCCTGTTTGCCCAGTTTGCAAAACGTGGTACCGGGACATGCCCGGATACTTCTGACACAAAGTCCGACCGCAGCGCCTTTTTCCATGCCCAGTTCTTTCCAGACCGCATCAATGTCGGATTCTTTCAGCCCCACGATCGCCACGCGGGTGGCCCCGGTGATCTTTATGGCTTTGGCCTGATATTTCTCTGAAACATCCGCAATTTTTCTCAGCAGATCCGGTGTGACCACACCACAGGGGATGTGCGGCGCAATGGCATAGGTTTCATTATCATTCTGGGGAATGGCCCCTTTTTCTCCAAGTTTCAGCATTCAGTTTCTCCAATCAAAAAAAGTTTATGTTCAATATTTTATCAATTTAAAGAGGTTGGCACAGGCTGTCAAGCTGATTGTCTGAAAGGCCGCACCTTCAAACAGGCGAATGGGTTTTCATGGATGACGCTTGAATATCACGAATCTGTTCTTAACTTAAAATTTAATAGAATCCTTAACCCCAACACAGGAGGGCAGCCATGGACAAGCAGGAATTATGCGAAAAAATCCGATCCATTTATCCGGATATCGGTGAATGCGGCATTGATCTGGATGTCGGGTATGACAAAGACAACCAGCGGTGGACCGTGTATCTCAAAAAAGACAAAAAAGAGTTAAAAACATTTCTGGAACCCGATGATGCCCGTTTGTGCATGCAAGGCAAACAGTGCGTCAGTTTGGGAGTTGAAATCAACCAGTTAAAAGACAGTATTGACAGAATGCCGCTGCAATGAGGTGATATAATGACAGACCACGGTAAAACAAATGAAAACAATGGCGCGGATCTGGATGTGTGTACCCAGGCCCCTGAGTTTGCTGAGCATGCAAGACCCAATGAATCACCACAGGATGCCTGCGATGACGGCAGAGCCGGCACAGGTAAAAACAAACAAGAATCTGACAGCTCGAAATGAGCCTTCTTTTTATCCGGCCTGAAACTGTTGGCACAAATTTTTCAGGAAGCGGTATTCTCTCGCTGCTGGACTGAATATTCCAGTTGAACACTGCTTTTCTGCTGATCATCAGGCCGGATGGTGGAGGGGGTAAAAACGATACCGGCGGTGATTTTGCCCGATTCGGTGATGCCGTCCAGGGAAATCGGCTCGGTAAAAAGGGTTTCTATCTCCCGGAGAGCCTGGGAAGGACCGACAACCAAAATCTTTTCCGGTTCAATCACGGCCCGGGTCATGATCAGATCCGGAGAAAGCCTGCCGACCCAGAAAGCCTGAAGTGCAATCTCTTTTTTTAAAGGCACATCCACAAACACCTCCAGCATGGACGGCTCGATGCTTTTCACTGAAATGCCCGGTGGCAGCGAAACTGCATTCCGCCCGACAGACAGGCTGTTTTTACCCGGCGTGGTATTGGTAAGGTTGAGCTTGACATTGATGCGGTCCGGCTTCAAAGACCGGATCAGGGGTCTGGAACCGCTGACCAGCAGCCGGATACTGCTGGCAGATGAAGAAAAGACTTCCATGTTCTGATCTGATTTGACAAATTCGACGGGGACATCATGGGTGGCCAGGGTTTCCACCCCCCTGGAAAAACTGAGCCAAAGCCCGGTGACACAGGCCAGACACACGGCAGCGGCAATCGCCAGTTCCCTTGTCTGTTTTCTTATATCCCTGACTGATGAGTCCCCCCCAGCATGCTGAATCAGCATTTTTTCAAGCACAGCGGCATCATTGATGTCGTAAATCTGTTTGTCCCGGACCAGCGTAATTTTGCCCCGTTCTTCAGATACCACGATCACCATGGCATCGGTCTGTTCCGCCAGGCCGATGGCGGCCCGGTGCCGGGTACCGAAACGGGAAGGCAGATCCGTCCGTTTTGACAGGGGAAGAATCACACCCACATCCGTAATTCGGTCTCCCCGGATCACCACGGCACCGTCATGAACCGGATTGTCCTGCCAGAAAATGCTGATCAGCATCTCTTTGGATAGTTTTCCCTGCCAGGTGATCCCCTCCTGAACCACACTTTCCATCCCCTTGCTCAAGGGCAGCACGATCAGCGCGCCGATTTTTTTTCTGGCCAGTTCATAAACGCTTTCAACAATGATTCCCACAGGGGTTTTCAGCTGCTGGCGGGGAATCCCCCATAAAAAAAATTTCAGATCACGGGTTTTGAGCACCGATGATATTTCATTGCGGAACACCACAATGATCACCAGGGCGGCAACGGCAATGACCCCCTGCATCACCCAGCTGGTGATGATCAGTCCCATGGAAAATGCCACCTGCCTGAAAACCAGCAGCACCCCCATGAACAGAAGCACCCGCAGCACATTGGTCCCCCGGAACAGCACATACAGCCGAAAAAGAATATAAGTATTCAGGGCGATATCCAGCCCGTTCTGCCACCCGATATCAAAAAAATTCGCTATCATCAATCAATCTGAAATGCTGAAACGAAGGGTTTTCAACAACTTGTCACGGCTGTCGACAATTTCCACCCGCCAGGGCCCCTTGTCCGCAGGCCTGAGCTGCATACTGCTGAAAGAAGACCATTTGGGCGGATTCAACACCAGCCGGGTATTGGATATCAACCGGTCCTGCCGGTACCAGCGATGATACACAATGCTTTCTTCAAAAACCGGATCAAACGCGGAAAAACAATAGACCCGTCCCAGAGAAATGGAAAAAACGACCGCCGGATTGACCGGCTGAAACCTTTCAATGGCTTCACACATCTGTGCCTGGACCAGCACCGGCGGCTCAGGCACCGGCGCCATCACCGGGGACTGGACCTGGGCATAGATCCTGGAGGTAACGGTTACAGCTGATACCAGACACATGATTAAAAGGCTGCATATTCTAATGGAGGGTCTCATTTTGGGTATCTTAGCCATGAACCTTTATTTTTTCAAGCAGATTCATTGAGTTTCTGATTAACTTCTGGCAAAAAACAAACCGGTCTGCTATGTTATCAGCAGATGTCACACCGGTATCAACCAAAAAATCGGGTTGTTTTTAAAGGGGCTTTTTTATGAAATCCCACGTCAGGATTCTGGCCACCGGCGGCACCATTGCCGGTATCAGCCGGACTTCGGGCCATTCCGGATATCGCCCGGGACAAATGGATATTCAGGATATGATCGATGCGGTTCCGGATCTGACCCGGCTGGCCGATATTTCAGGAGAACAGATTGCCAATGTCGGATCCCAGGATATGTCATTTGATATTCTGACCCGACTGACCTGCCGCATCAACGAACTGATGAAAAAAGAGGACATTCACGGCATTGTCGTCACCCACGGCACCGACACCATGGAAGAAACCGCCTTTTTTCTGAATCTCACCGTCAACAGCCCCAAGCCCGTGGTACTGACCGGGGCCATGCGGCCGGCCAATGCCATTTCAGCGGACGGGCCTTTGAACCTGTTCAATGCCGTGGCTGTGGCAGCCGATCCCAATGCCAGGGAACGAGGGGTCCTGGTGGTGATGAATGACCGGATTCACGGGGCCCATTCTCTGACCAAGACCAATACCACATCCGTGGAAACCTTTTTATCCCCTGTCAACGGCCTGGTGGGAACCGTCAATTACGGGGAAACCGCCTATTTTCGCTTTTCCTTCCGGCGCCACACTTATCTGAGTGAATTTTCCAGCCGGTTTTGTCACCCCCCCCATCCCACACTTCCCCGGGTGGACATCATTTATGCCTGTATTGATATGCCGCCGGATCTGATCGACTTATCGTCAGCCGCCGGGGCCAAAGGCATTGTCATTGCCGGTGACGGTAACGGGAACATGAACCAGGCCACAATGAAAAAAGCCGCCCAAAAAGCGGCTTCAGGGTTCTGCATTGTCAGAAGTTCCCGGGTACCGACCGGAACGGTGGGCCGGAATGTGGAAGTGGATGACGACACTTTAGGATTTATTGCTTCAGATGAACTCAATCCTGCCAAGGCGCGAATACTGCTCATGCTGGCGCTGTTGAAAAGAGTTCCCCGGCATCAAATTCAACAGATGTTTTACACATACTGACGTCTGCAATCATCCCGGGGACAGACTGTCCATGGGCAGGTAAAGCAGTGTCCCTTTCGGCAGGCCGGCGAAATTGGTTATCTGCGCGCCGGTTTTCACACGCCCGGGCGGCAGATAATACACGGTGGTCTGTTCTTTGTACCTGTGACCGGCAATCCGGTAGGCGGTTTTTTGCCGGGTGACGGCAAACGGTCCCTGATATCCCACAATCAAACGGGTGTTCACAGGCAGATCGTCCCAGTCGGGGATCCGGGATCCGGGCCGGACAACACCGGACGGCAGAAAATAGATGGTGGAATCGAATTTATACGCCGGACCGGCATGAGACCAGGCTGTCATCCGGTCGGTGATGATTTTAACAGGATACGCCGAAACGGCGGTTTCAGCCGGCAGCGTCTCCTGGTTCAACAGAACCCGGGTGTTGACCGGCAGCAGATGCCATCCGACTGCGCCGGCAATCTGGTCTCCGGTAATCCGGCGGCCACCGGGAAGCACATATACGGTACTTGGATGGTCATATTCTTCTCCGGCAATGGACCAGGCGGTTCGGTCTTTTGAAATCAGGTCGGGAACCGGACCCGTGGCGGCAATCCGGGCGGCCACCGCAGGCCCGGGGCTGTAAAACAGCTCTGCCAGGTACGGGTCCGGCAACAGTCGTCCGGCGATGACATCCGGATCATTATCAACAGTCGGTCCCAGTCCGGCCCGGGCACGATCAAAATTTTTGGCACACCGTTTTCTGCCCCGGTGATCTTTAGGAAACCAGGGATTGGGCCTGCCATAGGCAATCTGGCTGTGGGTGAGCACGGCCTGATCATCCAAAGCATAAACTTTCTGAAGAATTTTGACCAGCAATCCCACGGACCGGTATTGCGCATCCGTCAGCGGCGCATTATGGTATCCCACCAGCTCGATGCCGATGGAAACCGAGGATATATCTTTCCGGCCTTTCCACATGGAGAGCCCGGCATGGTCGGCCCGGAACTGTTTGTCCAGTATCCGGTAGGTGTCTCCGTTCCGGGCGATCACGTAATTGGCATGTCCCCCGGGTGTGCTGCGGCCGTTTGTCAACTGTTTGCCTTTGGCCACCACCCGCAGGGTGGCGGACAAGCCCAGCTCCGATGTATGCACGATAATATACAATGTCTGCTGACGGGGTACTTTTTTGAATTTTGGATTCGCCCGGTTCCGGTGATCAATGATCCTGGCCTGGAACTGGCTGAAATCCGATGTCGTAAAAGAAAAACCAGATGAATCCATGGGCAACCCGACCACAACCCAACCCAGGATCATCACCAGAAAAAGATGCCACCCCATTTGGGTCACCTGGCAACCGTTTGGCATATTTTGAAAAATACGATTTGGGTGCGTCTTTTTTCCATTCATGATGTCAGTATAGCAATGAAACCCCAAAAAAGGAAACAGGCATTTTCATCAACCAGACCGGATATATTTTTTATTGACAGAACCAAATGCAGAAATATATTTACTTTGACTATTTCACGTCAGACCGGACACATTCAATTAACAGAACCAAAAGGGTATCAAATGGAATTAGCCACATGCAAAGCGTCATATTTTGATTTATTCATTGATGTGACCAAAAAAATCACCACCGCAGAGAACACAGATGATATTTTTAAACTGATCACACAAAAGCTGCCGGAAATCATGGACGTGGATGCATCCAGCATTCGTCTGCTGAACGATGCCGAAAAAAAACTGATTCTGCGCAGTGCCAGCGGTTTAAGTGATGCCTATCTGAATCGCGGCTCCATTGACCATGAAGAACCGGTTTTCAAGGCTCTTGAAGGCACCCCCATTGTCATTGAAGATGCCGCCAATGATCCCAGGATTCAATACAAGGAAAGCATCGTACAAGAGGGTATTCAATCCATTCTGGTAGTGCCGATTTCCATTCGGGGCAAGAATGTCGGCATTTTGCGGGTATTATGCAAAAAACCGCATCATTTCAACCCGGATGAAATCAATTTTGTCGCCGCATTAGGTGAACAATGCGGCATTGCCATTGAAAACGCACGGATTTTCGCCGACCAGCAGACCCAGTTGGATTATTTTGAAACCATCCATGCCATCAGCAAAAAAATCAATACCACGTATGAACTGGACAAGATCCTTGATTTGATTGTCACCCGTCTGCCTGAAGTCATGAATCTGAAAGCCGCCACTATCCGCCTGATGGAAGAAAACAAGGGCGATCTTGAATTAAAAGCCGCGTATGGATTAAGTCAGAACTACCTGGAAAGAGGGCCTTTAGACAAGGAACTGGCCACTTATTATCTGAAACAGGGAGAACCCGTGGTGATCCTGGATGCCAAAACAGATCTTCACACCATATATCACAAAGAAGCGGAACTGGAAGGCATCAGCAGTATTCTGGCTGTCCCGGTCACGTTCAACGAGGAAGTGATCGGCATTTTACGCCTGCTCACCGAAGAGGTGCGGCAGTTCTCCCATGCGGACATCAATTTTGCCCTGGCCATTGCCGAGCAGAGCGGCATTGCCATCCAGCGGGCCATTGACTACAACCGGCTCAAACAGACCTGCAAATAACGAAAGGGAAACAATGACATTTACCATCGACCATTTCAACATCAATGTCCTGGACCTGGACAAAAGCCTGATATTTTATGAAAAAGCGCTGGGGCTGAAGGAAACCCGGCGCACCACAGCCGATGACGGCAGTTATATCATCGTGTATCTTGGTGACGGCACCAGCCCCTGCAAACTCGAACTGACCTGGCTCAAATCCCAGACCACCCCTTATGATTTAGGGGATGAAGAGTTTCATATCGCATTTAAAACCGATGACTTTGACGCGGCGTATGCCCTTCACAAACAGATGGACTGCATCTGTTATGAAAACAAGGATATGGGCATCTATTTCATCAATGATCCGGACGGATACTGGCTGGAAATCGTACCGATCCGATGAATTCCAACTGCTGATACAGCCCATGTTCATCCCCACCACCATGGCCGAGGTGACTGCTCTGGGCTGGGACCGCCTGGATATCATTCTGGTCACGGGCGACACCTATATTGACTCGCCCTTCATGGGCATCAGCCTCATCGGCAAAATTCTGATCAAGGACGGATTCCGGGTGGGGATCATTGCCCAGCCCGACCTGAACACGGGCAAGGATCTCCTGCGATTAGGCCCCCCGGCTTTGTTCTGGGGGGTCACGGCCGGGGCTGTGGATTCCATGGTGGCCAATTACACGCCCTTGAAAAAACGGCGAAAGATCGATGACTACACCCCGGGCCATATCAACAATCGACGGCCGGACCGGGCTGTGATCGCCTATACCAACCTGATCCGACGGTTCTGCAAGCCCTCGCCTCCCATTGTCTTGGGCGGCATTGAAGCCAGCCTGAGGCGCATGGCCCATTATGATTTCTGGTCCAACAAAATCCGGCGGTCCATTCTGTTTGACGCCAAAGCCGATTACCTGGTGTTTGGTATGGGGCATACCACCATCCGCGATCTGGCACAAGCCCTGAAACAGGGGCAACTCGTGGAAAACATCCCCGGCATCGCCTATATTTCCGGAACCCGGAAAGGAGTGGAGTTGCCTTGTTTTGACACGGTTGCCAAAAACAGCCGGGCTTACACGGATGCATTCACCACATTTTACCGCAACACCGATCCGGTCACAGGGCATCAGCTGTGTCAGGCCCACCAGGACCGGTACCTGGTGCTGAATCCACCGGCACCTGTTTCCACCACAGCCCAGATGGACGAAATCCATGATCTTCCATATGAACATGATGTCCACCCTTTTTACAAAGCCATGGGACCGGTCCGGGCCCTGGACACCATCCGGTTTGCCATCCCCACCCATTACGGATGCTACGGGGAATGCCGGTTCTGTGCCATCACGGTCCACCAGGGCCGGACGGTGCAGTCCCGGAGCCCGGGTTCCATTCTCCGGCAGGCCCGGCAGTTTTCAGCCCATCCGGATTTCAAAGGCAACATCATGGATCTGGGCGGTCCCACCGCCAACATGTACGGGTATGAGTGCCAAAAAAAATTATCCAAAGGGGCCTGTCAGGACAAAAGCTGCCTGTTTCCCGGCATCTGTAAGACCTTGCGGCCGGATCATTCCCGATACCTGGAGCTGCTGGAAAAACTGTGCGCCCTGCCCGGCATCAAAAAAGTGTTTATCACCTCCGGAATCCGGTACGATCTGATTCTGCAGGACAAAAAACATGGCATGGCGTTTCTGAAAAAACTGGTCAAAGACCATGTGTCCGGCCAGCTCAAAGTGGCACCGGAACACTGTGAAAAACATGTGTTAAATTATATGGGCAAACAGACCATTGATGATCTGCTGGCCTTTAAGTCCGCGTTTGACAGACTGTCCGCCGACTGCGGCAAACCCCAGTTTTTAACGTATTACCTGATGGCGGCCCATCCCGGATGTACCCAGACCGACATGGCTTCTCTGAAACGCTTTACCACGGACAAACTGAGAACCACGCCCGAGCAGGTCCAGATTTTCACCCCCACGCCGGCCACCTATTCCACCCTGATGTATCACACAGGCCGTGATCCGTTCACCCGAACGCCTGTGTTTGTGGAAAAAGACCCTGTCAAAAAACAGCGTCAGAAAGACGTTGTCACCGCTTCCCGGAGACCTTCGGGCAGAAAATGCCGGCCATATTCACGAAAAAATATTTGATAATTGACCGGTCTCCAGGCATCGCTTTCCAGATAGCGGTTATTTTATCACTGACCAGTTACACTTTATTCTTTACAGCCTCTATCGCCGCATTCCCTGCCATGTGTTCAATTTCCCTGAAAAGATTTGACAAAGAAGAACAAAATGGTTTAACCATTAGGATTAGGAGCCATAAGAACTGGGTTGCACCATAGACAATTCAAGCGAAAAAATGGATTTTTTTTATGTTTAAACGCGCCAAACAGAGTCGGGTCTTTCAGGACGTGGTAGACCAGATACAAGAGGCCATTCTGACCAAGAAACTGGCCCCTGGCACCCGGCTGCCGGCGGAGCGGGACCTCAAGGAGATGTTCAACACCAGTCGGGGGACCCTGAGAGAAGCGCTGCGGGTCCTGGAACAGAAAGGACTGATTGAAATCAAGCTGGGGGTCGCCGGCGGCGCCATTGTCAAGCAGATCGACACGGATCCTCTCATGGAATCTCTGGCACTGCTGATCCAGTCCGGTGAAGTATCCCTGGAACATCTGTCCGAATTCCGGATTAAAATAGAAGGCAGCCTGGTGGAGCTGGCCACGGAACGGGCCAGCCCAAAAGACATTGAAGAACTGGAGCGGCTGCAGGCCCGGGCCAGGCATTGTTATGATATCCAGGACTGGGAAAGTTTCCTGAAAACCGATGAAGCCATGCACACCTATATCGGCACCATGACCCGGAATCCCGTGTTCCAGTTTGTCCAGAAAAGTATACATGACAACATTCATCGTTATTACCAGGATTTTCTTCCCATGAACCGGGAGCGGACCCTGGAAAACCTCCAGGACTTTGACAAGATCATTACCGCCATGAAATCAAAAAACGGGGCTGCCGCATCCGCCATCATCACAGATCATGTGCAGCGATTCCATGACAAAATGACAGGAAAGCGTCCCTGAAATCTTTTCCCTTTATTTAGCTCTTGAAAAAAACCAGGGAAGGCCGTACACTCGTTCCGGTTAATAGTTGATTATTTTTTTAATCAGATTTTTTTCAGGAGACGTGAATGCAAACCCCGATCAACCGTGAAATTGTCAAACAGGAAATTGATAAAATGGGCCTGGAGTCCGTGGGCATGGCCTCCATCCGGGAACTGAACCGGATTGTGAACAATATTGAAACCGCCACAGGTGACGCCTTCATCCGCATGGAAATGGGGGTGCCGGGTCTGGCTCCGCCGCAGATAGCCGTGGATGCGGAAATTGAAGCCCTCAAACAGGGGGTAGGCTCCAAATATCCGCCGTTTGACGGTATTCCCCAGCTGAAAACCGAAATCTCCGCGTTTGTGAAAAACTTTGTGAACATTGATATTCCGGCGGAGTCGTGCTTTCCCACGGTAGGCTCCATGCAGGGCTGCTACATGGCCATGATGTGCTGCAGCCGGCGGATCAAGGGGAAAGAGAAAATCTTGTTCATTGATCCGGGATTTCCAGTGAACAAGCTTCAGGCAAAAGTTCTGGGGCTGCCCTTTGCCCATTTTGATGTATATGAATACCGAGGCGACAAGCTGGGGCCCAAACTGGAATCATTTCTGGAACAAGGGGATGTGGCCGCCATCATGTATTCCAACCCCAAC
>JAGYOW010000140.1 GCA_018399285.1 Desulfotignum sp.
TGTAATAGCGGCTGCAAAGGATTAAGCTATGCCAAAACAACCGACAAGACCTTGCATTCGAAACCTTGACCGGTTCAAAAAAACAGGCTGCCCGGAAAAATACTGGGACGGGAACTCAGGATGTCCCGCGTGGAAGGAATACACCATACCGGGAGAGGACGGTCAGAAACCCCAGGTGATCAAGGACTGCATAGATGTGTTGTCCGAACACTGGCAGTTTGAGGCCCTAAAGCTTCTGGAAGGAAACCAGCGGGCAACGGAGAGTTTCAGAAACGGGATGTGTGAGACCGGTCGCGACGGAAAAGTCTACCCGAAACCGGACCCGGCCACACTGGCCCTGACCACGGTATTGAAAGATTTCAGCAATAAGAGGATCGCACATGCTTCTGCCGTACACAGAGATTGACGGTATCCGGACGGTGAAAGACTCCGTGATCAAGGGGCTTTTCCAGATGACAGTTACGGAAGGGCTGGACAAGATCGTCTTTTATGAGGGAACCGTCCAGACAGCGGACGAGTTTCTCCGGGTGATGAAAAATTCCATGTCCTGGCTGTTCATGAAAGACGGTGAAATTATCGGCTATACCTGGCTGAACCGGTTTGAGAACAAGACCGCCCGGCATCACTTCTGTGTATTCAAAGACCACTGGGGCCAGCTGGAAGAACTGGGGAGATACACGATTCAGCGCCTGGTCAACCTTGAATCCGGTGACGGGTATGTGTTCGATCTTTTGACCGGGTTTATCCCTGCCTGGAATGAACGCGCTATCAAGTTTGCACTGAAATGCGGCGGGAAAACACACGGGGTGATTCCGAACGCCATATGGAACCACGAAAAACAGCAGAGTGAAGACGCCGTGTTCATTTATTACACAAGGAGCGAGCCATGATCACACCGGCATATGTCAGGATTATGAGACGGGTCAATTTCAAGGGGGGCGGAGACTCATACGATGCCGCTTATAATGCCCGCATGGCAACCATTGCGGAGGCCCAACAGGGGATGGCTGAGGAATACTTTCAGTTCTGGCAAACAGATTACCAGCCCATGGAACAGGCGCAGATTGCGGCCAACCAGGAACTGATTCCCCATGAAACTGCTTTGCAGAAACAAAAAATCCTGGCGGAAAAAGGGCTTATCCCCCAGCAAACTGCTTTGGCGGGGGCCCAGATGGATTCGGCAATGACATTGATCCCCCAACAGACCGAATTTGAACAGGCCCAGATCACCGATGCCATGCAAGCCATGGGAGAGCGCGCACCTGTCCGGACACAGCTTTTCCAGCAGGCAGCCGAGGGGGTGGACATTGACGGGATGGTGAACCGGGCATCAGCCGACGCCATGCACTCGTTTGCCAATTCCCAGCAGATGCTGAACCGGAACATGGCCCGGATGGGTGTGAACCCGAATTCCGGACGGTTTGCCGCCATGTCGAACCAGAATTCACTGGACCAGGCCAAAACCGTGGCCGGGGCAAAGACACAGGCCCGGGTCCAGGGTGAGGAACAGAATTTCAACCGGCTGACCACAGCCATGGGATACGGGGGGTAGCCATGTATACTGTTCAGAATCCAGTACAGCAGGCCATGGGCGGGATGGCACAGGCTTCAGGTACTTACGGCAGGATGATGCCGAATATACCCGCTAACCAGAAGCCCGGACCGACGGCCGGGGGTGCGATGATGGCGGGGATGAGTGGGACAGGAACGGCTGCCACGATTGGTTCGATGATGGCGGCAGAGGGCGCAACCGGCCTTGCTGCCGTGGGCGGGCCAGTGACCCTTGGTGTCGGCGCAGCCCTTGGTATCGGCGCGTATTTGTTATCTTGATGGAAAAGGCAAAACAATGCTTACCCCACTCACGACTACCTTGTTTTGTCCGCGTGCCGCCTCCCATCCCAGGAGCGTATCGTTTTGATCGAAAACAAAATAATACGGGTGGGTCGCCATATTCCATGGGGTGTACATCGGATATGTCTGAATGTAATACCCGTCAACAAACTGCGTTGTTTCTGGTGTTCCACCGTCAAAGTATTCAGACAACTGGGCTTTGGTCAACCCAGGAGACAGGGAGTTTAACTTTTCAACGTGCGGGGCATTAAACGTGGCGCATCCAGCAAACAAGAAAAATACTGCCAAAAGAAACATTTTTTTCATTGGGTCCTCCTTTGAGTTTCTCAAAAGTATAGATGGCGGAAGCCCAAAAAGCAATAAGGAAACAGACATATGCCTGATCAATGGGGAAGAGTAACACACAACGACTGGAACGCCATGACTGGAATGATAAACAATATCCAGGCTATGGGGCAGAGAAATCAGCTGTTTAAGCAGAACCAGGCGGATCGGGCTGAACAGAAGCAATATAAAGAGGCTGTGAACCAGAACGTCGCAGCGCTGAGTGGTCCGCA
>JAGYOW010000141.1 GCA_018399285.1 Desulfotignum sp.
TGCTTCTCACAAAAAGATTTGATGGATGCCAGATCACAGGGCCACCCGGCCAGGTTCACCGCAATCACGGCCTTTGTTTTTGACGTCACGGCTTTTGAAATGGTTTCCAGGGTAATGTTCTGGCTGTCCTGATCCACATCCACAAACACGGGTATCGCCCCCTGCAATGCCACACAACCGGCGGAAGCGACAAAGGACCGGGGAGTGACGATCACCTCGTCCCCTTTGCCGATGTCCAGACACGCCAAGGCCATGTCCAGCGCCAGACTTCCATTAGCCAAAGCAACTGCATGAGAAACGCCCACATATGCGGTGAATTCCTGTTCGAACAAATTGACTTCATCACCGGTCCACTGGTTTATTTTTCCGGATCTGAGAACATTGACAACCGCTTGAATTTCATCATCTGCAAAAAACGGCCATGGTGCAAACGCCATTTTATCTCTCCAGAGTTTTATGAATTTGAGCCGGACTGCCATAGGCCAGAACATTGGGGGGAATGTCTTTGTTCACAAAACTGTGAGCCCCCACTACGGCGTTTTCACCGATGGTCACCCCCGGCATGATGGTACTGTGGGTACCGATACGGCAGTTTTTCTTTAATGTGACACACCCTTTTTTCCCATCAATGGTGGAGGATGAATACACTGAACAATGGGAGCCCAGTTGAACAAAATCTTGAATCACCACGCCTTCGCTGGCATTGATATAGGTGAAAGCTCCGATATCGGTTTTATATCCCAGGGAAAATCCGGCCACCCCCTGCACAATCCAGTGGTATTTTGTGGGCTGTCCATCAATTACTTCCGGATATTCCCAGTTTTTAAACCTGTCTGTCATTTTTTGTTCCCCAAAAATTCTCTGGCCGTCACATGCCCTGTCTCCTGGATTCCGTGACGTTTAAACACCTGGACCAGAGTCAAAAGCAAAATTTTTATGTCCAGCAAAAAGGTGTGATGATCCACATACCACACATCCAGTTTGAATTTTTCTTCCCAGGAGATGGCATTGCGCCCGTTCACCTGGGCCCATCCGGTGATGCCAGGCCGGACATCATGCCGCCGGGCCTGTTCACAGTCATACCGGTCCAGATACTGCATCAAAAGAGGCCGGGGCCCCACCAGGCTCATGTCCCCTTTCAACACATTGATCAATTCCGGCAGTTCATCCAGGCTGGAACTGCGAAGCAAAGCACTGAACCGGGTAAACCGTTCAGTATCCGGCAAAAGCCGGCCGGTCTCATCCGTCTCATCAGTCAGGGACCGGAACTTGTATATTTCAAACGGCCGGCCGTTTAATCCCGGCCGAATCTGTTTAAATAAAACCGGGGTTCCCAGGTTCAACCTCACCAGCAACGCCGTGATCACAAACACCGGCAGCAGGGCTGCCATCAGCACCAGGGAAACTGAAAAATCAAACAGTCGCTTCATTGTATTCCGGTACAATCTGGTGCAGCACCTTTCTGATCTGGTCCGGATCTCTGTTTTCAGCCGCAGTTTTCAAAATTTCCAGCCGGGAGGCCAGAAGGCTGACATCACCGGTATGACTGTTCAAAACCCGGATTTTTTTGTGATTTGTGGGAACAACCCCTTCTAAATCGGTCATCAGTTCTTCAAACAGTTTTTCCCCCGGCCGCAACCCGGTGTAGACAATCTGGATATCCACATCCGGTTCAAACCCGGAAAACCGGATCAAGTCGCGTGCCATTTGATCGATCTTCACGGGTTCACCCATTTCCAGAATAAAAATCTCTCCGCCTTTTCCCATGGCACCGGCCTGGAGAATCAACTGGCAGGCCTCAGGAATCAACATGAAATACCGGATCATGTCCGGATGGGTGACGGTCACGGGCCCGCCTTCCTGGATCTGTTTTTTAAACAGCGGAATCACACTGCCCACACTGCCGATTACATTGCCAAACCGCACTGTCATAAAACGGGTCCCGGAATCCGCCAGAACATTTTCTTTTTGAACCAGCAGTTCACAGATCCGTTTGCTGGTCCCCATGACATTGGTCGGGTTCACGGCCTTGTCCGTTGACACGAACACAAACCGCTCGCACCCGGAGTTTCGGGCCTCTGCCACCAGGTTCTGTGTCCCGAAAATATTGTTTTCCACCGCTTTCCACGGATGTCCTTCCAGCATGGGCACATGTTTGTACGCGGCCGCATGGAACACGATCTCCGGCTGAAACCGGGAAAAAACCCCGGCCAGCTCAACTTTGTCCTGAATATCCGCCAGCATCGGCACCACCTCGACCCGGGTAAAATTCTTTTTCAACTCCAGGTCGATTTCATATAACGGGCTTTCCGCTCTTTCCAGCAGAATGATTCTTTTGGGTGAGAACCGGCAGATCTGACGGCAAAGCCCGGTGCCGATGGAGCCCCCTGCCCCGG
>JAGYOW010000142.1 GCA_018399285.1 Desulfotignum sp.
GGGGAGAGGCCAGCAATATCCGGGGTGAAAAGGAAAAAGACCTTCAGGTGATCAAGTCTGAAGCCTATAAAACCGCCCAGACCACAAAGGGTAAGGCAGATGCGGAAGCAGCCGGCATCTATGCCGCAGCCTATGGCACAGATCCGGAATTTTATGCATTTTTAAAGACCATGGATCTGTATTCCCAGGCCCTGGAAAAAGACAGTACCCTGATTTTGTCAACAGATTCAGACCTGATGCAGTTTATGAAAGGGGTTGCAGAATAGGAAGGATTTGCCTCTTAAGAAAGGGGCTGCCAATAAACAGGTAAGGGTATCGGGCTTAAGATCAGTCCCGATACCCTTATTAAATAAAATGGCTATTTCTTTTTTCTCTGGTGCCGTGTTTTGGCAAGAAGCTTTCTGTGTTTATGTTTGCGCATCTTTTTTCTTCTCTTTTTAATAACACTGCTCAAAAAAATCACCTCCTTTAATTTTCTTTAAAATGATGTATTATCAGGTAAATTTTGACATTAGCATAAATTTCGGGTAAATGTCCAATTTTTTTTGTCTGGAAACCATGGAAACGCAAATTGACCGGTTTTTCAATCCATCCGAGCTGGAGACTGTCTCCAAAGCAGCGGTGATCAGTGAAGACCTGGTGAACAGCTATTATAAGCTGTCGTCGGGTCAATGGCTCAAGAATCGGTATGATATCCGCACGGCCCGGGATCTGACTTCCCATGAACGGGTGGATGGACCGTTTGCTCAGGTGGTGAAATATGAAGGTCAGAAAGCCGATGTACCGCTGGGGTCTTCCCGGTTCAGTCTGTACACGGTATGTCTCCAGGATCCGGCTATTTTAGGCACCGTGACCGTGCAGCCGTCCATCCGACTGCTGCCGTTTCTGGTCTATGTGCTGGTGCATGAACTGGTGCATGTGGTGCGGTTCCTTCAATTTCATCATCGGTATGAGCACACATCTGAAGCGTCCATGACCCTGGCTGAAGAAAGAAGAGTCCATTGTCTTACCTATGGGATACTTGCGCCGGTTGCCCTGGAGGGATTAAAGCAAGTCTTTGATTTTTTTGAACAATGGAGGATCGACCATGGCCAGTGATTTTGGGTGAAATTTTAAAAAAACCTGCCTTGACAGGGGAAAAATGCTTATTATTATATCAATGATTTTTCAAGCAGTGATTGACGCTTAAAAAAGGGAGAAAGGGAAAATGCCGGTTTATGAGTATCAGTGTTCAGCATGTAAACATATTGAAGAAGCCTTTCAAAAAATTTCAGACGCGCCGTTGACGGTATGCCCCAAATGCCATGGGCCCCTGAGCAAAATCATATCTCACAGCTCTTTCCATTTGAAGGGATCCGGCTGGTATGTCACCGATTACGGCGGAACCAAAACCCGGGCGGAGAATAATGCGGACAAATCTTCGGCCGAACCCGCAAAATCAATGTGTGCTGCGGCATCCGAACCATCCAAAAAGAAAGATGACAAATAGCAGACGTTGACACATAACCATTTAATCAAATCAATCCGACCAACATTTAAACTTAGAAGAGGAGTATTGCATCATGAGTTTGAGACCATTGAGCGACAGAATTCTGGTACAGCGTACCGCAGAAGATGAAAAAACCAAAGGCGGTATCATTATTCCGGATACAGCCAAGGAAAAACCGGCTGAGGGAAAAGTAGTGGCCACGGGTAACGGCCGGATGGGCGAAGACGGCAAACTGCTGCCCATGGATGTCAAAGTGGGTGACCGGGTATTGTTCAGCAAATACGGCGGCACGGATGTAAAAATCGATGGCGAAGATTACCTGATCCTGCGCCAGGATGATGTACTGGGCGTTATCGAATAACCTGATTCCGACACCTGAGACCCAGTACTTAAAATACCTAAAACTTAAAAATTTATATGGAGATGAATAAAAATGGCCAAAGAAATCAAATATGATTCCAAAGCACGGGAAGCAATGCTCAAAGGGGTAAAAGCACTGGCAGATGCCGTTGTTGTCACCCTGGGACCCAAGGGCAGAAATGTCGTCATCGAAAAATCCTGGGGATCCCCCACCGTGACCAAAGATGGCGTGACCGTTGCCAAAGAGATCGATCTGGAAGATAAATTCGAGAACATGGGTGCCCAGATGGTCAAGGAAGTGTCTTCCAAAACCTCTGATATGGCAGGTGACGGCACCACGACCGCCACAGTGCTGGCCCGTGCCATCTATGAAGAAGGTCAGAAACTGGTGGTGGCCGGCAACAACCCCATGGGAATCAAACGCGGTATTGACAAGGCCGTGGCCAAAATCACCGAAAAACTGGAAGAACTGGCCAAACCCACCAAAAACCAGAATGAAATCGCCCAGGTGGGGACCATTTCCGCCAACA
>JAGYOW010000143.1 GCA_018399285.1 Desulfotignum sp.
GAAGAAAACCCTGATCAAAACCATGGTGGATCAGGCCATGGATCAGATCGAATGTGGCCGCAGAAAGCTCGGCGCAATCGGCATGGCTGAAGAGAAGATTCGCCAGCATCTCAAACAGAGGCTCTCAGCTTACAGCTTTGCCGACGGTGAGGGCTATATTTTCGTCAAAAGCTTTGAGGGTGTCGAGCTGGTCAACCGCACTCAGCCGGAGCTGATCGGGAAAAACATCTATGACCTCACCGACCCGGACGGTGTCAAAGTAGTGCAGGAGTTGATCGCTGCGGCTGGAAAATCCAATGGCGGTTTTGTGCAGTATCAGTGGAACAAGCCGGGTCTCGGCCGCAATGTACCCAAAATCTCCTTTGCCCGGGGTGTACCGGACTGGGGATGGGTGGTGGGTACCGGCCTTTACATGGATGACATCGAAGGCGCCGTCCATGCGGTTGAAAAGGAGTTTCAGCGCAGCCTGATGATTGAACTGGCAGTCATATTCGGCCTGGCTGCCGGAGTACTTCTTCTCATGGAACTGCTGGGAAACCGTTTGACTGCAAAGGTCGATACAGAGCTCAGTGTGCTGACTGCAGCCCTGAACCGAAATGACGTCCAGGCAGGAAATTACACGATTGATGAATTCCAGGCTATAGCCACCAAGGCCGCCCAAAATTTCGACAAACTGGCCCGGACCCGGGTTTCCCTGGAAAAAGCCACGGACCGGGCAAATAACATGGCTGCTGAAGCTGAGAAGGCAAATCTTGCTAAAAGCGAGTTTCTTGCAAATATGAGCCATGAGATACGCACCCCCATGAATGGTGTCATCGGCATGACAGGCCTGCTGCTTGATACCCAATTGAGCACGGATCAGCGGCATTATGCGGAGACAGTCCGGACCAGCGGCGAAGCGTTACTGGGACTGATAAACGACATCCTGGATTTTTCCAAAATCGAGGCTGGTAAACTTGAAATGGAAACCCTTGACTTTGACCTGCGCGCTCTGCTTGACGACTTTGCCGAAATAATGGCACTCAAAGCCCAGGAAAAGGGGCTGGAGTTCATCTGTGCCGTGTCCCCGGACGTACAGGGATTTTTGAGGGGAGATCCGGGCCGCCTGCGCCAGATCCTTGTGAACCTGGCTGGTAATGCGGTTAAGTTTACCCATGAAGGGGAAATTTCTGTCCTCGCCCACCTGGACCAGGAAACAGACAAGGATGTTTTGATCCGTTTTTCAGTGCGTGACACCGGGATTGGCATACCCCTGGATAAACAGCAGGACCTGTTCCGGCAGTTCACCCAGGTGGACGGATCTGTTACCCGCAAATACGGCGGCACAGGCCTGGGCCTGGCCATCTCAAAGCAGCTGGCTGAAATAATGGGCGGTGAGATCGGCCTGATCTCTCCGGCCCCCGTGGGAGCTCAACGCCCAACAGGCAAAAAAGAACCGCTATCCCCCAATTCACACCCAGGAACAGAATTCTGGTTCACGGCCCGATTCATCAAACAAGCCGTTCAAAAATCAAAACGCGACCCCGTCCTTCCAGGTGTGGTGCAGAAAAAGCACATTCTGGTGGTGGATGATAACGCCACAAACCGGGAGATCCTCGTGACCCAGCTCACAGCCTGGGGGGTCCGGTCCGAGGAAGCGTCCAGCCGGGATGAGTGCCTGGATCAACTGCACAGGGCCGTTGAAACGGGCGATCCCTTTGCCGCGGCAGTCCTGGACATGCAGATGCCGGGCACTAGCGGAGATGAGCTGGGTATGGTAATTAAAAAGGATGCTGCAATTTCCGGCACACACCTGGTTATGATGTCATCACTGGGTCAGCGGGGGGATGCCCGGCAGATAGAATCAATTGGTTTTAAAGCGCATCTAACCAAACCCGTGCGTCAGTCTGAACTCTTCGACTGCCTGGCAGCGGTTCTTTCAGGAAAATCCTATGGCGCGGGTGCTCCCATCCTCTCACGTCACGCAGTGCGCGATCTTAACCGCACCAACGTGCGCATTCTTCTGGCAGAGGACAATATTACCAACCAGCAGGTGGCCATGGGCATTCTGCACAAACTGGGGTTGTACGTTGACGCTGTGGCCAACGGTGTCGAGGCAGTCAGGGCCCTGGAACATATTCCCTACGACCTGGTACTCATGGATGTGCAGATGCCTGAAATGGATGGGCTGGAAGCAGCCCGCTGGATCCGCAGCCAGCAGGCAGGCAGCAATAAACAGTCAGGAACCAGAATCCCCATTATTGCCATGACCGCCCTTGCCATGGCCGGTGATCAGGAAAAGTGCCTTGCGGCCGGTATGGATGACTATATCAGCAAACCAGTTGATCCACAGAAACTGGCTGAAAAACTGGAACCGGGCATGC
>JAGYOW010000144.1 GCA_018399285.1 Desulfotignum sp.
CGGAGACTCTTTCCCAGCCGACCGGGAACATTTTTACAGCGCACCGACGTGCAAGGATGGGCTGGATACCCGGTGTAAAGAGTGTGTCCGGAAAATCAATCTTGCGGCGGCGGCAGAAACCCAGCCCGAAGAAGAAACCGAAGACAAGGCGCCTGAAATCATATCTGTCTTGGTCGATTTCTCCCAACACCCCCACCTGGCTGACCGGCTGGAAGAAATTGCTCAGGCAGAATTCCGGACCCCGGAACTTCAGATCCTGGCCATGATTGCAAAGGAGGCATGATATGGATCAAAACAGTGAACTCAGAGCACAGCTGAACGAGGCCAAAGCAGGCGGACACTTCGTATTTTGCCCGAGCGCACCCCTGCCAAGGGTCAACCACCTTTACGTCCCTGTTTTGCAGGTTGTCAAGTTGCAGCCGGATGACTTTTACCCTGTCCAGGGCGGCAAAAGCTATGGGCTTCACGCACACGGCTATAAAAAGCTGGCAAAGGCGGCCGGGATTGAATGGGTAGCAGAATACGGAAGATCCGGGCGAATGGATGATCGGCGCGACCCAAACTTCTGTTTGTACTTAGCGGTGGCAAAGTTTCTAAAAATGGACGGCAGATTCCATGAAGAATCGGCATATAAACACATTGATTTGAACGCGAAACGGACATCTGCTGAAGAAAAGTATGAAAAACAATACGATGATAGGAAAAAGAAGAACCAGAAAGTGTGGCCCCCAAACAAAGACGATTACATCAAGCTGTTTTCTGATCGGGATGTGAACCAGATCCGGGAAACCATGGATGAGAGAGCAGAATCCGGAGCCAAGGCCCGGGCCATTCGGTCTGTGTTGGATCTGCCGGTATCGTTCAAAAGTTATAACGGCACACATGATGGTCTTGAAAAACGATTTTACCTGGTCCGCATCACCCCAGATCCGGCAAACGAGCAAGTCCAACGGATGCAATATGCGGCGCTAACGCAATCCTTCCTTGGAATATACGGGGTGGCACCACCTCCACAAATGCCGGCAATGATCGAACACAATAACCAGCATGACGCGGAGTCCCCATCCCCGGTAGAAACCCCGGAACCGGAAACCATCGAGCCGACAATCATCGATTTTGAGAACTGTTCCCCGGAAGAACAGGAGAACACCATCCTTGGCATGGTCAAACAATACGGATACCAGCATCACGAAAAAGACATGAAGGGCCAGCCGCCACTGAGTCATTGGGAGCAGGAAGCCCGCACAGATTATTTCAAGCACATTTTATCAAGGAGGCCACAATGAAAATTTATCACTTCGCTGACTGTCATTTCGATGAAAAGAATCATGACGAGGCGGAAAAATGCCTGCAATACATGATTCATTCGGCAGAAACCGACAACCCGGACGCTTTTATCTGTTCGGGTGACGTCACGAACAGCCAGTACCTGGGCGCGGACACCCGGTCCGCTAAGACCATCGCCAGGCTGTTCCGGGAAATGTCCGATATTGCCCCGGTGGCGGTTGTAAGAGGAACCCCATCCCATGATGGCAGTATCCCGGAAATCCTGCGGCATGTGGCCGGTGAGCATATGATCCATGTCAGCACAGAACCGGAACAGATTTACCTGGAAGACGGCACCTGGGCCAGAGTCCCGGCGGCACCGGACCTGGTCGTTACCCAGATCCCGGCCCCGACAAAGGAATACTGGAAGAACCGCCAGGGAGTTGAACTCGATAACGAGAACATAGCCCAGGCCATGGGAACAATCTTTGCTGGGTTTGGGTCAACTGCGTCATCGAAAAACGCGCCTCATATCCTCAACGGCCATTTCAGCTTAAAAGGGTCAAAAATATCTGAACACCAGACCCTGCCCGGATCTGAAATATCTGTTTCCAGGGATATGCTGGCAATGTCCAGAGCATCATTGACGTGCCTTGGCCACATCCATATGGCCCAGGAATACCAGTACCAGGGGGGAAGGGCCTATCACTCCGGGTCACTTTTCAGGGCCAACTTTGGTGAACGGAATGAGGCCAAAGGGTTCTATGTGCACAACTATTATGGTGAAACCTGGCACAGCAAGTTTGTCGAAACCCCCACCCGGACCATGAAACAGATCGACATAGACCTGATCAAGCACCCGGAGCAATTCGACGGGCTGACGGAATGGGTACTGGCACAGGTAGAGCCCCGTGACTGGGTGAAGGTTGTTATCGACATATGGATCGACGAGATCCGCCTGATCAACCAGGCAGCTATCAAGCGGGGGATCGAGGAAAAAGGGGCCAGGGTCACAATGGAGATCAACCGTATCCGCCGGGAGAACACCCGGGAAGATGCCGTGTTGAGAGCTGAAAGTCTGGTG
>JAGYOW010000145.1 GCA_018399285.1 Desulfotignum sp.
TGTGCATGATCTGGGCCCGGATCGTGCTGGCCTGTTGGGCGGTGAAGTCCTCGCTGGCCCAGCCCACGGCCTCTTCAATGGTCTTTCCACCCCGTTTGTAGCGGATGAAAAAGCATTTGTCCGGCCGCTTATTGAACTTTGCGCTGGCATGCTCCCGGAAGCGCACCCCTCGATATCCGGTCTTTTGTTTGGCCTCGGCCATGACGTATCCCCCCTGAAATCTGCCCCACTCCTGCCCCACCTTTGCACCCTGCAACCAAGGATACACAGGGATACGTTACATTGTCAACACACTGAAATCACGACACATAGGGATACCACGGGTAAACTAAAATCCCAAACCTGCTGGACTTCGGATCCAGGTGTCGGGGGTTCGAATCCTCCAGGGCGGGCCAAAAAAGATCAAAAAGAAGAAGGAGATACAAGGGGTCAAAAAAAGTTAGGTAATTTCGGTCCTGAATCTGCCCCACTCCTGCCCCACCTTTGCACCCTTTGCTTAATGGTGGTGGGGCAGAGGTGGGGCATTTTTTTGTTGGGCGTTTTGTTGCGTGCCGGGCACGTGATGAGGCGCCCATTTTTTGTTTGCGGAGGCGGGTATGGCCGCTAAGGGGCAACAGAAGAATAAGGAGAAAAAGGACGGCTCCTCCCTGCTGTCCAACGTATCCCTTCCGGCCAAGACCGATACGGAAATGGCCGTTCTGGGGGCCATGCTGCACCGGCCGGAGCTTTTGGACGAGCTGATGGGTATTGTGGATGAGCGGGCCTTTTTCAGTCAGGCCCATCAACATATATGGAAAGCCCTGCTGGAACTGAAAAAGCAGGGCAAGGTCATTGACCTGGTCATGCTCAACGAACAGGTGACCAAGCTGGGAGTTTCCGAGGTCTGCGGCGGGGCCATGTATCTGACCAAGATGATGGACAGTGTGGCCAGCCCGAGCCATGCCCTGGAATGGGCCAAGGAACTGCGGGTGTATTCCCAGCGCCGCACGCTTATCCAGGCCGGGGCGGCCATGATGGACCAGGCCGCCGATCTGGGGACCGATCCCCGCACAGTGGCTCTGGATGGGCAGAACGTGATCCAGCATGTCCTGGATGAGCACAGCGACGGTCAGTCCTGCCGGCCCGAAGACTTTGTGAACGAATGGGTGGACAGGCTGGAATCTCTGCAAACCCAGGGCGGGCCGCTGATCAAGACCCAGTACCGGGAGTTGAATAATATTTTGGCCGGGCTGTTCCCTAAGGAGCAGACCGTGCTGGCCGGGCGGCCCTCGACCGGAAAGACCGCTTTGGGGATCAATATCATTGAGCATGCAATAACCAAGGGGATTGGCTGCGGGATATTCTCTTTGGAGATGGACAAGTTTGCCCTTATGGATCGCTTTGCCAGCTCGAACAAGATCAGTCAACCCGGAGCGGAGGTGGAGGCCATGCGCTTTCGGGACGGTAAATTTACAGATGGGGACTGGCAGCGGGTGTATGCGTTCGCTGAAAATATCCGGCATGCCCCGGTCCGGATGTGGGACCGGCCCTCGCTCACCCCGACAGATTTTTATGTGCAGTGCCGGCTGTGGAAGCGTGAGATTGGCATGCAGTTGGTTATCCTTGATTACTTGCAGCTCATGGAGCCTGACCATCGGGGATCGAGCCGGGAGCGGGAGATCTCTGAGATGAGTCGGTCTATCAACTGTGCAATCAAGGAGCTTGATCTACACATCCTGCTTCTGTGCCAGCTGAATCGGGAATCGGAAAAGAGCAAAAAGCCCATGCTCTCTCATCTACGGGAGTCAGGAAGTTTGGAACAGGACGCGGACAATGTGCTTTTTATCGTGCCCTGGAAGGCAGAGGAGGGTCAGACCATGGTCCCGGTGGAGCTGGACGTGGCCAAAGGCCGGAAAAACAAGGTGGGCAGTGTGCCGCTTCATTATCGAAGTGAGTATCTGCAATTCGTATCCCCGGCCTTGCCGGAAGGAGAGATGGAACCATGGGACGCAAAACTGGAAGGCTGATGTTTCAGCGCCCGGATCCCGGGGCGGTGTGTGAGCGGATCATCCAGGTCATGGATTCGTGCCTGAGTTTTGAGCAGTTGTCATGGGTGGACAATATGATCTGTCATGCAATCAATCACAACTTTGTCAGTCCTTCTGTGGGCGATTCACTGCGCGGAGCGCTCAAGCGGAAATATCTTTTTCATTTTCGATACTGCCGCGTTGACCCGTGCGGCGGTCGGCGAACATGCGGTGGGCCACCTCCTTCCCACATGCAGGCATTGTGTCCGGAGTAGCCGGCTGGATTTGG
>JAGYOW010000146.1 GCA_018399285.1 Desulfotignum sp.
TGATAAAACCCGTAACATCTATATTATTGACTTTGACAAGGCCTGCTACAGCTCAAAACCAAAACACTGGCTGATGAGGCAATATGAAAAGCGCTGGGCCAGGGCTGTTGACAAATACAGACTGCCCCGTGCCTTAAAGCAGCTGGAACTGTGTGTGTGAGGGGGCAACAGGTCCCGCCAGGTGCGTGTATGACACCGCATCTGTATAAACCAGGATGGTTTTAGGATCAACATGGCACCATGGCCCGGCCCGATAAAAAAGAATCATACCTGTGTAAAGCCGCAGGATTCCAGTTTCAATGCGTTGTCGGCAATACGGGAAACCTGGTCCAGATAATGGGATACCACGATCAGGGTGCATTGTTTTTTAAGATTCACAAGCAAATCTTCAATCACGGATGCGGCCCCGGCATCCAGGGATGAGGTAGGCTCATCCAGAAGAAGGATTTCAGGCCGGGAAACCAGGGCCCTGGCAATGCACAGCCGCTGCTGCTGCCCTCCGGAAAGACTGAAGGCGCTGTTGTTCAAACGGTCTTTTACCTCGTCCCATAAGAATGCCTGCCGGAGTGCTGCGGTGATTTTGTCCGCCACCAGGGACTTGTCCGTCATACCGATCAGCTTCAGGGGGAACGCCATGTTTTTATAGATACTCATGGGCAGAGGATTGGGGGTCTGGAACACCATGCCCACCTTTCTTCTCAGGTCCGGTTTGGTCAGGGTTCTGCCATAGATATCGATCCAATGCCCGTCCAGGTGGATCCACACCTTTCCCTGCATCCTCGAAAAGGGCTGGGATTCCCACAACCGGTTCAGAATGGATAAAAATGTGGATTTTCCTCTGCCGGAAGGACCGGTGATGGCTGTGATGGCATGGGCCTCAAAATCCAGACTGATATTCTCGAAAATCGGTATTTTGTGATATGAAAAGGTCAGGTTTTTCACCCTGATTTTTATATGATTATCCATAGAACCGTCCCGGTCCGGTATGACCGGCAAGTTGTCTTTTTATGATAAATGCCATAAGAAACAAAATGGCACACACGCCCAGCAGAATGATCGCGGCCCCGTATCCGGACATCAGTTCAGCGGCATCCGTGTACTGGGATGAGATATAATAGATGTAAAACGGCAGGGCCTCGTAGCTGCCCAGTAGGGATCCGGGAATACCGGCCGTGGCCACCACCCCTGTGAGCATGATGACCGCTGTATCTTCAGCACACCGCCCAATGGCCAGGATAATACCGGAGAGGATACCTGAAAACGCCCGGGGCAGAAGCACATAAAAAATGTTCTGCACCCGTGTGGCACCCAGCGCCAGGGCGGCCTGCCGGGTTTGAGCCGCAAGCCCCTGCAGGGAGGCCTGGGTGGTCCGCGTAATGTAAGGCAGCACCAGAAATGCCAGGGACACAACAGACACGGCCAGACATGGCCTGAAATCATTTGAAACATACCTGTGGATGAAAACAGCGCCTGAAAAACCGAACAATCCAATCACAATGGAAGGGATGCCTGCCAGAATGTCAAACATCAATCCAAACACCCGCTGTTGAGAAACTGTGGCAAATTCACTCATGTAAATACCGGCACAGACCCCGACGGGAATGGCAAGTCCCACGGACACCACTACCACACACAAGGTACCTGCAATGGCAGGGAACAACCCGTCAAACACCCTTTTTTGCAACAGCACCGCATCCAGGAAACTTACCTGGCCGAATATGAGATCCCTGTCCAGAGAAGGTATCCCCTTGATCAGCAGATACCCCAGCAATGCCAGAACAGATCCCAAAAGCAACAGGGCCGCCCCCCAGGCAAACAGGTGCAGGCACCACCCCAACCCCCTGGTATTCATTTGACCGAACCTTTCCTGTTGCCCAGTCGTCTGACCACAATCACGGCCAGGGCATTCAATACATACAGGGTCAGACCGCAGGCGAAAATGGATTTAAACGCCAGGCTTTCGTAATCCGATGCAGATACCAGGGCAATATGGGCGGTGAGGGTTCGGGCCGAATCCAGGATGGATCCGGGTACATGAACCGCGTTCCCCGCAATCATCAAGGCAATCAGGGTATCCCCCATGGCACGGCCCAGTCCCATGATGATCCCGGTGACAATGCCCGGCCATGCCCCGGGCAGGATCACATATATCAACCGCTGCACCTTATCGGCACCCAGGGCATCGGCTGCCTGAATATAGCGAAAATCCACCGAATCAAACCCGTCCTTGAAAAAAATAATCATGGTGGGGCTGACCAGCAAAGAGAGCATCAGGGA
>JAGYOW010000147.1 GCA_018399285.1 Desulfotignum sp.
GAAAAACCATCAGGCCCTGGTCGGAGACCACCATAAAACGCGTATCTTCCTACCTGGTCGGATGCTGTGCCGATTATGGCTTGTTATCAAAAGGACGAGGAACTGCAAGACAGATTCAGCCCGTGCAGCTGCAGCACCACCCCCTGTTTTTCTTTGCCTACTGGCTGCATTTTTCAGGGCTCGGGGACAACCGCATTCTCAATCACGACATATGGCGGCTCTTCGGGCTCACCCCGGATGATGTCAAAGAAAGCCTGGCCGGAATTGCCAAAAAAGACTGGCTGATTGTCCAGTCCGCCGGTCAAGTCACCCGAATAAGCTGGCGTTTCGGCCGGTTGGAGGAGGTGGTGGATGTCATCACTCAAGGCTGATTTCAATGAATTGATCAATCGCATCAAGGCCGGCCGGGAATTTGGCCATGCCAGTTTTGAACCGATCTATTATCTGGTGTTTTCCCCGGAACAGATTCTGGAAGTAAAACGGCACATGCCTGCATGGACAGCCAGGCTCAAAAACGAGGGCTGGAAAGTGCACACCTTTTCCATAGCCACGAAAATCAAACAGATCCTGGAGGCAGCGCCGTTGAGAAAGATCTGGCTTTCGGCGGATGCCAAAGCCCCGTTGCAGTGGGAAAAAACCAACAAGGCACTGGCCAATGCCCTGGAAAACGGGGCCCTTCAGGAAAAACTGGAATCCGTGCTCCAGGATCTGGAATCCGATCCCAAAAACATTTTGCTGATCACTGATATTGAAGCGCTTCATCCCTACATGCGCATCGGGGTTATCGAAGGAAAACTCCAGGGACAGTTCAGCATCCCCTGCATTTTCTTTTACCCGGGCACACGCACGGGAAAAACCCGGCTCAAGTTTCTGGGGTTTTACCCGGAAGACGGCAATTACAGATCCGTTCACGTTGGCGGTTGATAAAAGGCGGAAAATGACCATGCAGATCAAATCATTGTTTGATGCCAATAAAAACATCTATCGTACCATTGAAAAAGTGATCACCTATGGCGTATCCCAGGAAATACGTCTCAAATCTGAAATTTCAGAATATGTGGTCACGGAAAGCATTGAAGAGCAGTTTGAAAAGCTGCTCACAAAAATGCAGGCCGCCATGGAGGCCGGGGGAGAAAATGAAGTCGGGGTATGGGTCTCCGGGTTTTACGGCTCCGGAAAAAGCTCGTTTACCAAATACATGGGGCTGGCATTTGATGACACCGTCAAAATCGACGGGGTCCCGTTCATCCAGCACCTGCAGGACCGAATGAAAAAATCCACCACCAAGGCCCTGCTGGGGACGGTTGCCAAACGCTTTCCCGCAGCGGTCCTGATGCTGGATCTGGCCAGTGAACAGGTGACCGGGTCCACCATGGAAGAGGTCTCCACGGTCCTGTATTATAAAGTATTGCAATGGGCCGGGTATTCGCGCAATCTCAAAGTGGCGGCCTTTGAACGAAAACTCAAGAAAGACAACCGGTATGATGAATTCTTAGGCCTTTTCAAAGAACATACCCAGGGCGAGGAATGGGCAACATACCGGAATGACGAACTGGTGGTGGACAGCCTGATTCCTGAGATTGCCCACCAGATGTACCCTGTGCTTTTCAAGACAGCCACCTCTTTTTCCACGGAAGCCGGGGATGTGATCCGGTTTGAAAATGACCGGGTCAGCGAGATGCTGGAAATCGTCCGGGACGCGGCCCAGAAAGAGTATATCATTTTTATCATCGATGAAGTGGGACAGTATGTGGGTGCCAGGCAGCAGTTGATTCTGAACCTCCAGGGTCTGGCGGAAAACCTGAAAAAAATCGGGGACGGAAAAGTCTGGCTGATCGGCACGGCCCAGCAGACATTGACGGAAGATGATGCCAAAGCCTCTTTGAACTCACCGGAATTGTATAAACTCAAAGACCGGTTCCCGGTCGGCGTGGACCTGGATGCCAAGGATATCAAGGAAATCTGCTACAGCCGGTTACTGGGAAAATCGTCCGAAGGGGAAACCGCCCTTGGCAGCCTGTTTGACCAACACGGCCAGATGCTGCGGCACAACACCAAACTGGTGGATGCCCGGGTCTATGGCGCGGATTTTGACCGGCAGACCTTTATTGACCTGTACCCGTTTCTGCCGGCCCACTTTGATATCCTGCTCCATCTGCTGGGCGCCCTGGCAAAATCCACGGGCGGTATCGGTCTGCGGTCTGCCAT
>JAGYOW010000148.1 GCA_018399285.1 Desulfotignum sp.
AGGAAGCCACCAGAAGGATGCCTGCGGCAAATTGAAACCATCCCTGCTGCTTGACATTTGGGCTTTCCAGGGATATGGGCGCAAACAGGGTGACCAGGCCGAGTATCAGGCCGGTGTTACATATAATGGAGCCCACTGCATTGCCCAGGGCTATTTCAGGCTGACCGTTTACAGCGGCTATCACAGAGACGGCTGCCTCTGGAATGGTGGTTCCGATGCTGACGATAACCAGTCCCACCAGAAGCTTGGATATGCAGAACCGTGCGGAGATTGCGGCCGCTTCATCCACCAGGATGTCCGCTCCTTTGCAAAGAATCCAGATAAGCAGCATGATGGCCATAAAAAGAACCGGCCCTGAACATGATGTCATATAAGAAATGAATGATGCACCCATGGCTGTTTCCTAATTTGAAAATTGTGTCATTTTGTCACCTGCTGTTTCCCTGGCACGAGGCCCGACGTTCGCAGCCTGTCCGTTCAGGGGGGAAGCAGCATCGGCATTCTGGTCCGCATCTTTTTTTTCATGGGAGCTGGTACTGGAAATGGCTTTTTCTCTGGCTGTTTTACACAGTTCATTGGCCAGCAGGGGTATGGTGGACCCGGCTGAAATCACAAGGCCGTCCATGAGGGTGATGCGTGAGAGTCCCAGCAGGGACCGCAGCGGCGGCACTGCCATGGTCAGCACCTGGGCACCGATGGACAGGCCGATGGCCCAGTTCAGGGGCTTGTTGGCGGGCAGTTTTTTCCGGGTGAAAATGCCTGCGGTTTCGGAACGGCAGGTGATGGAATGCAGCAGCTGACCGAAGGCAAGGCTCTGGAAGGCCAGTCCCCCGGCTGTTGCAGCAGATCCATATCTGGACAACCCATAGAGCATGGTGCCCAGCGCACCACCGGTAATGGCGGAGGATTCCATCAGCATGGTGCAAAAATCTTTGTTGTTGAACAGGGGATCATCCGCATTTCTGGGCTGCATCTCCAGAACATCCCCCTCGGGCTTTTCCAGAGAAAGTGCCAGTCCCGGAAGAATGTCGGAAATCATATTGATCCACAGCAGCTGCATCACATTCAAAGGAGATCCCAGGCCCAGGGCGATGGCAGTGGTCATCAGCTGAATTTCGCTGATATTGGTGGCCAGGGAATAGTGGACCGATTTTCTGATATTCTGATAGATGCTTCTGCCGTCAGCCAGTGATACAGCCAGCAGTTCCAGACTGTCCCGGGTGAGCACCATATCGGCTACATCCCGGGCAAGGTCTGTGCCGGAACCGCCCATGGCAATACCGATGTCGGCCGCCTTGAGTGCCGGACCGTCATTGATGCCGTCGCCGGTCATGGCCACGGTCTGTCCGGAAGCCTGAATGGCTTTGACGATCTTGAGTTTGTCAGACGGGGTTACCCGTGAATATACATGCACGGTTCTGGCCCGGTTTACCAGTGTCTGCTCATCCAGTTCAGCCAGCTCCAAAGCATCCATGATTTCCAGGGGGGCGCTTCCGGACAGATGCAGCTGCCTGGCAATGGCCAGGGCGCTGATCTGCTGGTCTCCGGTAATCATGACAGTTCTGATGCCTGCCTTGTGAAACTGGGCGATCAGTGCTTCAATTCCCTCCCTGGGCGGATCTGCCAGGCCGATAAGGCCCAGCCAGGTCAGATGGGTCTCCAGGTCTTTGTCTGTATCAGCGCTGACGGTGCGGCAGGCAAACCCCAGCACCCGCAGCGCATTGCCCGCCCTCACTGCATTGGCATCCTGGATACGGGTCCGGGCTTCCGGGGTCAGGGGAACCGTCTGGCCATCAATGATCTGGGTGTCACACCGGGAAAGAATTTCCAGGGGGCTTCCCTTTACCATGACAAAGTGATCATCAGTTCCGGGCGTGCGGTGCACGGTACTCATGAACAGCTGTTTTTCAGACCGGTGGTTGATCCGGATAAGGGGGGCTGTTTTCCGAATGGATTTCACATCGATACCGGCATTGTCAACCAGTTCGGTCAAAGCACTCTCAGTGGCTGATCCTGATATGTCCAGCCGCCCGTCAGCGCACCGGCCGTTGATTTTTGTTTCACAGCACAGGGCACAGACATACAGCAGCTGTGCCATTTCGGGCATATTGACAGGGGTGACACCAGTGTCCGGTGAAACCAGGCTGCCCTTTTCAATGGAAATCCATTTTTCACCCGTATAAATGGAGATGGTAATTG
>JAGYOW010000149.1 GCA_018399285.1 Desulfotignum sp.
GTTATATTTCAACGAAAAAAAATAATATTTTATTGACAATAATAATTTCTTATGTAGTATTATCACCCACAAGGGGCTGTAGCTCAGATGGGAGAGCGCATGACTGGCAGTCATGAGGTCAGGGGTTCGATCCCCCTCAGCTCCACCAATAAAATAACCAAGCAAAGCCTGCAGTGGCAACTTTCTTAATCTAATATTTTCACCCTCACCTTTAAGATTAATCATCATTCTAATCCAGTGCCATAAAACTTAAAAAATTACAAGAGCGATAAGGTCAAGAAACGTTTTGCACCTTTGGAATATCAATACGTATTCCCTTATTTACCTGCTGATTTACCTCGAGTATAACTCTTATAAACCAGTTAAACAAACGTAACCCACTTCTATATCCAATTCATACTATGAATGCTGCCTTTCTCGAAGAACTCTACTATTATCAATAATGAATGTATTATGAAATAGTAAGGCTATTCTGTTTTCCTTAATAATATTATTTTATCATGTTTCAACGTAAATTAAAAGCCACAAATTAATCCCTTAGGCTCGAAAGGTTCATGAAATAAGAAATCTGAATCACAATAAACTGTCATTCTGGGAGACCTATGGATGTTAGCAATTAAAACTTGATATGCATTACCTATTGGGATAGAAACGTAATTGATAAAAGAAATGGTAGCTATTAATCTGGCAAACAAGTTACAAAAAATCACGTTGAATTATGAAAAAACCACTGATTAAATCAATAATTGCATAGATTACTCTGGTTGAACACTCGTTTTACAAATAGTTATAAATAAGGAGCATAGAGAATGTACAAAAATCGCTTAAATATTGTACGAAGTAAGTTCGAATTGCTGGGAATAGATACCTTATGGGTTATACAGCCTCAAAACCGCCGTTACATTTCAGGTTTTAAGGCCCCAGATGGACAGCTCGATGAATCTTCCGGGTCGCTATTCATTAACAAAGACAAGGCGCTTTTGTTAACGGATTCTCGGTACACTATAGAAGCAGAGGAAGAGGCAGTAAATGTTGAGGTTATAACCCACAAAGAGGGATTAATAAATGCCTTGCCTGATATCTTCCATCAGTTACGGACACGAAAATTAGGGTTTGAAGCCGGTTATCTGATGTGGGATTTATATGAAAAGGCTAAGAAACAGGCATCTCTTCAATCACCAGCCGTTGAACTTGTAGCCACTGCAGGAGTCGTCGAAGATATTAGAAAAATAAAGAGCAAAGAAGAAATTGATTTACTAAGCTCGTCTGCATTACTTATGGGCGATATCCTATCCAAGGTCATTGAGGAGATGAAACCTCATCAAACCGAAAGAAGTATAGCCTGGAAAATAGAATTATTAATACACGAACGAGATGGCGATGGCGTGTCTTTTCCACCAATTGTTGCATCTGGTGAAAATGCTGCCGTGCCGCATGCCACCCCAACAAATAAAAAAATAGTGGAGCATGAGCCCATAATCTTAGATGTTGGATCTATCCTTAACGATTACTGTTCGGACATGACAAGAACTGTATTTCTTGAAGGCCCATCATCATATTTCAAGCAAATCTATGATATCGTTAGAGAGGCTCAAATTTCAGCAATAAACTCTATAAAGATAGGGATGGATTCTTTCGAGGCGGATTCTATTGCAAGAGATGTAATAAAAAAAGCAGGGTTTGGAGAATTTTTTTGCCATTCCCTGGGTCATGGAATTGGTCTTGTACCACATGAAAAACCTTACTTGGGGCAACGAAATTCTGAAGTACTGCAAGAAGGGATGGTTTTTACCATTGAACCTGGGATATATATACCTGGTAAAGGAGGCGTTAGATTGGAGGAAATGGTTGTGCTTGAGAAAGAAGGCGCAAGGGTCCTCACAACAAATGCTGATTTTCTATAATGCTTTATAGTTTTAAAAAATAGTAGAGTTAAGGATAAATAATAAGTGCGCCAAATAAACAAAACTGAGCATGCGGAAGATTTACTTTTAGATCAATTTCTAAACTATATAAAAATTGAAAAGGGCCTGTCAGCTAATACGATATTTGCATACAGCCATGACCTTATATATTTCTTTGAATTCCTTAAAAAACACGACATTTCTGTATTACAAGCAGACAAAAATGCACTTATTTCCTTTATATCTG
>JAGYOW010000015.1 GCA_018399285.1 Desulfotignum sp.
ATTAAGAGATTTTTCTAATTTGACGGGCAAATGCGGTGCATGTGAATACAAACGGGTCTGCGGCGGTTGCCGTGCCCGGGCCTATGAAGCCACGGGCAGCTACCTGGCCGAAGAACCGTTGTGTACTTACCAGCCTTCAAAAAAAGCGTGACATCACGGATTCTGATCATTTGATCTTTTTTTTGTGCGCATGTCAATGGCATTCAATGTCAAGGTGATGGGCCGGTCTTCCGCAGACCGGCTGTCACACCGCACCGGCCCGGGTTTCCGGAAATGATCCGCACCCGGTTTGGCTGCCAGCCATTTTTCACGCATTCCTTTAAATACCCGGAACGCATTGGATGACAAATCCACCAGACTTTTTTCCATGACCAGTTCCAGCCGGCCTTTGCGTTCTTCCAGATGCATCAGCCGGGCAATGGGAATGCCGATGGGTTCCCAGTTTTCAAACGGCTGTTCCAGATTTTTAATGGCTGCCATCTGGCCGGTTTTCCCATGGGCCATCAAATGAAACGCGGTCATGCCCAGGTTATAGGTATAATGACAGTCAAACGCAGTGGGATCGCAACCCCGCCCGTCATATCCATAAAAATGGGTCTGAATTTTGAAATCCGGTTCCGACCGCCGGAAAATTTCTTTGACCGGACCGGGAATCTCCTGATCCGGTTCCAGAAGCTTGGCAGTGACCAGGGCCTGTTTCAGGGTTTTCAATGACATGATGCCCGGTTTGACCAGAAGATAGACTGAATTTGGATCGTTGAACAAAGCCGGGGCATACCGGTCCGGATCCAGGTTCCGTGACCGCATGAAAGACTGGTAATAGGACTGGCTGATACCGATTTTATAGCGGCCCTGCTCTTTTAGCGCCCCGAGATATTCCTTGACCATATCCATGATAATTTTTTCCGTTCTGACCTGGGAAAACTGGAAATTGCCGTGAAAATCCCGTTCCACCAGAAGCCCGGCCTGAAAAAAATCCGGCAGTTGATTGAACAGCTCATCATCTCTTACGTTCCAGATGGGGAATTGATGGCTGTCCATCATCCCCTGGCTGATGCGACGCAGATAATCCAGTTTTTCATTCAACGTCGGAAAGGTTCGATGAAAATCCAGATCATGAATGGTGTTGAAATCCGCGATAATTTTGTTGAGCTTGATGATGAATATCTGGATCTCATTGATAAATTCCAGAATCCCTTCCGGAATGATCATGATCCCATAATTTTTACCGAATGCCGCGCGCCGGACAATGGCATCACAGATCACCCGGGACAGATGGCGCAGCGTGATCCCGAAGGCGGTAAAATCCGTTTCCCCGGTCTCCTGCGCTTTTTTAAGGCGTTCTTCATCCGTGTACGCGGCCAGTTCTTCGCCGATGAAGGCCAGATTGGCATGGGTCTGCAACGCCGCCTCCAGGGTCAGGTGGCTGGCCACCCGGCCCATGACCTTGCACACATGCCAGTATTTCACATCTGATGCTGCATCCGATGCCAGATGGCTGATATTCTGGGCAAAAGATCTGGCGGCGGAATGAAACCCGAACGGAACCGCCAAAAGGCAGGTACCGTCATCGCTTTTCACCTGAATGTCCCCGTCAATGGTTTTGGGGACCCCGACCACGTGAATGCCGGCAGACTTGAAATGCTGGGCTAAAAATGCGGCATTGGTGTTGGAATCATCCCCGCCGATGATCACGATCCCCTCCAGGTTCATGGATTGACAGGTTTTTAAGGCCTGATCCATTTTTTCAGACGTATCGATTTTGGTCCGTCCGGTCCGGATCATGGAAAACCCGCCCATATGCCGGTGCGCATCCACCATTTTTTCAGTGATTTCCACACAACTGGATTCCAGCAGACCGTCGGGTCCCAGCACAAACCCGTATAAACAGGAATCCGGATGATTGGTTTTCATGGCATCATACAACCCGGCAATCACGGTGTGCCCCCCGGGTGCCGGTCCTCCGGAAAACACCACACCGATCCGCCGGGGTTTGCAGAATGCCGTTTTTTCCTGTATCGACATGTCCGGCCGGGCAGCCACTTTTTGAACACAATTGTCAATAATGCCGGGCAGCAGTCGCCGGGCTTCAGAATTATCGGCAAACCGGTATTGGGGCTGGTCTGTCATTTCTGTAAGACCGGCGTCGAAAACAGCAATCCGTCTGGGCTTAAACGTCTGTCTTTCTTCGGTTTCCGAATTTGTATCCAACGTCATCTGCCGGGTAACCGGATGATCGAGCAGTGGTTCAATGGCATCCTCAAAGGTCATATTGACTCCTGTTTAAAAATGGTTTCACCTTGACATTATCAGATCTCAATTTACCGGCCCGTTCAAGGAAAGTAAAGAAATTCCTGACAATTCAATCCATGGGTTTACAGGGTTGATTTGATCTTTCAAACATTGTAAAAGAGCGGTACACAAACCGGTTATCAAAAAATCTGCCCATCACAAGGAGACACCTGCGTGGCATTCAATTTTTTCAAAAGAAAAACAAAAGAAAAAGAGCAAGAAAAACTGAAAAAACAAGCACAGCTCAAGGAACAGGAGCGGCTCCAAGAACAAGCGCGGCTGAAAGAACAAGAGAGACGTGAAGAACAAGAAAAAATAAATGAGCAGGAACGATTGATCGAACAAGCCCGGCTCAAGGAGACGGCTCGATTAAAAGAGCAGGCCCGCCTTAAAGAAGAGGAAGAACGCAGGGCCCGGGAACAACGTGAAGAACAGGAACGACTTAAAGAATATTCAGCCGCCTAAAATCCGGCCTGACCAAACCAGGAAGTCCTGAACACGGATATCAATGACCTGTTCAAATCCAGCCGCAAAATTGACGATGCCCTTTTGAGGAACTGGAAGAGGTGTTGATTACCGCAGATCTGGGTATGGACATCACCATGGAAATGATGGACCGGATCCGGGAAGCAGGCAAAGCCGTCTGTCCACAGCAAGACCAACTCAAAACAGTACTTAAACAAGAACTCATTGCTTTGTTTCCCGGGACAGAAGATCTGAAGCCGCCCCTGCCCACCCATCGCGCCCCCATATCATCATGGTGGTGGGTGTCAACAGCACCAGCAGGAAAGCCACTACATTGGGCAAACTGGCCACCCAGTTCACCGGGAAAATAAAAAAGTGCTCATTGCCGCTGCCCGGATACGTTCAGGAGCTGCCGCCATCGAACAGGTGGGCATCTGGGCGGATCGGGCCGGTGCCACCATCGTGCCATAAACAGGGCGCAGATCCGGCTGCTGTGGCCTATGACGGGTGGAAGCCGCCATGGCGGGGCATGGATGTGCTGCTCATTGACACGACCGGCCGGCTCCCTTGCCAAAACCTGATGGAAGAGCTGAAGAAAAGTCAAACGCACGGTGGAAAAAAAAATGCCCGGCGCTCCCCGCCGAAGTGCTCATGGTGCTGGTGCCACCGGGCAGAACGCCATTTCCCAGGCAAAATGTTTCATGAGGCCGTCGTCGACAGCTGGCGTTGACCAAACTGGACGGTACGGCCAAAGGCGGTATTGTGGCGGCGGTGGCGGAACCCTGCACCTGCCGATCCGGTACATCGGTGTGGGAGAAAGCATGGATGATTTACAGGAGTTTGACGCAGTCGGTTTGTCAATGCCCTGTTTGATTAAGCACAGGGTATAATCATTATAAAAATTTATGTATGCATTGATTTGATTTATTCATACCACGAAAGCGCACGAAGGACACGAAGAAACCCCTCCTTCGTGTCCTTCGTGCCTTGCCTAAATGATAAAAGGATTGGACAGATCTGAAAGACAACCGTGTTTGGCATTGAAAATATGCCGGGTTCTGGCGGCCGCCATTATACTGAACCTGACCCCGGGACCGACACCCTGTATATTCTGACCCGGAGCGATATCAAGGGTCCCGTGCCGGACTGGTGTCTGTGGCCGGGATCATGTCCGGAGTGCGTGGTGCATGTGCTGGCCACTGCATTTTGGCCTGTCTTTGATTTTGTCCACATCGGCCACGGCCTTTTCTGGTAAAATGGGCGGGTGCGATCTACCTGATTTTCTGGGCATCAAAGCCTGACCACCCGGACACCGGCATTTGAAAACCAGAACCGCCGATTTTCACACAACGATTTGATCACCATTTACAGGCAGGGAATGATCGCAATATACTCAACCCAAAGTGGCATTGTTTTTTCTGTCTTTTACCCCAGTTCATCAACCCGGACCATGCATCAAGGCCCTTTGCCGTTTCTGGTTCTGGGCGGGACATTTCTTCTTGTCACCGGTACGCTGTGAGTGCCTGATTTTAACCGGGCTGCCACCCGGTTGACCCCATATGCTTCGGGAAAATGCCGCAATCGGCATCGGATACAGAAAATATCCGGCATCATTTTTATCGAGATTCGGCGTGAATCTGGTTTTGAATTCCCGATGATGATGGTTCATCAAAGCCCAAAAAAAGAATTTTTGAAACCAATGAATTCAATGGGTGAAAAATTTTCTGCGCATCCGGTCAAAGTGATCGGTCAGCACTTTTCTTCGGAACATACCCATGGATTTTGTGTCCCGGGTATGAATCAAATCAGACAGATTCTCGATCTCCTCCACCATACTGCGCACTTCCTCATTCCAGTCCCCCTTGTCCATGGCACCATACCACAAACGGAATGTCTGGGTGTAAAGCCGATCGGAAATTTCCTTTAAGACCGGATTGCCTGCAGCCTCGTGAATCATGTTTCGAAGGTCGGTGTCCACGGCAACCAACGCTTTACGATCTTTGTTGTCAAACAGGGCCGCGCATCGCTCTTTAATCGTCTTGAGTACGATCCGATGCGAATCGTTGAGTTGATTCGCAGCCAGCTGGATTTCCAGGACTTCACATTCAAACCGCACCTGAAACACGTGCATGATTTTGTTGAATTCGATTTCCGTCACCATGCTGCCGGTCCGGGGAATAATCCGGACCAGCTGTTCCCATTCCAGACGGTTAAGCACATTTCGGACCGGTGACCGGCTGACCTCAAACTCCTGTGCCAGCACGTTTTCATTGAGAATCTGACCGGGTTGATATTCCATGTACAGAATTCGATCCCGCAGGATATTAAACATGTTTGGTTTCATAATCCACTGCCTTGTTTGTTGCAGTCAGCATCCGTTTGAACCTGATTACGGGCGGATACACTTTTTATGGCCCGGTCCAATAAAAAAGCTTGACATGAAAATTCGCTCACTGGTATACCAGTAGCAAGATTAATGATAAAAATAAAGGTATTTTTATAGAAATACATTTTTTTCGCCAACCATAACAAATTATTGGAGTGCAATGACCGTTTATTGTATCCACAGAAAAACCCAGGCCTGGTATGGAGAATCCATCGGCATCCTGATACTGGATGCTGCCTATCCCTGCGTTCCCGGCAATGTGGGTAATGCCAGCACGTTTCCTTTTCCGGTCCGGTATGAAAGAGTGACCGGGGCCTCCATCGACCGGCTGCTCAACCAGCAGGATCCCACGTTGGCGGAACCGTTCATCCAGGCGGCAAAAAACATTCAGGACCAGGGTGTGAAGGCCATTACCGGGGCCTGTGGATTCATGGCCCTGTTCCAGCGGGAAGTGACTGCAGCCGTAGATATCCCGGTCTTTTTATCCAGTCTTTTGCAGATTCCATTGATCTATCAGATGACCCGGAAACCCATCGGTATCATTACCGCCAACGCATCCAGTTTGAAAAAAGCCCATTTTGATGCCGTCGGCGTGACCCCGGACATGCCAGTGATTATCGCGGGCATGGAAACCCAGCCGGAATTTTCCAGCGCCGTGCTGGAAGAAAAAGGGACCCTGGATTCTGATAAAGTTCAGGATGAGGTGGTTTCCACAGCCAAAACAATGGTGAACGACCATCCGGACATTGGCGCGGTGGTGCTGGAATGCAGTGACCTGCCCCCTTATGCCCATGCGGTTCAGGCCGCGGTACAGCGTCCGGTGTTTGACTTTTTCACCATGATTCAGTATATCCACACTAGCTTGGTAAGAACCCCTTTTACCGGGTTTATGTAACACAACCACATACAATTTTCCAAGGAGGAAGAGATGAAAAAAGGACGAAGGTTCATTCAGGGACTGATGGTGCTGACAATCAGTGCGATGCTTGTAACAGCCGCACCGATTCAGGCCAAAGCGGAAAAAACATTTAAATGGCAGCCGTCATCCTGGCTGTCCTCGGGCATCAGCTGGGATACCATCAATGATATCTCCCAAAAAGTGACCGAAAAGACCAATGGCCGTCTGACCATGACCCCCAGCTCTCCGGGCGCCATTGTACCGGTGCCGGAACAGCTGGAAGCTGTGAGCATGGGAATCATGCAAGCCACCTTTATCTGGCCGGGATATTTCCCCGGACAGCTGCCTGTGGCATTCATGCATGGAGATTGTTTTGCGGCCCCGCATTCCATTTCCGAACTGCGGTATCTGTATGAAGAATATGAAGACGGCAAAATCATGAAGATCCTGAGAGACGCTTATGCCGAACATGGGGTCTATCTGGTGGGCAACCTTTACTGGACCCTGGACAACCTGATGATCTCCAAAGTCCCCATCAACGGCGTGGATGACATCAAAGGCAAAAAGTTCCGTTCCTCCGAACTGATTGCTCTTCAGCTGGCTGAACTGGGCGCCGGTACCATCTGGGTTCCCGGAGATGAAATCTACACCATGCTGTCCACCGGTGCTGTGGATGCCATCACCTTTTCCCATGCCGCCGACATGGTGGCCATGGGGTTCCATGAAGTGACCAAATACTGGATTAAATACCCCACCGCTGTGGGACCGGCTGCTGATGCTTTGATCGTGAACATGAAAGAATGGGAAGCAATGCCCCAGGATCTGAAAACGATTCTGGCCAGTGCGGTTGCCAACGGCAGTTACAGAAACGAGACCGAAGCGGAAAAAGAGATTGGCAAGGCCTGGGAATTTGTGGAAAAACAGGGCATTGAAATCATTGAATGGCCTGAAGAAGATGCGGTTAAACTGGCCGGCACCGCCCGGAAAGTGGTTCCTGAAAAATACCTCAAGGACGAATCCTTTAACGAAATTTTCAAAATCGTTGAAAAATGGGCCATGGAAATGGGGTACTGGGCAAAATAGCGCTCAAATCGTAAGGATCGGCTGAAAAAAGCCCAAAGAAACGATAAAGCCTCCTTCGTTCGCTGGTGGGGGCTTTATCGCTTCTGATGTTAATCGATCATAGAAAGAGGTAAAAAATGAGACGCGTCCTGGCATTCATCGACAGTGTCAGCGAATGGAGCGGGAAGCTGGTCAGCTGGCTGATATTGATCATCATGGCCGTCCTGCTCATTGAAGTGGCATTGCGGTTTTTATTCAACGCTCCGACCATCTGGATTCATGAACTGTGCATGCATTTGTTTGGATTCTTTTCTGTGCTTGCCGGGGCCTATGTCCTTCTGCACAAACAACACGTAAAAATCGATATTATCTACCTGCAGTTTTCCCCCCGGGTCCGGGCCGCCATTGATACGGTGACGTATATGGTTTTTTTCATGTACATCGGGGCCATGTTTTATTACGGCACCGTCCTTGCGATCCGGGCCGTGGAATTGAACCAGACCGTATCACCATCTCCCTGGGGATCTCCGTTATGGCCGCTGAAAATAGCTTTGCCCGTGGCAGCATTACTGCTGCTGCTCCAGGGGCTGGCCGATTTCATCCGCACGGTTAAATTCGCTGTGACCGGAAAGGAGATGTCATGACATTTGAATGGCTACCCATTATCGTTCTGGTCGCCGGGCTCATGCTCGGGCTGATCTCAGGGTTTCCCATGGCATTTACCCTGGGCGGCAGTTCCATTGTGGCCTCCTGGATCTTCATCGGATTTGACAGTCTGCCCTATGTGGCCACCAATACATTCGGCATGATGACCAATGTGATCCTTATTGCCATGCCGTTGTTCATCTTCATGGCCTGTGTGCTGGAAAAATCCGGGGTGACCCATGATCTGTACAATTTCATGCACCAGCTTTTAGGGTCCCTGAACGGGGGCCTGGCCATGGGCACCGTGGCCATCTGCGCCATTATCGCAGCCATGTCCGGGGTGAGCACCACCGGTGTGGTGACCATGGGGATTATCGCTTTACCCATCATGCTTAAAATGAAGTACGACAAAAGCATCGCCATCGGCCCGATTCTGGCCGGCGGGGCCCTGGGCCTGCTCATTCCCCCCAGTGTGTCTCTGGTCATCTACGGCATGATCGCCCGGGTGTCCATCGGCCGGTTGTTTGCCGGTGCCATCATTCCCGGCATGATCCTGGTGTTTCTGTACATGAGTTATATCGGGATCCGGTGTTATCTGAACCCCAGTCTGGGTCCGGCCCTGCCCAAAGAAGACCGGGTTTCTTTTATTGAAAAACTGAAACTGGCCAAGAGCCTGGTGCTGCCCATGCTCATCATCATCTCGGTGCTGGGATCCATTTTCGCCGGACTGGCTTCTCCCACGGAAGCGGCTGCAGTAGGGGCCGGCGGTGCGGTTTTGAGTGCCGCCATCAACCGGCGCCTGTCCTGGGATGTGCTCAAGGATGCCTGCTTCCGCACCATGGCCATCAACGGCATGATCATGTGGATTCTGTTCGGGGCTGCCTGCTTCACCAGTATCTTTTTCCGCACCGGCGGCCAGGGACTGATCGGTGACATGATGCTGGGTCTGGAAAGCAAGGTCATCATTTTCGGTATTATTCTGCTCACCCTGATCGTTCTGGGATTTTTCCTGGATGAAATCACCCAGATCATGATCACAGTACCGGTGTTTCTGCCCATCGTGGTCCAGCTGGGATATGACCCGGTCTGGTTCGGGGTGCTGTTCATGACCCAGGTGCAGATGGATTATCTGACCCCGCCCTTTGGATTCACCCTGTTTTATCTCAAGGGGGTGGCACCGCCCGAAGTGAGTATGGCAGATATCTATAAATCGATTCTGCCGTTTCTGTTCATGCAGCTGTTTGTGGTCATACTGATTCTGTTGTTTCCCCAGATTGTTCTGTGGCTGCCTGAAGAGGTATTTGCCCTCAGATAGCTGAATCAGAATCAGATATTCACAAGGTTTAAAACCATGACATTTACGCTGGATTCCAGCAAAACACATCAATCCAGCGTTTTTTTTTTAAAAGGAAACCATCATGAATTTTACTCACAACATCACCACGGTTGACACCCACACCATGGGCGAACCCACCCGGGTGGTCACCTCCGGCATGGCGCATATTCCCGGAAACCAGATGATCGATAAAAAAAACTGGCTGTCTGAACACCGGGATCATATCCGGAAAATGCTCATGCTGGAACCCCGGGGCCACCAGGACATGTTCGGGGCCATTCTCACGGAACCGGTCACAGACGAATCCGATGCCGGCGTGATCTTCATGGACAGCGGCGGATATCTGGACATGTGCGGTCACGGCAGCATGGGAGCTGTGGTGGTGCTTCTGGAAACCGGGATGCTGTCCGGAGAAATCCATGAAAAAAACAACCCCCGGACCCTGGCTTTGGATACCCCGGCCGGCCTGATCCATGCCCGGGCTGTGATGGAAGACAACCGGGTGACCAGCGTCACCATCCAAAACCGGGACTCTTTTTTTTGTGAGTCCATGGAGATCGAGCTGGATGCCATCGGCAAAGTCCCGGTGGATATTGCTTATGGCGGCAACTATTTTGCGCTGGTCAATGCCGATCATTTAAATCTGCCCGTGACCCCGGCGCACATCGATCCGCTCAAAAAACTGGGAATTGCCATCAGAACCGCAGTGAACCGGCAGTTCATTTTTTCCCACCCGGTGTCAGGGCTTTCTGCCACTGTGGATCTGACCGAAATTTATGAAAACACGGATCCCCCCCGGAACATCGTGGTGTTCGGAACCGGACAGGTGGACCGATCCCCCTGCGGCACCGGCACCAGCGCCAAAATGGCGTTTCTGCATCATAAAGGCCGGCTTAAACCGGAAGAACATTATGCCTATCAAAGTGTTTTCGGCACACAGTTTATGGGAAAAATTTTAAAGGAAACCAGGGTGGGGGACCGGCCCGCCATTGTGCCGGAAATCACCGGCAATGCCTGGATCACTGGATTTCATCAATTTGTGGTGGATGATACGGATCCGTATGCGTTTGGGTTTAAAATTCACATGTAAATTTTATAAGAACCTATCACAAATTTCGAAATTATAAGCAACGGACTGATATTATGACATCCCGCATATCAGCAGTGATTCTGGCTGCCGGATTTTCCTCCCGGATGAAAACCTTTAAACCGTTGCTTCCGGTGGGTAAAAAAACCATGATTCAGACTGTCATTGATCTGTTCAGGAATAACGGCATTACCGATATTGTGGTGGTCACCGGCCACAACCGTGAACAACTGGAACCGGTTGTCAAAAATGCCGGTGCCCGGCCGATGTTCCATCCCGGGTTTGCTTCCGGCATGCTGGGGTCCATCCAGAAAGGGATCCGGCACATCCGTCCCGAGCATGCCGGATTTTTCCTTCTTCCGACTGATATCCCGGCGGTTCGTCCGTCAACTGTCCGACTTATGATCCGGGAATTTCACACCAATCCCCACCGAATCATCATGCCCTGTTTCAAAGGACAGCCGGGACATCCGCCTCTGATTCCCAGTGAACTGACAACACGGATTCAAGCATTGGGAAAAAACGCCACTCTACGGGTCCTGCTGGCAGCAGAAAAAAAAAGGACCCTGACACTCCATGACCAGGGAATTCTGATGGATGCAGATGACCCTGATGGATACCGCCGCGTACTTGACAAAGTCCGGTCCCTTGACATTCCCAACAGGGAAGAATGCCTGTCCATTGTTGACCAAGAGCTGCCACGAGAACATCCCATCCGGGACCATCTGGCCCTGGTGGCCAGGACCGCCCTGAAACTGGCCCATGCCGTGTCCGATCCCGTGAACGTGGACCTGGTGATTGCCGCAGCCCTGCTCCATGATGTCAAACGCATGGAAAAAAAACATGCCGGGGCCGGTGCCGCCCTGCTGCAGGACCTGGGATTCACCAGAGTATCCACTGTCATATCCCAGCACATGGACATTGAACTGGATCTCCATGCCCCTGTCCAGGAAAAGGAACTGGTGTATTTTGCAGATAAACTGTGCACCCGACACGGTCTGGACATCGATTATCACCACCGGTTCAGGAACCACCTTGAAAAAACTCCCTGGGCCGCCACCAACATCTGGAAACGGTATGAAAATACACGGCACATACAGGCCAGAATTGAAGCCGCCGCAGGTAAATCCATTACAGAAATACTTGCATGCTGACGGCTTATTTTTTCTTCTACGGCACGGACAGATCGCCGGTTCCGGCACCCGGCGGTTCATAGGCATCTCTGATGTGGATCTGGATGACACCGGCAAATCCCAGGCCGAATATTGGCAGCATGCCTTTTCTCCACTGAAAATCGATACTATCTACACCAGCTGCCTCACCCGATGCCGGGATACGGCCCGATGGATTGCCGGGAACCGGAAATTCGTCTGCCATCCGGCATTGAATGAGATCAATCTGGGACAGTGGGAAGGCCGGCCGTTTGATGAAATTAAACGCCTGAATCCGGAAGGGTTCAAACAAAGGGGAACATCTGGATACATTCAGGCCGCCGGACGGAGAAAGTTTCACGATGTCCAGTGCCGGGCTGTCCCTTTTAGCCCGATGCCTTCAAAGACCCAGCGCCGATGTTTGTGACCCATGCCGGGGTGATCCGGGTGATTTTGTGTCCTTATCACAGGCCTGGCACTGAAAAATCTGTTCCGGTTCAATGTGTGTCCTATGGACAGTTGTTTGTGATTCAGACCTGCGGGAAATCACAGGATTGCCCTGACGAATCTGGATGATCTGAGCCATGATACTGACCCCGATTTCCGCCGGGTCTGGGCTGATGGAAAGCCCCACGAGTGAATACACCGTGTTGAACCGCTCTTTTGAGATCCTTTTGCCATCAGATTGTCATGGATTCTGTCCCGTTTTGGTCCGGGAGCCGATCATGCCGATATGAGCCGGATCAGTAAGCGCCTGCTCCAGAACAGTCTGATCATGGAGATGGCCCCGGGTGAGAATCACGATATAGGAATGGCTGTCCACATTCAATCCTTTGAATGCATTATCAAAATCCGGTGTCACCCGGACCTGCCGGGCATGGGGAAATCGGTTTTGTTGGCAAACGCCTCCCGGTCATCAATCACCACCGTGGAAAATCCGATAAGATGTGCCAATTGGGCCAGAACAAACCCCACATGCCCGGCACCGAAAATTAACAGGGTATCCCCAGGCAGCATGGGCTGAATGATGAATTCTTCAGATCAAAGGATGAACACTTGGAAATCTGCCGGAAAACCGGTTGTCACAAATATCTTCCAGCAGGGCTTCGGGATAAGGCGGGATCCTGTTACTGTGCCATCCAGGAGTACCAGGCTTTTGCTGATGAATTCCCCTGGCTGGGACCGGATGACAGTTTGAATACCAAAACCCCTTTTTGACCGGCCTGCTCCTGTGCCACCAGTGCCTGAAAAACTGAAATCAATTCCGGTCCGGGTACCAGGGTTTCCATGAGCACGGTAAGGCGGCCCCCGCAAGACCATATCCAGACTGCTCTTGAGTTCCTTGTCCAGAAGGGCTGGATTCGGCATGTTTTTCGGATAAGCGCCAGGCAGGCATCTTTGACTTTTGCTTCCACAAGCCCCCGCCGATGGTGCCCAGAGGGCCATCCGGCATCACGACCATGCGGGAACCTGACGTTCTGGGTGTGGACCCCTGATGAAGAATGGCGGCAGGGCAAAGGGGTCCCTGTTTCAAGACAGTCAGTATCTGTTGATTCGACAATTCCATGGTCAATTCTTCCCAAAACTGCACCGGGGATCTGGCATGTTTTTACAGGATGAACAAATCCGCCGTGTCCCATTTGGATAATATCGGTGCGGGTCACGGTTTCTCCAGCCAGCAGCCGGGGCACCGCAGATCAAAAATCGAGGCGGTAATACATGACACATCCGGGCAGGCCGATCACCGGCACATCATCGATATAAGCCAGCATAAACATGGCACCGGGCGATGCCAGGCTATAGAGCATCACCTTGCCGCCGGCGTTTCGAATGGCCGCCGGGGTGAGGTCGTCAGGATCCACAGACATGCCGCCGGTGACAGCGATAAATCCGGCCCCGTCATCCACGCACTGCCGGATAGCGGCCACGGTCATATCCATGTCATCAGAAACGACTTTTACCCCGCGGTCGGGGCCCAGTTCTTCGAACTTTTTCTGGACCACCGGTCCGAACCCGTCATTAGTCCGGCCGGAAAACACCGATCCTGTGACCACCAGTCCCACATCCACCCTGGCAAAGAGGCGGATATCAATGATCGGAAAAATTTTGCATCTTCCCGCTGCCATGACATGGGTTTCATCAATGGATAACGGATACCCAGGTGCCGGCCAGATCCCTGACCCTCTGTGACTGTCTGGTGAGTATGCAGAGTGGCACAGATCACTTCAGGAACACTGTTAAGCTGTGTCAGGCCATTCCACATCAATTTTCAACAGACCAGAAATACCCGCACTAAATCCCACCTTGCCCTCTTTGGGATCGGAAAGCCGGATATTTTTCCCGGCAGCGGCCCGGGCGATCCGTTGTGCAGCATCGTTTTCGTGGATTTCACCGTTGAGACAGGCCACATATACATGCTGTTTGCCCAGATCCAGCAGCTGGTCCACATCTGCTTCAGTGATGATATGGCCTTTTCTGAAGGCCGGTCCCTTGAACAGATCCGGAACGATCCGGGTAATATCATGGAGCAGCATTTTCCCCACAGCATCCCTGACAGGCAGGGTCTGCACACGGTCTTTTTCATAATACTTCAAAAATGGTCCCCTTCAAGCTGTATCTCAATTTATAAATTTTTAAGCTTTTTTTTGCAGCAACGCCCTGTCAACAATTTCATCGATGGCTGCGGCCTGTTTGTCAGTCACAAGAATCTGCGGTTCTTTTTCCAGCATAACCAGGGTCTTTTCCAATGCCTTGTCCCGAATGGACCTGGCCCCTTTCGATTCCCATTTATCCCAATTGTCATGGTCAAACAGGGCGGAATGCCATAATTCGGTCTTAAAATGTGCAAAGGTGTGCTGTGAAGCCAGCAGATTACCGCCTGGACCAGCCTGGGAAACAGCATCCAGGGCAAGAGTGTCGGCATTGATTGGAATATCTCGCATGGCATGGCGGATAAAGGCCATACAGTCATTACAGAACACCATGTCGGCATAATCCACCACCATATCCGTGTCCAGCTGCATCCCATCCATGAGATCCGCCCTCAGGGAGGTCAGGGTCCCCACCATCCCGGTCTCGAACCCGGCCTGGGCATCCAGTATTTTAGCATCCCGCAGCATGGACGGCATGCGCACCGGCAGGTCCAGGTACTCCCCCATCTGGGCCATGGCAACCTTTAATACGGCAAATTCCGGCCCTGCCATGGAAATATTGGAGGTCTGCATGTTCATGCCCCTGGCAAAACTGGTGTACACAATGGGTGCACCCGGTGACACCAGCTGGGACAGAGTGATACAGGCCAGAATTTCCGCATGGGCCTGAGCCACCATGCCGGGAATGGTCACCGGACCGGTATTGCCCAGGATCGGCCCGGAACTGAGCATGATAGGAATATGGTGTTGGTTCATGATCATCATGGCTTCCAAAGATTCAATGTCCATGCCCAGGGGTGGCAGGGTCAACACCCATCCGGAAATAAAGGGCCGCTTTAGAAATGCTTCTCGAGAACCTGTCACCACCGCGCCCATGTCGATGGCATCCAACACGCCCTGTTCTCCCAGGACTCCGCCGGTGATATGCTTGGTGGTGTTTTTTATGCATCCGGCCCAAGTGTACCAGTCACACACCCGATGGTCCACATCCTGGGGGGTGACAGGCCCGCCGGACACACGGACATGTGCCAGTTGATCCGACAGGTGTACCAGTCGTGTCAGGTCTGCCATGGAGGCTGACCGCTTTTTCCCGGACCAGGGATCGATCACGCTGGTGGCCATGGTCATGCAGGCCAGTCCCGGATCATGAAGTTCAAAGGTAACATCTTTTTCAGGATCACGAGCAAACAGGCGTAGGTCTTTTTTTTTGAGCGTCGTTGAAAGGGCTTTTTGGATCAGGTCTTCTCTCAAGCACACGATATCCTTGTCACGTATTTTGGCCCCGGCCTGGTCAAATAAACCCAGGGCCTTTGAAGAGGGAAACCGCATGCCCACGTCATGCAAAATTTTCAGAGCTGCCTCATGCAAAATACTAATCTCTTTGTCAGACAAATAATCGATGCTCAGTTTCATGTCAACGCCTCCAGGCAATCCATGATACACCGTTTTACAAGGGTTTCAGCCACATCTTTTCGGTATACAGCCGATGCTCTCAAGTCAGTGATGGGTGAAATCTCGTCCGCTGCCATGCCGGCGCATTTCTCGATCACTCGCTTCTCCAGAGGTTTACCAGCAAGAAATTGTTCAGCCGCAGCTACCCTTACCGGGGTAGGCGCCACTGATCCAAAAGCGATCCGAGCGGTTTCGCACAAATCGCCGTCCATCCGGATTTTCACTGCTGCCGATACGATAGAGATGATCACGGCAGTGCGGGTGCCGATTTTACGAAACCCGGCAGATTCTTTGGCCTTGATTTTTGGAATGCAGATATGTGTCAGCACCTGACCGGGTGTCAAGATGGACTGTCCGGGCCCGGTGAAGAAATCCACTACCGGCACCGAGGTACTCCCCTGTGCATCTTGAATAAGAACCCAGGCATCAGATACCAGCAAAGGCGGTGCCGTATCCGCGGCCGGTGATGCCATGCAAAGGTTGCCGCCCATGGTGGCGGTATTTCGCACCTGCAATGAGGCCATCTGTTCGACAGCCTGGGTCAATACCGGACAAGAAGCCCGGACAACCGGGGAAGTCAGTATCTGGGTCAAGGTCACCCCGGCTCCTATTTTCAGGATATCTTCTTTATTTTCAATCCGGTTGAGGGCCTTTATTTTGGAAATATCGATGAGATTCAATCCTGGATCGAAACGCCACCGCCCAGTACGAATTGAGGGAATAAAATCGGTGCATCCGGCCACGATCTTTGCAAACGGTCCATGAGTGCTTATCAGGTCCATCAGATCCTGCATGGTTTCCGGTGCATTGTACACCAGTTCAGGCATAGCCCGGGATCCGATAAAGTTGTTTGCGGGTCTGGTTGTCATCATCGTATTGTTTCCATAGGTGTCAGGCATGATATTCCCCTTTGTGTATACCTACATTTCTCTTTTTTTACCACCATTCACCGGCAAGTTTTGATTTCTGGGCGACCATTACCGATTTGACGATGTTGATATACCCGGTGCACCGGCACAAATTTCCTTCCAGGGCTTTGCGAATCACTGCATCTGTTAGCACCGTATCTCCGGCATCCTGAATGAGGGCATACGCATTCATAAGCATACCCGGTGTACAGAAGCCGCACTGGATACCCAGTTCGTCCGTGAATGCCTTCATCAGGGGATGAGGTCTTCCGTTTTTCACCAGGCCCTCGGAAGTCATCACAGATGCCCCTTGGACCGAGGCGGCCAGCACCAGGCATGAGTTTACCGGTTTATTATTCAGCAGCACGGTACAAGCCCCGCACTCTCCTTCTTCACAGCTGCGGTGTACACTCGTCTTTCTCCCCTGGTTTCTGAGCACTTCCAGCAGGGTTTGCCAAGGATCAATTTCAAAGGTGGTTTTTTGGTGGTTCAAAACAAATGTCAATGGGATCTTCATATTTTTTCTCCCTGTCAAAGGGTCGATTGTTTAAAAACAGATGGTTGATAGGTGGATTCTAACGGTCATGTTAAAAATTCACCTGCCCTGCCCGGTAGCCTGCCGAATCCAAGACCGCACCTTTTCCGGGGTGGCCGGCGAATCATTCACCCGAATACCGAAAGGCGTCAGCGCATCTTCGATGGCATCCAGAATTACAGCTTTTGAACCGATGATAGGGGCCTCTCCCATACCTTTGCTGCCGGTTTCTGAAAACGGGGAAGGCGTTTCCAGATGGGCGATCTCGATGTCCGGAGCTTCCACGGATGTAGGAATCAAATAATTGGAAAACGACGTGTTTTGCAATAGTCCAGATTCATCGTAATTAAGTCCCTCATACAAAGCCTCACCGATACCCTGGATGATCCCGCCGTGGATCTGACCATCCACTACCTGGGAATTGATAATAGTTCCGGCATCATGTACATGCACATACTTGATAATCTGTGTCACGCCGGTGTCAATGTCCACCTCCACCGCGGCAATATCCGCAGATACACAGAACGATGTATAGGAAGATCCGCTTTCCGGGGTGGTGGGGCTGTACCAGGTGGTGGTCACATCCAGCAAATGATCATGGGCTTTGAGCATCTCCGGGTCCAGGCCCCTGGGACCCGGAAAGAAAAACACTTTTTCCGCGAACTGTGCATAGGAGATCTTTTTTTCCGGTGCATCTGCTGGATAGATAAATCCCTTTTCCAGCACTACCTGATCTTGAGATATTTTGAGCAGCCAAGCCGCACATTTCACAACCTTCTCACGTAAAAGCCGGGCCGCCTTGGCCACGGCACTGGCCGGATACACAGCCCCTCTGCTGGACAAAGGACCCTGGCCGATAAAGTCGGATGTCACCCGCTTTACATGAATATGGGCCGGGTCCATTCCTAAAATATCCGCCACAATGGTTGCATGGGAAATCTCGGTGCCCTGCCCGATTTCGGTGCGATCCGAATGCACCTCCACGCTGCCGTCCGGCGTGATCAACACCCGTGCTTCGGTGATGCCTCCCATCTGGCAGTTGGGCACAGCCACCCCGGCTGGTTCAATGGCCGTGACCAAGCCAATGCCCAGGTAACGGCCTTGGTCGGCCAGTTCTTTTTTATGTTTGCGGAACCCGTCCAGGTCGGCCATTTCCATGGCTTTGTTGAGTACAGCCGGGTAATCTCCGCTGTCCAGCACATAGTTGTTGATCTGATGATAAGGAAATTCATGGGGCTGAATAAAATTTTTCATTCGGATCGCTTCCGGTGTCATGTTCAACTGCTTTGCCACCTGGTTGATGGCCCCTTCAATGAACTTGATGCCCTTATCCTTGCCATACCCCCGGTAGGCGCAGTAAAAGGATTTATTGGTCACCGTACCGATCCCTTCCACATGCATACCCACCCACTTGTACATGTTGGTGGGTGAGGAACAGGCCGGAAAAATGCTTAAGGCGGCAATCCCCTTGTTAGTGCTTTCCACCCCCAAGTCATGGAACACGGTGGCCTTGAGCCCCAGCAGGGTACCGTCGTTCTTGAACGCAATCTTTCCATCCCAGAACACATCCCGTTGATGGGGACCGGTGGTGACAAAGTCCCGGTGAGGCTCCATCCATTTCACGGGCCGACCCGTGAGCTTGGACGCCAGAGCCACCACATTTTCCTTCCATGCATGAATCTTCAAACCAAAAGCCCCGCCAATGTCTACGGCATTGATTTTCACCTTAGCTTCAGGAATCCCCAGAGTAGCTGAAATGTTGTGCCGGGCCAGAAATGGGGTCTGAAATGATCCCCACATTTCCAGGGTGTCATTTTTTGTGTCATACACCCCCACACACCCCCGGGGCTCAATGGGAAGGCCCGTAACCCGACCTTCACGGTTGGTAACGCTCAACACCTGGTCTGCCATTGCAAAGGCCTTGTCCGGATCTCCGAAGTCAAACACCAGGTGGACCTGTTTATTGTCCTCCCAGTCCTCATAAACCTTTGGAGCTCCGGGGTTCAGAGCGGTACGCAGGTCGCCCGCCAAGGGCAAAAGATCATATCGAACCGAAACCAGCTCTGCAGCCTGGCGGGCGATCTCTTCAGTTTCCGCCACCACGGCCGCCACCGGCTCGCCATACCAGCGCACCTTGTCTGAAGAAATAGCATAGATCTCTGCCAGGCGCCAGGTCCACCCCTTGGAGGTGAAATTCGCCTGTACCGGCAAGTGGCGGGTATGGGCTGCTACTTCTTTTCCCGTGACCACGGTGACCACTCCGGGCAGAGCAAGTGCACGGGTGATGTCGATGGACACGATTTTTGCATGGGCATGGGGACTGCCCACAAACACCAGGTGAGCCATGTTGTTGAATTCAAGGTCATCAGCATATTGCCCTTTTCCCAGAATCAAACGTTCTTCTCTTTTTTTCATGACTGTATCTCCTTGCACAGGCGCCTGTGGCCCGGTTGGTTTTATTTATTGAATTGTTCATTATACAGGTTTTTCGCCATTTGAGGACCTCCCCACAGGGTGGGCAGCATGATAAATCCTACCGGCACGGCCGTGATCACAATAAATGACTGCAGGGCCCCGATACCGCCAGCCCCCATTTTGATGAGAATGGCAGCCACCGCACCCATAGTGATAGCCCAGAACACCCGCATCTCTTTTGGGGGATCATCCTCTCCGGTCACGCAGATAGCAATAGACAGGGACATGGAATCTCCGGTGGTGGCCAGAAAGATGAAAATCAGTACCAGAAACACCGGAATAAGCAGACCTGCCATGGGCAGCTGCCCCACAACGGCCAGAAGTGCGGCCGGCAGCCCGGCATCATTGAGTGGCCCGGAGATCACGCCAGGATTATTCATTTCAAAGAAAATACCGGTTCCCCCAAGGATGGTAAACCAGAAATGGGTGGCCAGCGGTGCAATCACCCCCACGGCCAGCATCATCTGTCGGATGGTTCTGCCCCGGGAGATCCGGGCTACCAGCACGGCCATCAGCGGGCCGTACCCCAGAAACCAGCCCCAGAAAAAAACGGTCCACCAGGATAGCCACCCGGTATCGCCCCGGAAAAGGCTGAGCTCGGTGAAATCTTTGATATAGGCACCCATGGAATGGGTAAAGGTATCGATGATGAACCCACCCGGCCCGATGAGGAGAATCAAGGCCACTAAGGCCACTGTAAGCAGAACATTGACCCGGCTTAAGAACTGAATTCCCCGGTGCAGGCCGGTAACGGCTGAAATAGTATATACGATCACCAGGGCGATGATTATGGCCAGCTGGGTAATATAGGCATCCGGAAGTCCGAAAATCTGGTTCAAGGCATAACTGATCTGAAGTCCCAGAAACCCGATGGGGCCGATGGTCCCGGCGGCTACCGCCAGAATGGAGCAACCTTCAGCCACTTGTCCCAGCCGGTTCTTCATGATCTTTTCTCCGAACACCGGATACAGCAGCGCCCGGGCCTGAAGCGGATGGCCTTTGTGGTAATGAACATACATGAGCACCACAGCCCCCAGGGTGCCTAAAATAGACCAGGCCAGAAATCCCCAGTGCAGAAAGCTCTGTTCCATGGCCGGCACCACCGCTGCCTTGGTGGCGGATTCCACCCCCTCAAACACCGGCGGGGTGGTTAAAAAATAATACATGGGTTCTGCTGCGGACCAGAACACCCCGCCCCCGGCCAGCAGGGTGCACATGATAATGGAAATCCAGCGGAAGGTGCTCATCTCCGGAGTATCGATGTTTCCCAGCCTGACATCCCCGTATCTGGAAACCGCCAGACCCATGGCGATAAGAAAATTCAGAAGCAGCAGCCACTGCCAGTAGGCCCCGAAATATGTGCAGGACAGGCCGAAAAAACGGTTCACCTGGCTGGATACGAACTCACTGTTGATCAGGGAGGCCACCACAAACAGGAGCAAAAATCCTCCACTGATCAAAAAAACAAGCCATTCCATGTTTTTCCACTGAAAACTGGTTTTTGTGCTGGCGCTTTTGTTCACCGTCATGTTCCCGTCCATTTTTTACTCCTTATAAATGTTTGGTTTTTTTGATGTCACCATCCCTTATGGTGGTACTTTATAGTGTTATGTTTACATGATCAAACCTGCTGCATTTCAATGGTTCCCGTGACCGGGCATACGGACAGGCACCCGCCGCATCCTACACAGTTTTCTTCTTTCACATACACGGTCTCGTCCCCCTGCTGCATGGCATCGGAAAAACACACTTTCAGGCACATGCCGCAGTTGATGCATTTTTCTTGGTCCACACATGCTTTTTCATGGGGCATATCCCCGTATTCCATGCACGCATCCGTGGCAATGCCCAGCATCTGATCAATGGAGGCATACCCTTTATCATCCATGAAGGTTTCCAGTCCCTCAACCTGCTTTGTGAGCCACTCATACCCGTAACACATAACAGCTGAACACATCTGGACAATATGGGCCCCGCTCATGATGAACATGACCACATCCCGCCAGTCATAGGCCCCGTTGGTGCCGGTGATGTCCAGTTTGTCCCCCAAAGCGCACCTGACCTCATTGATCCACCGCAGGGTCAACGGTTTGGTCCAGGGACCGCCCACCCCGGCCTTGCCGTAAATCAACGGCTTGCCGGTCTCGATATCCGGTACAAACCCGATGAACCGGTTGGTGAGGGTAACAGCCCGGGCCCCGGCTCGGTGAAGCATGTCTGAAAACAGCACCAGGTCGGTCACCTGAGGCGTAACCTTGATGATGATGGGAACCTTTACAGCCTCGGCCACTTTTTGAGTGATTTCACACCCGTAATCAAAATCCTGTCCCACGTTCATGCCGGTTCTCACCCCGGGCATCAACTTGGGATGGGGACACCCGAAATTCAGCTCGATCAACGGCACCCCGCCGTCCTCCATCTGTTTTCCCAGATCTACCCAGCCGTCCAGGGTGGTGGAGGCGATGGACCCGATGACCTGGGCATCGTGCTGACGGGCATAGGCCACGGTTTCGGTAATCTCCTTCATGAAATCTTCAGGCGGCTCCAACGCCAGGCCTGAGCGGCTGTAAAGGCTGAAACTTCTGGGGACCTTACCGTGGCATACCTCATGTCTGGCATTGAGAAACCGCCATTTGGCCCGCTGTGTCAGCTCCCGCATGGCAGGCGAGTCAGTCATGGTTTTGGCGATCACTGCACCTGCACCGGCATCAATGCATTTTTTCATGTTAGCGGCATTGAGGGTGGGTTCGGCTGAAGCTGCAGCCAGGGGGTTTTTAAAGGGTACACCACAAAATTTCACACGTGTATCTGCCATGATTTTTTGTCCTTATTGTTGATGTTACTGGTTTTTCATTCCCGGGTTTAAAAACGCTTTTCTGCCGGCAAGTCCCGGGAATTTCTTTCTGGCGGCATCCGTATTTGCCGGATCAATTCTGGTTTCAATGATGGCTTCCTCATCCCCGGCCCCGGCCAGAATCGTGCCCCAGGGATCCACCACCATGCTGTGACCGACAAATTGACTGCCGTTGTTCATACCACAGCTGTTTGCACAGACCAGGTAGCACTGGTTCTCTAAGGCCCGGACCCGGTTGAGCATAGTCCAGGCCGGCAGCCGGGGATACGGCCAGGCAGAACATACCAGAAACATATCCGCCCCCTGGTCCACCATGGAACGGAACAGCTCCGGAAACCGCAGGTCAAAACAGGTGGCCATGCCCATATTGCCGAACGGGGTCTCCACCACCACCGGGGTGTCCCCGGGGGTCAGAATCTGTGTTTCCTTTGAATTGTAACCGAACAGATGGATTTTCCTGTATGTGGCCAGAATAGCCCCCTCCGGAGAAAACAGCACACTGGTGTTGTAGTAATTGTCCCCGTTTTTTTCCACGAAACTGCCGGTATGCAGATAGATTTGATATTTTCCGGCCAGGTTGCCCATATTCCGAACAAACGGACCGTCTATAGTCTGGGCATCAGGCACATACCGGTCAAAACGCATGAAACCAGTCTGCCAGATTTCCGGCAGCATCACCAGATCCGCCTCCCGGCACTGATCAATGGCTTGTTGTGCTTTGTCAAAGGTGGCTGCAGGATCGTTTTCAATCACACTCAGCTGGATAGCGGCGATTTTCATGAAAAATATCTCCTTGTCATTATCTCTTTCAGATATCACTCACCCATCAGACCATGTAGTCCATGGGATGGATGCTGTAGGCAAAAAACAGTTTTCTGTCCAGAACCGCGTCGGTCAGGCTGCCTGAAAACCGGTCAGCATACACAAACTCCGGGGTTTCCATTTTCACGGTACCTGAAAAAATGACCATGTCTGTCAACGGCCCGGTCACTTTTTTACCCACAAATGCCAGCAGTTCAGCAGGCGACATCAACAGGCCGACGGAACCTTTCTGGTACACGACATCTTCTCCCCCTTTTTCCACCGTACATGCCATGACCAGATCGTCCCAGTGGTCTGACACATCCTGTAAATCCCAGACAACCGGTGAAACAATATTCGGACACACCTGCTTGGCCCGGGGAATGTCGGTTTCCTCCAGTTTCCTGTCTGTGTGATCACTGCCGATGCCCACGTAGACCTGATCCTCATTTTTTACAAACAGCACAAATTCGATCTCTCCGGATGTCTGCTGCCCGTACACAACGATTCTTTCATCCGTAGTCAGGGTGCCGGGTATAACCGGATAAATCAGGGGGGTTTCATCAGGCACGTCAATACCTTTTGCAGACAATTCATCCAGGTGATGCCGCACCTCTGCCTGGTCCCTGCCGGTAAATCCGGCATTGACCATGCGCTCCACATGAAAATTCAGCGGGGTCTGTTTTTTATCCTTCTCAAGAAATAACTGTATATCCACATTGCACTCCTGTTTATTTTTTGTGATATCTGATTTCAAACGTGACACATCCCTGAGGGATACTATAGGGACCATGGGTCATTCCCGGCGGGCGGCAGGCATAATAGCCCGGCAGATAGGTTTCTTTTTTAGCAATATCGTGAAGCGATCCTTCCACCAGCAGCACCTCTTCCCAGAAATCATGCACCAGGGTATCAGCAGTCTCAATGCCCGGGGGAAACTTGAGCATACGCGTGTAGTCCCCGGTATCCGGGTCATAACTCAATATTTTCTCCTTGATGCCCAGGGTATCGCCTTCCACATCTTTCCATTCATAGTGTGTATCATAGTCTGTAAATTCAATTTCCGGTTTCGCCATTTGTGTTTTCCTCCTGTTTGCTTTGTTTGACAGCCAGTTTGCTGTATTCCAGATGGACTTCCATCAATTGCATGGCCTTTGTCACCTGTCCTTTTATTACTGCAGCCAGTATGGCATCATGCTCTGTAATAACCTCCTGTATGCGACTTTTCTGAGTCAGGGCCTTGAAACCCATCAGGTGCATGATATCTCGGATATCCTGCATCATCTCCATGAGATATGCATTTCTTGTCAGCCGGGTAAATGTGATATGAAAATTGCGATCCGCTTCCATGAAGGCCACTGCATTTTTTTTTTGTGCCGCATCTTTCTGGACCAGTAAAAATTTGTTCAGACCAGAAATATCAAGCGTTTTATGGTTGATGCAGGCTTTTTTAATGGAAAATACTTCCAGCGCGGTCCGAATCTCAAAAACATCTTCGATCTCCTTGTCGGAAAAGGTGTTGATAACCACCCCTTTCTGGGGCAGAAATTTAATCAGACGCTTTGCGGAGAGTTCAAGCAGGGCTTCTCTCACCGGGGTACGGGAAATTCCCAGATCTTTTGCCAGACTTTTTTCATTGTACACCACATCTGTGGTGAGTTCATTGGTGAGAATGGAACGGCGCAATACCTTGAGGGCGGTTTTTGCCAGTGGTTCAGATTTTCTGATTTTGGTCAACCCCATGTACAGATACTCCGGCTAATATTGAAAATTGTGCGGTATGTGTAATTTTGTATTTTGTATTTGATATATTACATACATTGACAAGTCAAGACTAAAAATTATTTTTTTATAACTATACAGTAACACTGATATCCGAGGGGCTATCATCCATCAAGAAGACAGGCAATATATTGAAATCAATGAGTTTTACTACGAAACAAAAAAAGGCAGGATCATTTCCAGCTGACAGGAATCCAGCTGATATCAAGGAACAAACCTGATTTTTTTTAAAAAAAAGGGGATTATTGATGATACATTTCACGAATTCTCATCCGAATTCATGCCATTTGTGTTGCTTCAGATCACCTGGCGAATAGAATCGTATATTCGTCGCTTTGAGAATCAGTGTATCTCTTAAAATTCGCGATGGAACTGTTTCACTGCATCTCTGCTGTTTTCAAGATGCTGAGTCATGGCTTTCGTGGCTTCCAACACATTTTTGCGCTGCACGGCATCCAGTATTTTTCGGTGTTCCAGGATCACCAGCTGCATACGCCCCTGAACGCCCAGAGCTTTGAATCCCATCAAGTGCATGATATCTCGGATATCTTCCATCATATCTATGAGATAATCGTTTTGCGTCAACCGGGTGAATCCGACATGAAAATGCCTGTCCCCCTTCATGAACCCTGCTTCATCACCGGCATCAAGCGCTTTTTTCTGATCGCTCAGCGCTTTTTCCAGATCCCGGATGTCAGGAGAATCCATTCCCTGACAGATTTTCTGGACGGAAAATCCTTCCAGTGCCATTCGAATCTCGAACGCATCATCAATATCCTTCAGACTGAAGGTATTGACAATCACCCCTTTTTGAGGCAGAAACTTCACCAGACGTTTGGCAGACAGTTCCAGCAATGCTTCTCTAACCGGAGTTCTCGAAATCCCCAGATCCTGAGCGATACGTTTTTCATTGTAAATCTCATTGGGAGTCAGTTCATTGTTCAGAATGGATTGACGGAGGGCCTTTTGAACTTTTTTGGCCAGGGATTCCGGTTTGTCGATCTTATCAAGGGCCATTGTCTGTCATTCTCCAATCAGCAGACTGGTCATGATTCAAGCAGATTCATGAACCGGTTTTCATCCAGGACCGGAATGTTCAGATCCTTTGCCCGGGTCAGTTTGGAACCCGCGTCTTTGCCTGCCACCACATAATCGGTTTTTGATGACACACTGCCGGTGACTTTCGCGCCTAAAGCCAGAAGTCTTTTTTGAGCGTCAGACCGGGTCATGGATGACAGCGTGCCGGTAAGAACCAGGGTTTTACCTGTGAATGCATGCGACTTTTCAGGATTTGACTCTGCCAGGGGATTGGAAATGATCACTCCGTTGTCTTGAATTTTTTTGATCAATTCCCGGTTTTCCGGCGTGGTGAAAAAACCGGCAATGGCATCGGCTGTGATGGTCCCCATGCCGTGAATCGCTTCCAGGTCTTCCCTGGAAGCGGCCATGAGATCATCCAGGGTCAAAAAATTCCGGGCCAGAAGCCGGGTTGCATGTTCACCCGCGTGATCAATGCCCAGCGCAAAAACAAACCGGTGCAATGGGATCTGCCGGGCTTTGTCAATGGACGTGACCAGGTTGTGGGCCGACTTTTCCGCCATCCGATCTAAAAGAATCAATTGTTCTTTTTCCAGGGTGAACAGGTCCGCAAATGAGGTAAGCAGTTCTTCATCCACCAGTTGGGCCACCATTTTTTTTCCTAAGCCCTCGATATCAAATCCTTTTTTAGACGCAAAATGCCGGATCCGTTCTTTTCGCTGGGCCGGGCAGGCCGCATTGATGCATTTGACGGCCGCTTCCCCTTCCAGACGCTGGACAAGGGAATGGCACACCGGACAGTGCGACGGCATGTGAAAAATCTGTTCTTCACCCGTACGCTCTGCTGTCAGAATCTTTACCACCTTGGGAATCACATCTCCGGCCCGGGTAATCAGGGCCGTGTCTTTGATGCGGATATCTTTTTTCTCAATTTCATCCATGTTGTGCAGTGTGGCCCGGGACACGGTCACACCGCCCACCTGAACCGGTTCCAGCACGGCTACCGGGGTCAGGGTCCCGGTGCGGCCCACCTGAACCAGAATATCCGTGATCCGGGTGATCTTTTCCACCGCAGCGAATTTATAGGCAATGGCCCATCTGGGGCTTTTTATTTTCTCTCCTAAGGCCTGCTGCAGGGTTACCGGGTCCACCTTGATCACCATACCGTCGATTTCATAGGGCAGATCCGGCCGGATCTCAATCAGTTCTCTGTAAAATTCCAGGGTCTGTTCAATGGAGATCTTTTTTTTCACCAGCGGATTCACCGGAAACCCTAAGTCCGTCAAAGCATCCAGCAATTCGGACTGGGAATCAAATGACAGTCCTTCCACCTGCCCCCGGCCATACACAAACAGATCCAGGGGCCGGGACGCGGTAATGGCGGAATCCAGTTGACGCAACGATCCGGCGGCCGCGTTTCTGGGATTGGCAAACACGGGATCGCCGGAACTTTTCCGCTTCCGGTTCAATGTGTCAAAACCGGCCCGGGATATGAACACTTCCCCCCTGACTTCCAGCAGGCGCGGGCAGGCACGGGTGTCGGTTCTCAGGCCCAGAGGCACCGACCGGATGGTGCGCACATTGTCTGTGACCACCTCTCCCACAAACCCGTCTCCCCGGGTCACGGCCTGAACCAGAACCCCGTTTTCATACCGCAGCTCAATGGCCACCCCGTCCAGTTTGGGCTCGGCCGTATACCATAACTCTTTTTGACCGGTATTTTTCTGAATCCGGGCATGGAAATCCAGAATATCCTGATGGGAAAACGCATTGTCCAGGCTGAGCATGGGAATGGTGTGTTCAGCATGTTCAAACGCGGGCAGCGGCGCACCACCGATTCGCCGGGTGGGAGAATCCGGTGTTACCAGATCAGGATATGTGGTTTCCAGGTGGATGAGTTCCTGCATGAGCCGGTCATATTCTGCATCGGAAATTTTAGGATCATCCAGGACATGGTAATAATAATTATGGTCGTTCAATAACTTTTGAAGCTGTCTGACCTGTGCTTTAATGCGCGCGTCCATCACCGGCCTTTCATTGTCCATCATCCATCATTGGCAAAGACTGGGTTTCAGCCAGGTTCCGGGCGAATCCCAGAATCGCGTCACAGGCATCCTGCCGGGCCGCTTTAAAACGGGACCGCCGGAAACCCGGGTCCCAGTCTCCGGCGGCCAGGCTGTCGGACACCACCAGCAACGCAGCCACATCCACATTTTGAAACGCAGCCACGGAAAACAATGCGGAACATTCCATTTCCACGGCAACAGCGCCCTGATCCCTGAACCAGGCGATTTTTTTAGGTGTTTCCCGGTAAATGGCATCTGTGGTCCACACCGGTCCCTGGGCACACACCAGTCCCCGGGTGTCCAGATGATCCGCCAGTTGTTTGCTGAGATCCGGATTTGGAAACGTTTGCGGCAGGACCGGGTCCAGGGAGGCATAATGCCTGGATGTGCCTTCATCCACCAGGCCTGAGTCCGGAATGATCAAATCACCCACCTGAATATCGGACCGCAGGCTCCCGCACCATCCCAGAATCAGAATCTGTTTTGCGCCTTTGGCCACCAAAGATTCCATCATCATGACGGCATAGGGAGATCCCACAAACGGTCCGGCCACACTGAATCCTTGCGAATCGGTGATCAGACGGCTGACAAAAAACGGCACCGATCCAAAGGATGTCTCAGCCAGAGACGGCTGGAGCAGTTTCAGATCCGCCGCCGTTGACACCATCACCGCCACCGGCCCTAAAGAGGGGGCCTGCCGGGTCCCTAAAGGCGGTACCAGGGATGCTTCACTCAGGTCCAACCATGCCGGATAATTCATCCTTTACCTCATCGATAATGTCGTACAGCCACATGATATCTTCCACAGACAGACGACCGGCCTTGGACGGGGCCCGGTCCGTGCCGTCTTTTTTTTTCAGAATCCTGGGGCCGATCTGAACTTTGGGTTCTCCTTCTCCATACTGCTGAATGGAAATCAAAAGCCCGGTTTCCTCATTTTTCCACTCTTTAATCTTTTTATCTTTATCAGGGTCATAACCCGGCATATGTGTTCTCCTTTACGACGATTCTGTTTATTTGAATTCAGTAAAATATCAGTATCATACAATCAGGATACCCGCTGGATCGATGCGGGTGTCCAGCAGTTTTGCGTCCGGTATATCCGCAAGCAGGGCCCGCCAGGATTCTGCCAGAAGTGCCATATCCTTCTGCCCGCCCACAGCCCACAGACATCCGCCGCCGCCGGCCCCGGTAAACCGGGCCCCGCACTGGTGTGCTTGAGCCGCATCAAACAGTTTTTGGCCCGTATCATCCAGCACATCCGGGGTCATCTGTTGACGAAGCCGAGTTTCTCTGATCATCAAATCCGCTGCCCGGGCATAATCCTTATCCCGGATGGCCGTGTAAAACGCCCGGGTCATCTCAATGATCCGGGCAAAAACCGTTCTGGTTTTCCCCTGAACAAACGAGGCGACCCACCGGCTGTTGATATCTTTGGATACATGGGGAATGCCGCAGTAAGCCACCAACATATGCGGAATGAAATTGTCCCGGTCATCATCCGAATCAAACACGGGAAACCGGTCAAAAACAGGGCCGCGGTCGCCCATTTTCCATGCCCACATATGGGCCCCGCCGAACGCGGCCGCAGCCTGGTCCTGCACACCGCAGGGAACTCCGGCCACACTGGATTCAATGTAATGGGCCAGCCAGGCCACCTGGGCCGGATCCACCGGATTTTCAAACGCCGTGTGAAACGCGGCCAGAATGGCCACCGCCGCAGAAGAGGACCCCCCCAGGGCACTTCGGGGCGGGGATGCGGAATCGATATGAATATGAACTCCATGGGCGTTGAAATACTGGGCACAGGCAAACATCAGTCCCATGGGATGATCAAACGGGGCATTGCCATGATCAAATTCAGCAGATTCAAATCCTCTGGACGATACCTTGATCCGGCCCCGGCGATGCGGGGTCAATGTCACTTTAGTGCGCAGATCCATTGCCACATTGAATCCCACGGGATTCAGATGGGCCAGGGGCAGATAAAAGGTGGAAATATCCAGGGTGCCGCCGAAATCCACCCGGCAGGGCACCGACACCTTGACGGGATTATTTTCCAGAATACCACTTATGTCCATGCGTCATTTCTCAATCGTTTTAAAAATGTCAATGTTTTAAATTCCCGGGCCATGTGAAAAGCGATAAACGATTCCAGCAGAATCTGTCCCTCTTTGACAGCCATGCTGGAAAACCGGATGCGATCCGCTTTTTCAACATGGGTATTGTTCATCCAGAACAATTGCTTTAATGTGCCTTTGGAAACATCCAGTCCGGATCTGACCCCGTTTACTCGGCATTTGGGGCACACGATCTTTCCTTCCCTGAAATCAAACCGCAGCATCTTTTCGGAAATATCATCCAGATGGACATGACAGATGCCGCATCTTTCAATGGTGGGAGAAAATCCGGAAATACTCATGAACCGGATCTGAAACAACAGGCTTAACACCTCTTTGGCCATATCGGACCGGTCCAGCATATCCAAGGAAAACAACAGCAGATCATACACGTCCGGCTGGGATTTGCCCTCTTCCAGCCACAGATTCACCATTTCCGTCCAGTAACTGGCATACGCGGTTTTATACACATCATACCGGATCTTGGCAAATCCGTTTTCCAGGTCCGACTGCACCAGGGTCAACAACGCGTCTTTGTTCTTTTTAGGCATGCGGCACTGAATATGGTTGAAAGAAAACAGATCCAAAGACCCGGAAAAGCGCTTGACGCTTTTTTTGGCATTCTTGGCCATCACGGTAATTTTGCCTCTGTCTCGGGTCATGAATGTGATGATGAAATCATGATCCCCGTATTCAATCCGCCGCAACAGAATCGCATCTGTTTTAAAATCATGCATGTCCGGCTACAGCATGATCTTGATATGGGCATTTTTTTTCAAGGATTCGATCCACTTGGCAAATTTTTCTTCGCCCTGTTTTTGATGCAAAATATCCTGGATTTCATCTCTGACCTGGTCCAGGGCCTGTCCACCGGTCTCAATGATATCTTCCACATAAATAATCTGATGTCCCTGTCCCGTGGTAATGACCCCGGAATATTCCCCTTTTTTCAATGGCTGCACCGCGGTTTTGATGGTGTCATTAAAGGTCTGGATCTCAAATTCACCAAGATCTCCGCCGTCGTCGGCATTGGGGGCCACAGAAAACTGCCGGGCAGCCTTTGGAAAGGAAAGCCCCTGGTCCAGCCTGGACAAAACCTTTCGGGCATCTGATTCCGTGGCCGCAAGAATATTGCGAAGATGATATTTGCGTTCCTTTTTGAACTTTTCCGGATGCGCCTGATAATAGGCCTCGATATCAGCCTGGGTCACGATGATCCGGGACCGGATCACCCGGTTGACCAGCAACGACTGCATGATATCCTCCCGGACCCGTTCCCTGTATTCCTCCAGGGAGATGCCTTCGGATTCAAGCCCTTTTTCAAAGGCTTCCTGGTCCAGGCCGTTTTGTTGCTTGAAATTGTCAATGGCGGATGTCACTTCGTCATCGGAAACCGAGATCTGTTGACGGGCAGCCTCCTGCCGGGTAAGGGTCCGGTCGATCAGGGTATTGAGCATCTGTTTTTCCATGGTCTCGATCATCTGTTTTTTTTCAGTTTCAGATTTTGAGGAAGAAGTCACCTGCGTCAAATAGGGTTGAACCGCTTTGTGCAGCTGGGATAAGGTAATGATATCATCATTGATCACCGCAACGATCCGATCCACGATCTCCTGATTTGCCGACACCCAGGCGGACGATCCTAATAAACAGAGTCCTGTCAACCATACAAGGGCTTTTTTAATCATGGGGCGTTCCTTTTTGTTCATATATGTCATAAACGTTTTTGCCTTCTGATTGTTTTCCATGCCAAAAAGTCTTTTTTGGCTGTTCAATGAAACTGAAACACTACCATTACCGCATTTTTTGCGCAACACTAAAGCCGGGGGAATAGATGAACTTTTTTCAAAGGCCTCATAAAAAAGACCGATCCCGGGTCAAAAAAAATGGCAGGCAGCCACATGACGAGTGTCGTTTCCTTTGGGCATCAACGGTGGTGGTTTCTGCCGGCAAATGGCGGCGGCATGGGGACACCGGGTATGAAACCGGCATCCTGAAGGGGGATTTTCCACAGACGGCACCTCACCGGTCAGAATAATCCGCCGGGGTTTGATATCCGGATCCGGCACCGGTACTGCGGAGAGCAATGCCCGGGTATAGGGGTGACGGGCATTGTCATAGATATCCTGAGCATCCGCCATCTCCACGATCTTTCCCAGATACATCACCCCGATCTGATCCGACACATGCCGGACCACGGAAAGATCATGGGAAATAAACACATAGGTCAGGCCCAGGGTCTGCTGCAGTTCCAGTAACAGATTTAAAATTTTGGACTGAACCGACACATCCAGGGCTGATACCGGTTCATCACAGATAATGATCTCAGGATGCATGCTCACGGCCCGGGCAATGCCGATGCGCTGGCGCTGCCCCCCTGAAAATTCATGGGGATATCTGGACAGGCTGTCTTTGGAAAGTCCCACCTGGGACAGAAGCTGCCGGATCTCCCGGGACAGATGGGCTGAATCATGACCGTGAATTCTGTATTTTTCTTCCAGGATCTGCTGAACTGTCTGTCTCGGGTCCAATGATTCATAGGGATCCTGAAAAATCATCTGAAGATGGGTGGCCAGTTTTTTTTTCTGAAAACCAGTCAGATTTGAAATGGATTGTCCCTGAACGGCGACAGACCCGCCGGTGAGATCATACAGCCCCATGATACATCGCCCCAGCGTGGTTTTTCCACAACCGGATTCACCCACCAGACCGAATGTCTTTCCTTTTTCCACAGAAAACGAGACATCATCCACGGCATGGACCCAGCCGGTCCGCCTGAGAAAAACGCCCCCCAGCACGGGAAAATATTTTTTGAGCCGGCGGACGTGTAAAATGGACATGCCTTCCTCCGATACCGGGGTAAAACAAAAGGGTTTTACACTCACGTGCGGTGTAAAACCCTTTTAAAATTTAAGTGGATAACTACAGTACAACGACGTTGACAGCAGCAGGACCTTTCTGGCCGTCTTCAACGTCAAAGGAAACCCGGTCACCCTCGTTCAGTGATCTGAAACCGGTAGCGCTGATTCCTGTATGGTGCACGAATACATCCGGCCCGTCTTCCTGTTCGATAAATCCATACCCTTTTGCATCGTTAAACCATTTTACAATCCCATTTGCCATTACGACTTTCTCCTTGCTTTAGGTAAAAATTGGGGGTAGTTTCAAACTTCAGGTCGAGCCATTGGATGAACGGGCCCAAGAACGAAACTGCAAAGCCTTTACTATACCGTGGCTTTGACTGTATATTATTCGCTTTGTTCTAAAAATCAAGTATTTTTTTATATTCTTTCTTTTTTGTTCAAAAGGCGGATAAACCATATGACACGCCGCTGTCCGTCCTTCCTTCCCACGGATGTCAGTCGGGGCGGATGCGTCAGGCAGATTTTTCGGTATCCGCAAGCATCTGTCTGGTAAACCGGCACTTTCGGGCATCCGGGGACAGGTCCGGCACATGCCGGGAATGTGGGCAACCGGGTTTTGCTGTTTTGACAACGAAGGAATCGAAACAAGCAATCCTTTGGTATAAGGATGAAGTGGATATTTGAAAAGGGACCGACATCGGCGGTCCTGACAATCTGTCCGGCATACATCACAGCCACGTCATCATAGCCTCTCCGCAATCACGCCCAGACTGGGAAGATGAGAACCGGACATGGATCTGTTTTTCAGTCCTTTGACTGCCTTCCGAATGGTCACATCCAGGGCTGTGGTGGGTTCATCGGCAATCAGGATGTCGGGTTCACAGCTCAACGCCATGGCAATCATCACCCGCTGGCGGATCCCGCCGGAAAGCTGATGCGGATATTTATTCAGACCCGGGCCGATCCTCGAATCCCTGCCCGCTCCAGCATCTGAATCGCTTTGGCGTGTTTTTCGCCGGCGGTCATGTCCGGAAAATGCAGCGCAAACACCTCTTTCATCTGCCGGGCCGGCCGTGTGTACCGGATTCAGCGTAAGGCGGTCATGGGTTCCTGAAATATCATGGCGATTTTCCGGCTCCCGGATATGCTGTATCTGCTGAATCGGCAGTGTCAGCAGATCCTGGCCCCGATACAGAATCCGGCCCTGACAATCTGTGACACCGGTTTGGGTAAAAGCCGGATAATACTTAACGCGGTCACGCTTTTGCCGCACCCGGATTCTCTGGCAATCCCTAAAAACTGGCCTTTTTCCAGTGAAACCCCACATGGTCCACGGCCCGGACCCGTCCCTGTTCCGTGTCGAATTCCACAACCAGGTCTTTGATTTCCACAGTGTGTTGCGTCATGGGGATTCTTTTCTGTCACTTTGAAGCGGTCATCGATAAGGGTGACCGGCGGCAGGGCCGTGCCCTGTTTCATGGCTGAAAAGTTAGTTTGATCATACAGATCCGGATCCATCCAGAAAGCCCGCCCACCGTGGATGAAAACGGATCAAAACAGGTTTTCTGGACATGCGGGTGCCATGAAATGAGGGCAGCCTGAGCCACCGCCAGTAAGCGATCCGGGACATAGGGCAATCATAAACGTGGGCACATAGGCACACCTCATGGATTTTGTTCTGATGGCTTTGGACAGCCGGATCCGCCTCTGCTTTCATCCAGACTTTCCGGTATTAGATCAATCAGGGCATCCAGTCAGCATGTGGATCATCCGTGTTGGTGATATTATTGGTCTGGGGCTGGGCGTTGTCCGAATGCCATCCCTGCCAGTGGTAGGACGGCGCATGCCGGTGCTCCACCCCATCCAGGCCACATCATGCTGTTTTTCAGAAACTTTTTGAACATGGCGGATGAATCCAGTTTTTCCAGTTGCAGTTCAATGCCGGCTTTGCGGGCTTCTTCTTTCAGCACCACCAGCTGGGGCATATGATCGTCATATCCATAGGTAACAGTGATGGAAACCGCTGACCGTCTCTGACCAGATACCGTCATCGGCCCGGTGCTATCCCTCGCCCGGTCATCAGAGATTCCACCGACATCATATTTCCGGGCAGAAATCGTGAGGTCCGTGTAATCTCCATAACCGAAAACGGCTGGGCCAGTCGGAAATAATCCCCCGCAGCACTTTTTCAATCACCTATCGATGTTCATGGCATAAGTAAACGCGCCTGACGGCGGTATGATTCAGAAAAATGTCCTTGTCCTGATTAAGCCACAAGACTGGGCCGGGGCAGGTCATTGAAAACCAGATCCGATGCACATACCTGCTTCAATCACCCGGGTCTTTGATTTATCATACCAGTATTTGGGCTGCACCAGACCAAAGGTTTCCAGCCGGCCTTTCTGAAATGCTCCCATTGAAGATTGAAATCTCTGATCACCGAATACTGACCGTGTCCACATTGAACCGGTGTTTAAAATAGCGCCGGTCCTTTGCCCACCAGTCAATTTTTCTGGCAAATGGATATACCGGCCTTTTGAATTCAGAAATCTGATAAGGACCGGTATTGGTACCACGGCCCAGTTGTACCGGTAAGTGAACTCTTTGTCCAAAGGATGGAAAAAGGGCGTGGGGCTGATGCCCAGTTTCAGGTGAAGATCCGGCACGGTTGCGCTTTTCACACCAATGGTGCGGGATCATCGTACACCATGACCTGTTCGATCTCCCGGGTGTAATAGTCATTGTACCAGGGCGCGATAATGTGTTCCGAGCGCATGAACGTGAGGGTAGACAAAACTTATCCCGTGACCGGCTGGCTGTCAGACCATCGGGCATCTTTGTCCAGCTTGAAATACATGGTTTTCTTATCCGGATCAAAGGCCCAGTGGGTGGCCAGTTCCGGAATGATGTTGCCGGTGTTGGGATGGATATTGATCAATGACAACTGATTGTCCAGGATCGCGGATCTGAAACTGCCGTTGGAATCAGGCCCCACCACCCGGAAGGTCATGGGAAAACTGAGCAGAGCGGCCCTGAAAAGCCCGCCTTTTTCAGCATCAGGTGATGCAAACACGGGATCAATATCATTGGTCAGCCAGTGAATATTTTCAGGCATGGGGGCATATTCACGCAAAAGCGGTTCATTTTCCCGGTCCAAAAGTTTGGAAAATGACGGCTCTTTGGTCTCAGGGTCTTCCCGGCTGTCTGAACATCCAGCCAGGGCCGCACAACACACCAGTAACACAAACACCCATTTATGAAACCGCATGGTTTCTCCGTCTGACTTGATAAATCCTCATCCATTTCCCCCCATGGCGTTTAATCGCAAACCATACCAGATGTCTGCGCCATGTGACAACACCTGTTTTTATCTCAGGTCCGGGTGTCTTGACATGCGGGCAGAAAAAAGCCTATTTTTAGGCACACATCCATTTGAAAGACAGGTATGGCACAATGGAACAACCACTTATAACCAGGTGTCTGAATTCATGATCCTGCACATTGACATGGACGCTTTTTTTGCGGCTGTGGAACAGCGGGATAATCCGGAACTGAAGCACCGGCCCGTGGTGGTGTGCGGCAATTCGCCCCGGGCCGTGGTATCCACGGCCAGCTATGAAGCCAGACAATTCGGAATTCATTCCGCCATGCCCCTTTTCCAGGCCAAACAGCTTTGTCCGCATCTGATTGTGGTTCCGGGACACAGGGAAAAATATGCCGCCGCATCCCAACAGATCATGGCGATCATTTCAAAATTCACCCCATTGGTGGAGCCTGTGTCCATTGATGAAGCCTATGCCGATGTGACCGGGTGCAGCACCTTGTTCGGTCCCCCGCCGGTCATTGCAAGGCAAATCAAACAGGCCCTTTACACCCATCTGGCGTTAACCTGTTCCATCGGCATCGCACCGGTGAAATTTCTGGCCAAAATCGCCTCGGACATGAACAAACCCGACGGGTTGACCCATATCACCCGGGAACAGATGCCGACGGTCATTCAGTCATTGCCCGTTCATCAGGTTCCGGGAGTGGGAAAGCAGGCCATGCACCGGATGAAAGAGCTGAATATTCAGACATTGGGGGATATTCAGCGGTTTGACGTGACACTGCTTAACAAAAAATTCGGCAAATTCGGCCAGCGGCTGTACCAGCTATGCCGGGGCCTGGATGATGACCGGATACAAACCCCGGCCACCCGCAAATCCATTTCCTGTGAAACCACCCTGGAAACCGATATTTCAGATGAACAGACCGCCAGAAAAATCCTGCTCTCCCTGGCCGGCCGGGTGGGAAGGGAGCTGAGAAAAAAAAACCGGGTGTGTGAAAGTGTGTCCATTAAAATAAAGTTTTCCGACTTCACCCAGATCACCCGGACCCGGAAAACCCCGGCCCGGACCTGTTCAACAGAAGCGATTTTCCACCAGGCCCGGCTTTTGTTTGAACAAGTGAAACTCACCCAGAAAATCCGGTTGCTGGGGGTGGGGGTCTCTCATCTGCAACCCAAACATGCGCCGGTTCAGATGGCACTGCTGTCTTTGCCTGAAGATAATACCACAAAACAATGGGAATCCGTGGATCAGGCCATGGACCGCATTTTTGAAAAATTCGGCCGGGAAATGGTAACACCGGCGGTATTGAACCCGTTGAAAAACCCGTCACCCGGGAAAGGAGGACAAATGACCCGGACAAGTGCAACAAAACTGATCATTTCAGGAAAGGTCCAGGGCGTGTATTTTCGACTGGAAACCCGGAAAGCAGCCCTTCAGGCAGGGGTTGACGGATATGTGAAAAACCGGGCCGATGGATCGGTGGAAGCAGTTTTCCAGGGGCCACCCCAGGCCGTGGATCAGATGGTGGCATGGTGTCACCAGGGTCCACCCGCGGCCCGGGTGGACCAGGTAACCGTTGAAACCCTTGCGCTTCAACCGGACACAAACGGTTTTGATATCAGGTACTAGACGCGGTTTCCTTTTTTTTCTTCAGACTGGTCTTCAACGCGGCGGTATGAATGTCTGCGGCCAGATGAACCGGGCTTTTGCCCCATAACGGATCCCACCCGGCCGGATTGGCGGAGCAGAAAAACTGGACTTCCAGCCCGAACCGGGTCATGGCTTGATCCAGAGGCAGTCCCTTGACTTTTTCCGCTGCCAGCCAGGTGGCACCGCAGGGAGCGCCGCGATGCACCCGGATTTGTGCCACCCGGTCTTCATCAAGATCCACTGTGATCCGGGGGGTACCGAACATTTTGCCGTAAAGCCCCAAGGTGCTGCTTTCCTGCAACGTGCAGCAGATGGGAGGACAAAACGCATGGCCGCATTGCAGTTTTTTGCCTGATGAGACAATGGGAATGCCGAGTTGATCACACAATCGGCTCAGATCCTCAGACAGATCGCAATGTTTGAGATAATCCAGAACCAGATCCGCTTCAATCGTTTTGGGCAGATAAGGGGATGTATCATCCAGCACCGGCGGCAGATCCGGTTCAATATTAAAAATTTGAATGTCAAACTGGCGGTCACCGAATTTGGCAATCCCTTTTATCTTGGTTTCTCCTGAATTGTTTTGTTGGAACACGGCAATGGTCTGCATGATTTAAAACCCCAGATCTTCATTGACCAGAATAATTTTAATCCGGTGTTTTACAAAGGATTTTTCTATAATGGTCCAGTAGTTACAGATCCGGTCCGGGCTGGCACAGTCCTGGCAGATGCCGGTGGCGGCACAGGGCGTTTTTTTATCCAGGTTCATGACGTTCACCGGGGCCGCATAGTTTTTGATCCGGAACATGGCATCTTCCAGATCCGCACACAGTTTGTTTCGTCCGATAATCAGCAGCACATGTTTGGGTCCCCACATCATGGCCCCGACCCGGTTGCCGATCATATCCAGGTTCACCAGCTGACCCGCTTCTGTCAATGCATTGGTGCCGGTGATGAACAGGTCCGCCAGCAGCGACTGGCGCCGTGTTTCCATCATGTCGTCAAAAGAAAGGGTTTTATCAAATGTGTTGATGATCTCCAGATCTTTTTTTTCCATGAGCGCATGAAACAGGCCCGTGGACACAAAGGACATGGATCCGCCCCAGGAAACGCTTTTCACATCCAGGGCCGGAATGATCTGTTCCAGGGCCAGGTCTTTGGCCCCGGCAGCCGTGTCTGAAATGAATACCTCGAATTTGTTCTTTTCAAGGGCTTCCTTAACGGCTTCCAGCTTGAGGTGCCAGTAATTATCTATGGGATTTTTCATAGGTGCATCCTTAAATGATTTGATGTTGACGTTCTCTCTTCCAGATGGTTCCGACTATACCTGTCAGCGGTTTACCTGGCAATGATTTTTTCCGGATCCTTTTTTTCAGAGAAGATATTTTTTTTGAAATTACAACTTTTATTGTTGACTTCATCCAACAATCTTAATATGAGATGACAAATACATAAATTGAATTCAGTAAATAACTCTGGTTTCTAATCTCTTCGTGGACGTTGCCGCTTTCTGTGCTGGTTGTAAAAATAAGTGATTGCTGACATCAGCAGTTGCAGGATATGCAGAACCAATATCGTTAACAACCATTGATCAAATAATTTTTTCAACCATTAACCCCCTGTGAAAAATTTTCCAGGCGCAAAGGAGGTGATAGCGTTTCGGTAAAATTTTAAAATTTTCCTATTATTTCAGATAATTAAAACCATTATAAAGGAGATGCCGCATGAGCAGAAAAGAAGTTGTCGAAACCACGGAAGCCCAGATCGCTGTCCACTGGAAGGAAGAAGAGTACTATTATCCTTCCCCCAAATTCATCGGCCAGGCCAATCTGACCGATCCGGCCATCTTTGACCGGTTCAGCCTGGACAATTTTCCGGACTATTACACTGATTTTGCTGAAATGCTCACCTGGTATAAATATTGGGACGAGGTCCTGGACACCAGTGACGCACCCTGTTTCAAATGGTTCAAAGGCGGTCTGATCAATGCCAGCTACAACTGCATCGACCGCCATCTGAAAGACAACAAAAACAAAACCGCTATCCATTTTGTCCCGGAACTCGAAGAAGAACGCATTGACCATATCACCTACCAGGAACTGTATGTCAGGGTCAATGAATTCGCGTCCCTGCTGCGCAATTTTGCCGGGCTCAAGCGCGGAGACCGGGTCACCATTCACATGCCCATGTCCGCGGAGCTGCCCATCACCATGCTGGCCTGTGCCCGGCTCGGGGTGATCCATTCCGTTGTCTTCGGCGGGTTCTCGGCATCTGCCTGCGCCGACCGGATCGTGGATTCCAATTCCCGGGTCCTGATCACTATGGATGCCTATTACCGGGCCGGGAAACTGCTCAACCACAAGCAGCATGCGGACGAGGCCGTGAAAATTTCCGAAAAACAGGGCCAGACGGTGGACAAGGTGCTGGTGTGGCAGCGGTATCCGGGCAAATATTCCTCTTCCACCCCCATGCAGGACGGCCGGGACGTGTTTGTGAACGACGAGCTGAAAAACCACTTTGGCGGCCGCATCGAACCGGAAAAAATGCGGTCTGAAGACCCGTTGTTTCTCATGTACACCAGCGGCACCACAGGCAAGCCCAAAGGATGCCAGCACAGTACCGGCGGATACCTGGCCTATGTCACGGCCATGTCCAAATATATCCAGGACATCCACCCGGAAGATGTGTACTGGTGCATGGCAGACATCGGATGGATCACAGGCCATTCCTTTATCGTATACGGACCCCTTGCCCTGTGTGCCTCTTCTGTCATCTACGAAGGGGTGCCCACCTATCCGGATGCCGGCCGTTCCTGGCGCATCGCCCAGGATCTGGATGTCAACATCTTCCACACCGCCCCAACCGCCATCCGGGCTTTGCGAAAACTGGGACCGGACGAGCCGGCCAAATACACCTATCATTTCAAACATATGACCACGGTGGGCGGGGGCATCGAACCGGAATGTGGAAATGGTATGAAAGTGCTGTGGGCAAAGGAGAAGCCGTATCGTGGACACCTGGTGGCAGACGGGAAACCGGTGGATTTTATGCTCCACCGTGCCGGGCATCAAGCCCATGAAGCCAGGCAGCGCCGGCCCGTGTCCCGGGTATTCATCCCTTTATTTTAGATGATGAGGGCAAGGAGATCACAGAAACCGGCATTGCAGCAATATCTGCATCCGCAACCCCTGGCCGGGACAGTTCCAGACCCATCTGGGGAGACCGCCAGCGGTTTTTGTGAGACACCTATTTGCCCCGGTGTGCAGAAATCCGGAGAGCAAGGACTGGAAAGACTGGCCCTATCTGGCCGGAGATGCCGCCATGATGGCTGAAGACGGGTATTTCCGCATCCTGGGACGGATCGATGATGTCATCAATGTGTCCGGCCACCGCCTGGGAACCAAGGAGATCGAATCCGCGGCCATGGTGGTGGATGAGGTGGCCGAAGCCGCGGTTGTGCCGGTATCCCATGAGATCAAGGGCAGAACCGGACCTGTACATTGCCTTGAAAACCGGGGTCAGCCGTCAGACGAGCTGGCAAAAAATCTCTGATGCCATATGTGACCAGATCGGCAAAATTGCCAAACCCAGACGGGTCTGGCTGGTGCCGGACATGCCCAAAACCCGGTCCGGAAAAATCATGCGCCGGGTCTGGGCGCCATCTCGAATAGAGGCGATGTCCGGGGATGTGTGACTCTGGCCAACCCGGAAATTGTGGAAGAGATCAAAAACATGGTTCAAAAATAATGCGGCGCGGTTAATGTGAGGAGGAAATTCCATGTCCAATCTGTATGATCAAGCTTATGAACAATCCATCAAAGACCCGGAAGGATTCTGGGGGGCCCATTGCCGAAAAGAATGCTGCTGGTATAAAAAATGGGACAAGGTGCTGGATGATGCCAACACCCCCTTTCCGGTGGTTTTGCGGGTGAAACCAACACCTGCTGCAATGCGGTGGACCTGCATGTGGATGAAGGCCAGAGAGACCAGGCGGCCGTCATTTATGACAGTCCCGTGACCGACACCATCACCACCTATACCTACAATGATCTGAAAGATCAGGTATCGCGCTTTGCCGGGGTACTGAAAGACCGGGGCGTGACCAAAGGAGACCGGGTCATCATCTACATGCCCATGATTCCCCAGGCCGTGTTTGCCATGCTGGCCTGTGCCAGAATCGGGGCCATCCATTCCGTGGTGTTCGGCGGTTTTGCCGCCAATGAGCTGGCCACAAGAATAGACGATGCCAAACCCAAAGTCATTGTGTCCGCGTCCTGCGGCATTGAAGTCAAGCGGGTAATCCCCTACAAGCCGCTGCTGGACAAAGCCATTGACCTGTCCGACACCAAACCGGAAGCCTGCATCATTTTTCAGCGTCCCCAGGCAGATGCTGACATGCAAAAAGGAAGGGATTTTGACTGGGATGAGGCCATGGGCCAGGCAGCCCCGGCCGACTGCGTGCCTGTGGCGGCCACAGACCCGTTGTATATCCTCTACACTTCTGGCACCACAGGCCAGCCCAAAGGCATTGTCCGGGACAACGGCGGGCACATGGTGGCCCTGAAATGGACCATGAATGCCATTTACGGCGTCAACCAGGGGGATGTTTACTGGGCCGCCTCGGACATCGGCTGGGTGGTGGGACATTCCTATATTGTATATGCGCCCTTGTTCAAGGGATGCACCACGATTCTCTATGAAGGCAAGCCCGTGGGAACACCGGATGCCTCGGCATTCTGGCGGGTCATCTCCCAGCATAAAGTGAAAACCATGTTCACCGCGCCCACGGCATTCAGGGCCATCAAGCAGCAGGATCCGGCAGCCAAATTGATGGCCGGCTTTGATCTGTCCCATTTCAAATACCTGTTTCTGGCCGGGGAAAGAACCGATCCGGACACCCTTTCCTGGGCGGAAGACAGTCTGAAGATACCGGTGATCGATCACTGGTGGCAGACTGAAACCGGGTGGGCCATTGCCGCCAACTGTGTGGGACTGCATAAGTTTCCGGTCAAACCCGGGTCCCCCACCAAGGCGGCCCCGGGCTGGGACCTGGCCGTGCTGGATGAGACGGGACAGCCTGTGGGGCCGGGGGGAATCGGCGCCATTGTTGCCAGACTGCCCCTACCCCCGGGCACCCTGCCCACGCTGTGGCAGAATGACGACCGGTACATTTCAGCGTACCTGGCCACATTTCCCGGGTATTATGAAACCGCGGATGCCGGATATATTGATGCGGACGGGTATGTGTTTGTCATGGCCAGGACCGATGACATCATCAATGTGGCCGGCCACAGGTTGTCCACCGGTGCCATGGAAGAGGTGATCGCCGGGCACCCGGATGTGGCGGAATGCGCGGTCATGGGAGTGGAAGACGCCCTCAAGGGCCAGGTGCCTTTGGGAATGGTGGTGCTTAACGCCGGCGTGGACCGGGACCAGGAAGAGATCATCAAAGAAGTGGTCCAGAAGGTCAGGGACACCATCGGCCCGGTAGCGGCCTTCAAGAAGGCCGTGGTTGTTCAGCGCCTGCCCAAGACCCGGTCCGGAAAAATCCTTAGAGGAACCATGCGGGCCATTGCTGATAAAAAAGACTACAAGGTGCCGGCCACCATCGATGACGACACCATCCTGGAAGAGATTGAAACCTCACTGGGAAAGATCGGATATGGCAGACAGGCATGACACAGGCCGTTTATATGTGTTCACAATAATTCGGATGGGAAGGGAGGTGATATGTATGCCCTGATGATGCCTTTATGATTTTCATGATAATCATGCATGATCCGATCAATTCTCAATAATGAGACAACAGGAGGGAACAAATTATGGATCCAAAAATATGGGTTTGGTTTTTTCTGGTACTGTACATCATCTACTGCTTCTGGTGGGGCCTGAAAGGATTTTTCAGTGAAAACTTCGGGTTATGCCATTGCCGGCGCTCATCCCGTTCATCGCATTTTTTGATGGCGGCCACGGCGTACATCCTTTCAGTGATGGACCTTTATCGGCCATCCCGGTCTGATCTGGAAAGCCGGGCTGGTATATGCCTATGCCTCTTTTATAGTGCTCACCATCCCCATCACCGGGGCGTTTTTGCCAAACGAAACTGGCTCATGGGCAAGCGCTACGGGTTTATCACACCGGGCGACATGTTCTCCTATTACTATAACAACGAAGCCGTGCGGTGGCTGACCGTGCTGGCCGCAATCTGTACTCCATTTTCTATTCCGGGCTCCAGCTCATTGCCGCAGCCAAGCTGTTCTACTGGACTGCGGGTGTGCCTGCAAGAAACCATCGGCCTGATTTTCATGGCTGCCATCGTGTGGTTCTATGTGGTCACCGGCGGATTGAAAGCCTCCACATGGGTGGGGTGTTGCAGTTCATTCTTCTGGTAGGCGGCATCATCCTGTTGGGATTTTACACCATCGAAGCCCTCTTTTTCGGCGGGTGGTCCGGTTTGTGGCCTCCATGGGCGGAATTGAAGACAAATACATGAAAGTACCGGGCCTGATTCACTTCGGCCTGGGCAGCGGCAGGTGGACTGCGATAATGATCCTCACGTACATGTTCGCATTGATGGGGATCCAGTCCTCGCCGGCATTCACCCTGTGGAACTTTGGTATTCTCTCTCCCAAGCCTTTGGCCTGGCAGCAGGTGTTCATGTCCACCTTTGTGGTGGGCCTGGCGTTGTTCTTTTTCACGGCATTCCAGGGTATGGGTGCCCGGATTCTCATGGAGGCCGGCCGTCTTGCGCCTCAAGTGGACGGGGACGTGGTGCCCATGCTCATGACCAAATTTCTGCCCGGCCCGGTCCTGGGCCTGGTGTTCATGGGGAGCCATTGCCGCCATCCACTCCACATCAGCACCCTACATCGGCACGGGCGGTACCATTATCCAGCGGGACGTGTGGTGGCGGTATGTTAAAAACAGGGCGGATCCACTCCGAGCAGATCTGGACCAACCGGATCTTTGCCACCATCCTGACGGTAGCTGCGGTGGTGGTCTCTTTGGCCTCCACGGATGCCATCGTTATGATCGGCGGATTTGCCACGGCATTCCGGCACCATCATGTACCTGTGCCTGTTAGGGTTCACTGGGGATTCAGATTCCCCAGCATCGGTGTGGTCTTAGGCTTGATCTGCGCCGTTATCGCCTGTTTTCTCACCTATTACGTGTGGCAGTATCCGTTGTCCATCCATACGGCCGGATGGGGCATTTTCGTAGGTCTGGCCGTGGCATATCTGTGCCGGGGCTGGGCATCAAAGACAGTGAAGAAACCATTGCCCGGCAGAAAGAGGTCAGAGAATGGCTCAACTCCATTGACGGTCCCTCTGAAAAAGGCAAACGCTGGCGCGGGTACATGAAAATCATCGTGCCCATCTGGTTTTTCATGGCCATCGGCCCCGGGGTGCTCATCGGTAACAGCGCTATATCCTTTGCCGGGTTCCCGCCCATCTGGTCCTGGCAGATTCTTTGGTGGATCCTGGGTATCATCATGATGTGGGGGCTTTGTTTTAAAGCGGAAATGTCCACCACCTCGGCCGAGCAGATCCGGCGGGCTGATGAGGAAACCATGGATGTGACCAAGGAAGCCGATGATATGTGATAATCCGGGCGACGAATCTGACAACCTGAAAAATAAAGGAGAACTACCATGGCGCTTGAAGACAAATATCTCATCGCAACCATCATTTTCTGCATATTCTTTGTATGTACATTCAGCTGGGGATGGTGGGGATAATCCCCCCATTTGATTGATAACTCTTTAATAAAGAATTCCGGACACCGGTGCGTGTCCGGAATTCTTACTGTTTCCACGCCATGACCCTGAGCCACCGATTCTGGATCTTCGCTGTGACCGCTGCCGGTATCATCCTGATGATTTTTGCGGGCATGGCCCTGTATATCTGGTTGCATCTGACCCCGGAACAGACGGAAACAGCCCTGAACATCATCCAAAAAAACCTGCCTGCCCTGCTGACCGGGGGTCTGCTTTTGTCCCTGGTGTTCTGGGCATTATCCGACCTGGTATATGCCAATTACATCAAACCGGTCAGAAAAATTTCCGGAAATCTGGCCCTGATTTATGCATCCAATCCGTCTTTGCGCATTCCGGTCAAAGGCAACCAGGATATTCAGGCCCTGGCCCGGACCATCAATACCTTTGCCGACACCTTTGAAAAATTGAATCAGGACATTAAAACCCAGATGGTGGAAGCCAGAAAAGAGACCGACCAGGAAAGAAACCTGCTGGCCGCCATCATGGGAGAACTGCCCCAGGGGGTGATCATCTGCAACCAGAACGGCCGGATCCTGTTGTACAATTCCCTGGCCAAAGATATCTTCACCCGCACCATGGTCCGGGAAAAAACGGAACACTTCATGGGCCTGGGCCGATCCATCTTTCATCTGGTGGACAAGGACCTGATTTCCCATGCCATGGAAGAAATCAATGAACAGCTGGCCTCAAATGAAAACAGTGCCGGCTCCTTTTTCATCACTCCCATCGGGGATCACAGCCTGATCAGCGTGGAAGCGATTCCGGTCCTGGACAAGACCAATCAGATCACCGGATTTATTCTGGCGATCCTCGATATCACCCGGGATGTTGAAAAATTCAGATCCATGCAGCGGGATCTGTCTGATTTCCAAGCATGCCTGGAAAAACAAAGTATTGCAAAACAAAAATTTCCACCCCTGTCCGATATGATCCAGAATACGTATCTTTCCCGCCTGCCCCTGTCCCGTCTCAACCTGGCGCCGTTTCTGTTTAAAATCCAGAAGCTCACAGGACGAAACCACAATATCCGGATCAATGTGCACAACCTTCCCAGAGACGAACGGATCATGGCAGACACCTATTCTTTCACCAAAGCGATTGTATTTCTGTTCAGAACCCTGTCAGACTGGACTTATGCCGTTGAATTCGAACTGACCGTCACCGATGCTTCCGACCGGATACAGTTTGACATCACCTGGGATGGGGTTCCTGTGGACAAACCGGGTCTGGACACCATCATAAAGACAACCATCAACGCCCTGCCCGGGTTTAAATCCATTCTAACGCTCAACAATGCCCGGCTCCATGTTCCGGAATCAGGCGAAACACACTTTTCCCACATTATTTTATCCGTGAAAAAATCCACAGAACCCCCTGCCAAGTTCCACCGGACACCGGTTTTGGCCGGTTCCCGGCCGGAATTTTACGATTTCGACCTGTTCAAGATCAGAGACGACAACAAAAACCTGATGGACACCCGACTCACTGAGCTGTCCTATACGGTGTTGGATACGGAAACCACGGGATTGAACCCGGAAGGAGGCGATGAGATTGTTTCCATGGGAGCAGTGAGAATTGTGAACGGCCGGCTCCTGTCTGACGAAATTTTTGAAGAGCTGGTGAACCCCGGGCGGGATATCCCGGTGGCCTCCTACCGGATTCACGGCATCCACCATGAAATGGTGGCGGAAAAAGATCCCATTGAAACAGTTTTGCCCCGATTCCGGCAGTTTGTGGCCGACACCGTGCTGGTGGGCCACAATTTCGCCTTTGACATGAAGCTGCTCAAACTCAAAGAAAAGACCACCCATATCCGGTTCACCAATCCGGTACTGGACACCCTGCTGTTGTCGGCGGTGCTGCATCCGGTCCATGAACAGCATGATATGGAAAATATTGCCCGTCGACTGGGAATTTCCATGATTGGCCGGCATACTGCTTTAGGGGATGCCCTGACCACGGCCCAAATTTTTTTAAAACTGATCCCCATACTGAACAGCAACGGCATTCTGACCCTGGGAGATGCCATTCATGCCTCCAAAAATTCCTATTATGCCCGATTAAAATATTGATTCGTACGCAAACCCGTGATAGGGCTCAATACATGCAGCCAATCCAGTCAATCTTCAACCAGGAGATCTATTTTATGAAAAAACCATGGCTTATCTTTGCCGGTCTGTGTGCCGTTGTCCTGGCCATTGTGATGATCTGCGTGATTTTCGGCAGTTACACCAGCATGCTGCGGTCCAAAAACCGGGTCCATGCGGGCAAAGACCTGATGATCACAGCCTGTGGAAACCAGCTGGATCAAATCCCGGACCTGTTGTCCCTGGCGTCCGGGACAGATGCCGCACCCATCGTTTCCCGGATCCATGACGCCATGGAACAGATCCAGACTTTGCTGATCCGGTTCCAGCCCCCCGACACCCCCCTGGATCCGAATCTGGTTTCCCTGTTTGAACAGACCCAGTCCCGCCTGGCTGAAGATCTGGATATCCTGGCCCGGGATATCGGCACATCCCATCCCCGGGTTCAGGAATTAACGGACCTGTATCTGAATACCATCTACGCGGCAGGGCGTTATAACAAGGAAGTGACTTACTTTCACAGCCGGAAAAAGGTGTTCCCCGGTATGTTCACCGCCAAATGGTTTCATCTGGATGATCTGCATTTCCCCTTGATCGACATCACCTGTTTTGAACCCTGGGGGCTGAAATGAAAGAAGACCCCTCCCTGTCGGCATTTTTCAACCAGCCTGTGTCCGCCATCTTCCGGGCCAACATCGCCACCTGCCCTTTGGACACGCCGGCAAATCTGGCAGCTCAGAAAATGAGCCGGTCCAATGCCTCTGCCATCCTGATCAAGGATGACTCCCGGCAGATTGCCGGCATTGTCACGGATGCGGATTTTCGGACAAAGGTGCTGGCAAAAAATCTGAAACCCGACATCCCTGTGTCCGAAATCATGTCATCGCCCGTGATCACTATTTCATCCGACAGCCTGGTATTTGAAGCGTTTCTGACCATGATCGGCAAAGATAAACGGCATCTGGCCGTGTGCGGAGAATCCGGGGCCATTTCCGGCATTTTAACAGAAAAAGACCTGATTTCAGCCCAGACAAAAGACACGTACCTGCTGCTCAAAACCATTACCACAGCCAAAACCATGAGTGATTTGAAGAACTTTCACGACCGGCTGTGCCGCATGCTTCTGGATCCCATTGACGCCGGGGTGAAACCGGAAATGATCACCCGGCTGATCACCACATTTTCCGATGCCATCTTAAAAAAAATCATGGCCTTTTCCCTGGAAGAGATCGGGCCTGCCCCCTGCCGGTTCGTATTTCTGACCATGGGATCCGAAGGCCGGGAGGAACAGACCCTGGTATCGGATCAGGACAACGCCATTGTGTATGCAGATCCGGCTTCAGACACGGAGGCAGAGGCGGCGGCCGCCTATTTCAGCCGTCTGGCCGACCGGGTGTGCACCCGGCTGGATATGGCGGGATACCGGTTCTGTGAGGGAAACAATATGGCCAAAAATCCGAAGTGGTGCCAGCCGTTGTCTGTGTGGAAACAGTATTTTCACACCTGGATCCGCAAGGCCAAGCCGGAAGATCTGTTGTACTCCAGCATTTTTTTTGATTTCAAAGGCACATACGGGGACCTGTCACTGTCTTCCCAACTCAAAGATTGTCTGTTTGAATCCATCCAGGGGTGGTCCGGCTTTCTGCGAAACATGACCGAAAACGCCCTGTATTTCAAGCCGCCCATCGGGCTGTTCGGTAAATTAAAGGTTGCATCGGAAGGCCGGCACAAGAATGCTTTTGACATCAAATATGCCATGCTGCCCCTCACAGACGTCACCCGGGTGTACGCCCTGAAAAACAACATTCATCAGACCAATACCCTGAAACGGCTGTTCCGGTTGTATACCAGACATGCCGTCACTGCCAAAGAATACCACAACCTGGTCCAGTGCTATCATTTTTTAATGAAACTGCGGTTCCGCCGCCAGATCACCAACATCATGGACGAGGGAACACCCCCGGACAATTTCATCAATCCGGACAATCTGTCTTCCCTGGACCGTCACATGCTCAAGGAAATTTTTAAAATTATTGAAAATTTCCAGCAAAAATTGAATATGGAGTTCACCGGGGTCGTCTGATCTCATCTCAAAACCAGCGGGTCCATCCATAAACGGAAAAGTACAACCAAAATGCTATAATCTGATACTATAGCCGGAATGTTTTTTGACACAGGTCACAGGAACCGGTTGCCGGAATTTCCCGGCAGTGAACACATTTTTCCGACAGGTACCGGTCCTTGCCCTGTTTTTTCTTGCAGTTGGGGCATGTCCAGTCTTTTTTTACAGGAAGCACCCGGGCACAATGCGGACATTTGATGGGAAATTTTCTGAACACCAGAAACATCAGCCCGGAAATAATGAAAAACGGACCCAGAAGCTTGAACTGAACGCTGTCTGCAAACCGGCTGAAATCCGAGGCACTGGACAGAATGACAAACAAAAGAAACGCAATGGAGGTCACGGCCAGAAACTTGAATCTGAAATGAAAAAACACGGACGGCAAAGGATCTTTTTCCATATCATTATTCCTATGTTTGAAATTGATATAACCGGGGCAAAAACCGGGCTTCCAGATCATGACGCTGCTGCTCGAACCCATCCGCTACCAGGGTGGGTTCGAGCACGATTTCGGGTTCAAAAACAATGCGCACCCGGGAAAAAGGTTTGGGCACCATGAACCGGTCCCAGGAATTGAAAAACCAGGCACGGTCTGCGGTCACATAAAAAGGTACCAGCCGGGCCCCGGTGGCATGGGCCATGCGAATGATGCCGGGCTTGATTTTTCCGGCAGGCCCTCTGGGACCGTCCAGGATATGGGCGCCGAATTGATGGGTGTTTATATGGGCGATCATGGCCTCCATGGCGGATTTCCCCCCCCGGGACGATGAGCCTCTGGGCGTGTGCCATCCCACCCGGTTGGCCACCCCGGAAATCAGATCCCCGTCCCGGCTTTGGGAAATCATCAGACCCGGATGATACCCGGCATAGGTTTCAAAATAGGCGATGGCGGCAAAAAACTGCTGATGCCAGGCACACAGCAGCACAGGGGTTCCTTGATGCAGCAGGGTTTTCCAGACAGCCTCGTTTTCCACTGTGAGCCGAAACGTGCGGCTGTACCATTTGACCAGATAATAGGCAAACCTGATGAATGCCCGGGTATAAATCAGAAATTTCAAGCGTTTGAACATATTCGCCCACCTCCCCGGGGCCGGATTTGAGTGTGACCGGATGCGTATTTTCTGCAGAAATGCATTATCACAATATTTTGTACAGCGGACCGCCTTTACAGGCCATCCGGTCCACCCGCAAAGCCACTTCCGGGTCCGGCTCCAGCGGGGCCGCATGAAAAGGTTTGATGCGGGCGTCAATGACCAGCGGGGCTTCACACCCCCAGTGCTTATGCAAAGTTCTTTCCTTTATGCCGTAAATGTCATGGGACGGGTTGGACCGCAGAAACGTCACCCACAAAAAATTATCAAACGTGTCTGCGCAAAACCGGGCATCATCCACCACCACCACCAGGGCCAGGCCGGATGCGTCTCCCAGGGTTTCCAGATATTTTTTCACCGGACTGATCTGCTGTCGGGCCCTGGGATAGGAAGTGAACGCCGGTCCCTGGATGACGGCAATACCCGGGGCTGCCATCACAGCGCGGGAAAATCCGTCGGGCAATGAAAACTGAACCGGCAGGGTCGGGCCAAGACGCCGCTTTACAGGTCCGGCCGCGGCCATCACCAGTTTGGATCCCTGATTGATCTGCTGTCCCGAATAATCCAGGGTATCCATGGTGGTGCAAGTGACAAAATGCAGGTCCCTGGAAAAATCCACCCGTTCCAGCACATGCATCAGAAATTGTTTTTCATCGTTTACATCCAGACCGGGATCGTCCTCATGGGCGCAGATGAACAAATATTTGGCCAGAGACAGCTGGCCTTTGCCTAAAATGGCATGGGCATGGGTGAGCAGTTCTCTGGGCATGGGCTCGTCATAGGGCAGGTATCGTTCCCTGGCTTTGGCCAAAAGCAGCGGATGCACACCGGCCGCATCCACGGCATTGACCGCTGTTACACCGGGAAGGGCTTTGGCCACGGCATTCCGGGTGATTTCATGGATGAGCCGGCCAAAATGACTGTCTTCTCTGGGGGGACGTCCCACCACGGTAAACGGAAAAATTGCATCCGGCCGGTGCCACACCGATGCCACCCGGATACAGGGAAACTCATGAACATTGGAATAATACCCCAGATGATCGCCGAAAGGGCCTTCGGGCCGGGTCTGATGGGGAATCACCCATCCGTTGATACAGAAATCCGCATCAGATGACATCACAAACCCGTTGCGTCGAAAATATCTGAAATTGCGCCCGGCCAGGGCCCCGGCAAAGGCAATCTCAGGCATCCCTTCCGGCAGAGGCATCACCGCTGCCAGGGCATGGGCCGGGGGGCCGCCGATAAAAATGCTCACTTTCAACGGCCTGTTTTTTTCCAGCGCTTTCCGGTGATGAACCCCAATGCCCCGGTGCAGCTGATAGTGCAGCCCGATTTCTTCATTGGGCGGATAATCGTTGCCGGACAACTGGATCCGGTACATGCCCAGGTTGGATTGCAGCACGGAGTCCGAATCCGGATCCAGGGAAAACACCTGGGGCAGCAGCACAAACGCCCCGCCATCCCCGGGCCAGCAGGTGATCTGGGGTAGCTGATCCATCCGGGTCATCTGGGTCAAGGTCCGGTTTTTCTGAACCGGCAGAGGCAAGGACCGGGCCAGGGCCATACCGGCCTTGAATCCCCGGCCCGGAGATCTGATCGCCTGCATGGGGTCAGATGCCATATCCACCAGGGCCTTGACCTGTTCCAGCTGCGGTTCAAAAATTTTCAGGGTCCGCTGCCAGGTGCCATACAGGTTGGACAACGCCGAAAACGGCGACCCTTTGACATTTTCAAACAAAAGGGCCGGGCCGCCTGCGTCAAACACCCGCCGGGTGATCTCCGCCATTTCCAGATGCGGGTCGACAGGTTCGCGAAAGCGGATCAGTTCATTTTCCTGTTCCAGGAACGATACGCATTGTTTCAAACTGCAAAATTTCATAAATGGATAATCTCCCTGTTTCCGAAACCCTTGCGGTTATCCATGTGATAAATCTGATCCGGACAAAAAGCATAGAGCCGGGCATGGAATGCGTTTTGAAAAAACGTCAGAAAATCCGCGCCGGGCACGGGGATGCCGAAGCGCCGGGCATATGCCCCGGCAGCACCTGCCGACCGGATCCCGGGTTTCTGGGAATGAATGGCCCCGCTCATCTGAATTCCCTCCAGATGATCCACACGTTCATGAACGCGAAAGATGGATGCCGCGCACAAACGACCTTCACCATCCTGGATGTGCCGGGAACCGGGACTGGAAAAAAAATAAAATCGTTTTTCTCTGTAAAGATAATAGACCGGTGCGGACCAGGGGCCGGTTTCCCCACTCGTTGCCAAAGTCATGGTCCAGACCGCGTCAATCAGTTCCTGAAACCGGTTTTTTGGCTGACTACTGGGCATATCCCCATTCTTTCAGCCGCTTGAACGCATACTGGGAATATTGATTGGACTGATAATTGATCATTTTCAGGTATGTAGAATAATCATTGGCTGCGGCCTGGCGCTGTCCGAGTTTGTCCCGGGAATATCCCTTGTAAAAGGTCAGCTGGGGATTGCCCGGCAGCAACTGGTCGCACCGGGTGAAATTGTCCAGGGCCCGGTCGAACTGCTTTGTCCCCACATGGGCCAGGCCGGCCACATAATGTCCCTGGGGTTCTGTGGGATACAGGTCTATGGCCGCTTTTGCATAGGATACCGCCCTGGCATCTTTCTTCTGAATCAACTGGCATCTGGCCATGAGCACATGGGCCGCATAATCATCATTCGCCCGTTTCAGGGCCGATGAAAAAGCGGTTTGGGCGGCATCGTATTTTCCCTTTCCCAGATATTTTTCTCCTTCCTGCATCAACTCAATCGCTTTTTTTTGCTGGCGCAGTGCAGCGGTCTGGTCCATGTACCGTTCCCGGTAAACCGGTGCGTTTTGCGTGCCGGCATAAGGCCCCTGATCCCGCTGCACTGCGGCAGCCAGGCGTTCATCACTCATGGGATGGGTGGAAAACAGCATCTGGGCGGAAGAAGGCTGCTGCTTGTTCAAGGTGTTGAGCATTTCCATCAATCCCACAAATCCTTGGGATCCATACCCGGCCCTGACCATATATTCATGCCCCAGATAATCGGCTTCCCGCTCGTTGTCCCGGCTGTATTTGGCCAGATACAGCCCCTGGCCCAGGGCGCCCAGCTGCTGGGTCAGATTCCCCAGTCCCCTGGCCTGGGAATCCGCCAGCATCGCCAGTCCTCCCACGAACAGGGAAGACAGCTGACTTTTGGATACCTGTTCCGCTGTGTGCCGGGCATTGACATGGCCCAGTTCATGGCCCAGCAGGGATGCCAGCTCCCCTTCGTTTTCAAGGCTCAGCAGAATCCCGCGGGTCACGGCAATGGACCCGCCGGGAAATGCATACGCATTGATATACGTGGCATTCACACATTGAAAATTATATGGCATATCCGGCCGATGGACATAGGGCACCAGATTTTTGCCCACCTGGTTGATATACTGATTCAACGCGCCGTCTTGAATAATGCCGTAATCCGATGAAAACTGAAACGGTGACTGCTGCCGGTCAATGGCAACCTCCTGGTCCGCTGTCAGCATCATGAGCTGGGATTTGCCGGTCACCGGGTCTATGGCACACCCCCAGACCGGAAGCAGACCGGCTGCGGTCAAGATGGCGGACAGCCTCAGAAACTGGCGCCGGTTCAACGAGGAATTATTCAGGTTTTGAAAAATTGTGTCATCCATTTTATTTTCCCTCATTTATTCAATTGCTCTGAATCGGGTCATGATCGGATCTTTACAAACATACCCACGACAAGAAACACCGTCCCTACCCCCAGAAGCACCCCGTAAAACGGCAGATCAAAAATCAGAAAATCAAGAATATTTTTCATTAAGATCCCAGGGACCCATCTCACCACAAGTGTTGCATAATCACCCAGCAGCCGGGAAAGCGTCAGGCCGGTCCAAAAATTGTCCGCCTGCATAAAACTGGAAATTCCACTGAAAAGCCATACAAAAAATGCACCCAACAGACACCATATTCCAATTCTGGTCCACATACCTGTTTTTTCCTGTCATTCTGATGCACATGCATCTGTCTGCATCGTTTTTTGATCTTATAGCGCATTGCTTGAATGTATTTTAACCGAGTATATTCGGCCTGCCCTGTTGCGTCAAGTATCATATAAGGCAAACAGATCTTTTCTTTGTTGGAATCTTATGATACACCCCCTTTAAGCAGCCATGACAACCTCCACATTCAAAAAAATCGGCATCGCCTCTTTTATCATGATGGCGTCGGTGTTTGCCAGCCGGGTCATCGGTCTGGTGAGGGAAATGACCATTGCCTGGGCCGGCGGTGCGAACGCCGGAGTGGATGCCTACCAGATCGCCTTTGCTCTGCCGGAAATTCTCAATCATATTGTGGCCAGCGGGTTTCTGTCCGTCACCTTTATCCCGGTTTTTGCCAGATATATCACCCAGGGAGACGAAAAACAGGGGTTTGAGGTCTTTTCCCTGATCTTCAACGGGTTCGGCCTGATTCTGGTCACAGGCATAGCCATAGGGATGATCTGGACCCCGTTTTTCGTCCATCTGCTGGCACCGGGCATCACGGATCCGGCCACTTTTGCTCTGGCCGTGCGCATGACCCGCATCATCCTGCCGGCCCAGTTTTTCTTTTTTGCAGGCGGCCTGTTCATGGCGGTGCAGTTCACAAAAGAAAAATTTTTCATCCCGGCGTTAGCCCCCTTGATCTATAATCTGGGCATCATCTGCGGCGGAGTGTTTCTGTACCCGCATATCGGTATGGAAGGATTTGCCTGGGGGGTTTTAGGGGGAGCGTTTGCCGGTAATTTTCTTTTGCAGATGACCGGTGCCGCCAGACAGGGATTGCAGTTCCGGTTTTACATCAATTTTTTTCATCCGGATTTCATCCATTATGTGAAAATCACCCTGCCGTTCATGGTGGGGCTCACCGTCACTTTTTCCACGGAAATTCTGATGAAACTGTTCGGATCCTTTCTGCCCACCGGCCACATTGCCGCCATGAACTATGCCCTGCGCATCATGTTCATTCTGGTGGGATTTTTCGGCCAGGCCATCGGCATGGCATCCTACCCCTTTATGGCCGGTATTGCAGCTGCCGGAGACATGGACCGCCTCAACCACATCATCAACCAGACATTGAAATTCATTTTTCTGGTGATCCCGTTTTCCGTGCTCTTTATTGTCCTGCGGTATGAAATCGTGATGATCCTGTTTCAGCGGGGGGCCTTTGATGCCCATGCCACACACCTCACCGCAAACATCCTGCCGTTTTTCATGGCAGGGGCCTTTGCCTTTTCCGCCCAGACCTTTGTGGCAAGAGGGTTCTACGCCCTGGAAAACACCTTGTATCCCGCGGTGGTATCCACCGTGTGCATGCTGGCCGGTTTACCGGTCATTTACGGGTGCATGAAAGTGTTCGGCGTCACCGGCGTGGCATCGGGGCTGTCTTTGACGGTCATCGTGTCCTCATTTGCTCTGTATGGGTCCTGGAATCGAAAAACCCGGAATTCCGGCGACACCGGGGTGTATCTGTTTCTGGTCAAGCTGATCCTGGCCAGTCTGGTCTTGGGAGGGATTCTTTCGGGTATCCACCAGATGCTGACCCGCCTGATGCCGCCCACCGCATTTGTCCCGGCAATGATAATCTGCATTGTCACCGGACTGGCGTTCTTAATGTTGATGCCGGTGTCGGCCAGGCTGCTGCGCATCCCTGAAATCATGACTTTTTATGAAAAAACAGCAAGGAGACTGCTTTCATGGCAAAAGAAACCACCCCGGTCCTGACCGATATCGCGGCCCGGGTGAGGTAATCTGCATGGCGGACGCCCTCCGTTATGTACGATCCGTCCTTGACGAAACCCGGCAATTCATTTATATTCATATCATTGAGATGATCCCCCACATGCCTTAGCTTTTGTTTCCCATACGATCTGTGAACCACGCGGTATCACTGACCCCGGCTGCCAATCCATCTGCCTGATCCGCCTGTTTTTGAATGTGCCCCTGCTCCTGCTGGAGCAGATTATCAAATCTTAACCAAAGGAGGCAGAAATGGAAAAACACGCCATGTATTACGACACCATCGTCAAACTGACCACCGCCATTTCCCAGTGCAAGGACCCGGAAGAGGTTGCCCTGATCACGGCGGAAAGCGTGAAAACCGCATTCAGCGCCAAGGGATGTTCCGTGTTTCTGGTGAACCGGGAAACCCGGGAACTGGGACTGGTGGCCTCATCCGGCCTGAGTGAAGAGTATCTGAACAAAGGCCCGATCCATTTCATGCAGACGATTCAGGAAGCCAAAGACGCCGTGCCCATTGCCATCTTTTTGATGTCATGGAGATCCGCGCATCGAATACCCGGAACACGCGAAAAGGAGGGCATCGCCTCCCCGTTGAAGTCCCATCATCAGCAACAACAAGATCATCGGGCTTTGCAGGGTCTATACGGCCGAGCCCTGGAATTTGCCTGGTCACGACATCAATCTGGCCTGTGCCGTGGCCCTGATTCGCGGTATAGCCATGGACATGTGCCGCATGTACAAGGGCTACAAAACCAGCATTGAAATCCTGAAAACATGCGGGACGGAGAGACAGTTTCAAATCCTACAAATGGGACCCCTATGAAGGGGTGCCGTCCAGCGTGATCCGTCCATCTGCGATTATTGGACCCTACTGTGATAATCGGGACCTTTACCTGTGTCCTGCCTTGTTTGTGAATATCAGAAACCGGTTATCCTGCCGAACCGGTACAGGTCCCGGGTCACCCGCACATCCTGGGTGCAGTACTCAATGATTTTATCCATCTCCCTGTTGCCACCACTTGCAGTGCCAAGGAGTCGATCTGCGCTTTTTTTTTTGCCCCTGTGGTGTTCTGGGCCAGATGATCCAGAGACAGGCGGTATCCCAAGACCTCATGGACCTTCATCAAAATATCCAGGGTGGTGGGAAGGCGGGTAAAATCAAAATCACTCAGCCCGGCCATGAACCTTTTATATAGTCAAACCGGATCAGATTGAACCCCACCACTCCGGTCCAGTAAGGAAAGATGCTCGCACAGGGCCGGCACCTGATCCTCGAATAATCATGGAACCGTCCGGAATGCGAATCATAGAGCACGGCACAGCTGACCCCCATGTTTTCCGCACGGTTCCAGCTCCCCACCTCGGCAGCGGACCGCCTTGCTCGATGTCCAGGACCCCATAGCGCAGTGCGTTGCGTTTTTGCAACGAAATCTCCTGAACCCGGGTGTGGATTCCGGCACCAGGAAATCTTCTGCCCCGGCAGTCAGTCACCGGATGGTCATTTCGTTCAACTATAGCCGCCGGCAAATCCGGCACCGAAATTTGACGGGCCGGCCGACCCGGAAATAATACATTCCAGAATCTGCCGGGCCGCATGCTTGTCAATGGGCCGGTTGCCGACCCGCACTTGGCAAATGCACACAGGCCGGACAGCCGGTGGTGCAGGGGCAGGACGTGATGGTCTCCGTGGTGGCGTGCAGAAACCGGTCTGCGTGTTCAAATCGCCTGGCGGCACAGCCCCTAGCCCCCGGGCACGGCATCGTACACAAACACAGCCGCGGTCTGCACCTGATCATGGAATGGAATGGAGATGCCGCCCGCAGATCATTCCGGTCGGTCATCACCAAAAAGCGGGCATGATGCCGATGGCGGCATGTTCCATGGCATGGATCCCGCCCATGAAATGCATGCGGTCCGCTGATTCAAGCATTTTGTCTCGGATCTCATCCGGGATTCTGGACCTACAGTCCCCGGGGTGTCAAAGGTCACTGGCGGCAGATCCAGGGGCACCATGCCGATGGATTGGGCCCGTGGCCACCAGGTTTGCGGTCATACCCGGTCACCTGCTCGGTGATACGCAGCCGGGCCGAACCCCATCCGGGTGGCTTTCACAATTTTGCTGTCCAGAATCTCAATGATCTAGCAGATTTGGAAAGACCGTGCCCTTGTGTAGTAGTTCACCTCTTTGGGAATCACCCCACGCTGCCTTTTTCATGGTCGAACCGGGTCACCACATAGATTTGGCCCTGGTGCAGGTACACGGCCCCGTCATGGGTGTCGAAACGCCCGGTGCCGGTCGATCTCTCCCAGACTCTGGCGGGTATTTTCCAGAAAAATGGAATGGTGCGGGCCCAGGCCCTGCAGGCTCGCCTCCCGGTGGGGATTTTTTGGGCCGCATACCAGATATCGTTGTTCACACTGCGCAGCAGCTTGCCCGAGGCTTCCAGTTTTAGCGCCGCTCTGAACAGGGCCGGCGGCTGCGGTTTTTCGATTGGTTTTCTGCCGGTCGAAAGATGGCTGGATCTGGATGCGCCCGGATCCGCATCAGCATGGGTTCCCCTTTTTCAGGCCAGATCCAACCACGCGCACACTCCGTGGCCTTGCAGATCACGGGGTTGTCCGGATTGATCAGCGCGGTTTCCGGGGCATGTCAAAGAATACGTCCGGATGGTTCGGTTGCGAAATACTGGTCCAGGGCATCCTCATGGGCAATGAGCACCAAAGCGGATTGGCTGTCCCGCCCTACCCGGCCGGCCCGCCAGGTGGACATGATGGTGCCTGATACTTCACCAGGATGCACAGATCCAGGCGTTCCCGATATCAATGCCCAGTTCCAGGGCCGAGGTGACACCACGCACAACAGATCCTGTGGCCAGCCGGGTTTCACCTCCCGCCGCTCTTCCGGCAGAAACCCGGCCCGGTAGGCGCTGATCCCTCATTTTTTTGAGCGACGCCCAGATGGCGATCAGTTCCGTGATTTTTCTGGATTGTGTATATACAATTGTACGCAAGTTCCGGTGCAGGGCCGCATGAATCAGGGCAATGGCGGTCCGCTGCCCTGTCCATGCCCCGCATGAGCACCACCTTCTTTTCCCGGCCGGTGCCTCTGCCCGGTCCACCACCCCCAATCCAGGCCCAGAGCCGGCGGCACAGATCGCCTGGATTGGCAATGGTGGCCGAGCAGAACACAAACACCGGCGTTGCTCCCCATAATACCGGCAGATGCGTACTGTGCGCCGGAACACTCCAGGCCATGTGGGACCCCATCACCCCCCCGGTACGTGTGCACCTCATCCACCACCACAAAGGCCAGGCGCCGGAAATACGCCTCCCACAGATGATGGTGGGGCAGCATGGCTTCGGGTGCAGCATCTCCGGATTGAACAGCACCTGGGCGGGGTCCCGCCGGATTTTGGCCTTGTGATGGGAAGTGACATCCCCGTCATATACGGCCGCTTTCAGCACCGGCACATCCGAGAAAGGCTTCTGGCCCGCACCAGCAGATCCTGCACCGTGCCCAGCTGATCCCGGGCCAGGGCTTTTAACGGAAACAGATACAGGCCGTGGCAGACGGATCAGACAAGAGCCGGTCCACCACAGGCAGGTTGTACACTGTGCTTTTGCCCGAGGCTGTGGGCGTGGCAATCACGGTGTGGGAACCGGACAGAATCCGGTCCATGGCGGTCTGTTGATGGGAATACAGCCGGGAGATACCCAGGTTCCTTACAGCAGTAAGGACAGGTCCTGGGAAACTCCGGGGCAAAGATCCGGCATAGGCCGGCACCGGACCCGTGGTCCGGTGGCACCAATGTCGCCGCGGCAAATCCTTTGTAGGCTTTCAAAGATTGAATATACTCGGACAGGCTCACAAAATGCTTTTTCCCAGCGCGACAAGGTCAGCTCCACGGCCAGTTTCGCCGTCTTGTTGGCCACATCCAGGATCGGGCTGATCTCCACCAGGTCCATGGACCCCAATTCCTTGGAATCCGCCAGATCTCCATGAGCAGATGGGCTCTCCCGGTAGGTGATGCTGCCGGGCACGGGGAGTCCCCACTCCCGGGGCTTCCACCGATCCAGGGCATCCATGTCCACGGTCAGATGAATGTTTCAAGGGCAAATTTCATCACAGCCTTGCTGGGCCACTGTGGAAATTCCCTGTTCGTCAATGTCCTGCATGGTGAACACCGTGACTCCGGAGGTTTTCAGCCGTTTTTCTCGACTGTCAATATCCTCAGCCTGATCATGACCACGTTTTCCGGCAGCACCTTCGGCCCTGGCCGCCCCACGTTCACCAGATCCGGATGGCCTTCTCCCATGAGAATGGCCAGGGCATGCCGTGGATATTGCCGACGGCGAGGTCCGGGTGTTGAAATCCCCATGGGCATCTCCAGCCAGATCAGGCCGATGGGCCTACCATCGGCTCCGGCCGCGGCCACCGTGCCCACGGCAATGGAATGATCCCCGCCCACAAAAAGCGGGAAATCTTCTTCCATCACCCGGCGCCCCAGGGTGTACACTGCGTTGCAGATCCGGGAAATTCCTTCCACATAGGTGTTTCCCGCCAACGGCCCGGGTACGGGCTTCATCCCGGATGGGAATAGCACATCCCCCGGTCCTGCACAGAATGGCCCAGTTCCCGCAACTGGGTAATCAGGCCGGTGTACCGCACAGCCGCTGGCCCCATATCCACCCCCGCGCAGGTCCCTTCCGCTAAAATCCATGGGCACGCCGATCAGGCTGATCTGTCTGACATGCTTCCTCCTTATATCCTAAAATAACATCAGGGTTCCCGCGACAGCTCCTATAGCATGACAAGAATCAAGTTCAACCGGATTGTAACATCTTTTTAAAAATACAGGAACCCGCACGCAACCTTGATTGGCCGGTATCCTCGCATATTCCTTTCGGAGGCAGTTATGACAACCAGACCTCTGTTCACCACCATTCAAAACCTGGATCGATTCTCAGCAGCTGGCCGTGCTGTGCACCCAGAAGGACGGCACCCTATACAGCCTGGTGCGGCGGCCGCCACCCAGAAACTGACCGGATCATTTTTCTGACTCCGATGAGCACGCGCAAATATGACAAACCTCACGGCCTGCCCCAATGCCGCATTTCTGGTCAACAACAGTGAAAACCGGGTTGAAGACATCTATCAGGCGACTGCGGTCACCGCCACCGACGGTGATCGATGTGCCCGATGCTCAACAACAGGCCCCGACAGCCATCTACCTCGCCCGCCACCCGCACTCCGTAATCCTTTGCTGCAGAGCCGACACCACGGCCCTGGTGTGCGAAGATCTCCCGGTATATCCCTGGTGAACCGGTTCCAGAATGTGTTTGAACTTGCGGTGAGCAATGATGACGATGATGAAAATCCTGCACCTGAAACCGGTTGACACACCGGCATCAGACGATAGAATCTTACCTTGAATTGACAAATATCTTAAATTTATGCAAACGTAGACATCACCCGCCGTCATGAACCGAGAATACCCTCAGATCCGACCAGACCCTCACTGTGATTCAGCAGCTGTTAAATCAGAATATCACAAAATTGCCGCCATCATCCGCCATTCCGAGCGGTTTTACGGCACCACACCCAGCAGTGAACTCATGGGCCTGACCCTTGCCGGCATGGAATATGCCGTGGAAATGGGACAAAACTTCCTGTTCGCCCTGCCCCGGCTGTACTCCTCCCCGTTCGGCCGTTGCATTGAGACGGCTTATCTCATCGACAAGGGATTCACCCGGCAGCACGGCATGGCACTTTCCCACAACCAGCCAGGAAGAACAGCTGGCCCCGTTTTACATCAAGGACATCAAAAGGCGCTGAACCTGCTTAAAGAACAGGGCACCCGCACATACATCCGCAACTGGCTTGACAACCGCCTGATGACACCGTGATGGAAAGCCCGGCATAAATTCACCACGGCCGCCCTCACCCGGTTCATGACGGAAAAAGTCAACGGCCTGGCAGACAATGAGATCGCCATCTGCGTGTCCCACGACTGGAACATCTTTCCCTCAAGGAGTTTGCCTCGTGACTGCCCCACGAGGAAGCCGGGGACATCGGATACCTGGACGGGGTGGTGTTTTTGAAAACAACGGCCGGGTTTATATCACCTCATATCAGACAGATCCCCAGCCGGTGGATGCCGCATCCCTGAAACGTCACTCCGGCTGGATCTGCTCACAAAAAAGGCGGGACTAAGGAACCGTTCGACATATTTGAACACCTTCAACCAGCTGGACAAAACCAGCCTGAACCCGCTGGACACCCTCTACCATCCCGACATCTGTTTCATTGATCCGGCCTACACCCTGGAAGGCCTGCCTGTGTTGAAGCGGTACTTTGCATCCCCAGTGAAACGTCCGCTCCATCCGGTTTGTCTTTGATGCTCCGGATGCAGTCCGGGGACCAGTGCTTGTCACCTGGACCATGGAAATATCCCACCCCCGGCTGGCAAAGGGCAGCCCGTCACCGTGGACGGGTGCAGTCACCTGACCTTTGCCCCGGACGGCCGGGTGATTTCGTCATCGGACTATTCGACCTGGGCCAAGTGATATGAGCACCTTCCGCTGATGGGGGCCTGATCAAAACCGTGAAAAGCTGGGATCATGAAAAAATTGCCGTCATCGGATCGGGCATTGCCGGATTGACAGCGGCCCATTACCTGTCCTCCGGCCGGGGTCCACCTGTTCGAAGCCGATGACATATCGGCGGCCACACCCACACCGTGGATGTGACAGTGAATGGCGTTCCTGCGCTGTTGACACCGGGTTCATCGTGTTCAACGACCGGACTTATCCCCATTTTATGCACCTGCTGGATGAACTGGCGGTGCCGTTCAAGAAAAACCGAGATGAGTTTTTCCGTGCGCAACGATGCCATCGGCTCCCGGAATACAACGGCCATACCCTTCGATACCCTGTTCGCCCAGCGCAAAACCTGGTGTCTCCATCTTTCTGGCGTATGCTCATGGATATTGTCCGTCTAACCGGCAGGTGAAGAAAGCGGCGGCAGACCCGGCCTGGCAGACCCTTGGAGAATATCTGGATGCCCGAAGGTTCGGGTCCCTGTTTCAGGACAACTACCTGTTTCCTCATGGTGGCGGCCATCTGGTCCATGGTCTGGATGACATCCGGTTCTCTCTTTGCCCTTCTTGTCCGGGTTCTTTGACAACCACGGCCTGCTCAACCTGGTGGACCGGCCCCAGTGGTACACCATCACGGCGGGTCCATCCCATATCCCGAAAATCACGGCCCGGTTTGCCGACCGGATCCATCTGTCCTCTCCGGTGAGAAACATCGTCCGGGAATCTGCCGGCATCCGGATGATGACCGATGCAGATGAGGCAATGTTCGACCATGTGGTTTTGGCCTACATGCCGACCAGGCCCTGGCAATTCTGGGATGCCCTCTACAGATGCGGAAACCCGGGTCTTGGAAACCTGCCCTTTATCGACAACCAGGTGGTCCTGCACCACGGGACACCCGCATTCTGCCGCACACCCCCCAAAGCCTGGCCAGCTGGAACTATAACGTGTCTGCGGATCACACCGACCGGACCGTCCACGTTGACCTATAACATGAACATTCCCAGGCAGCTGGATCTGCCCGACACCTGCCTGGTCACCCCTGAACCAGACATTGATGCGCACAACGTGCTGGCAGCACTTCACCTATGCCCACCCGGCCTTTCCTCGGCCACGGTAACGCCCAGCAGCAGTGGGACCGCATCTCCGGACCCGGGGAGTGCATTTCTGCGGGCCTACTGGTTCAACGGATTCCATGAAGACGGGGTAAAAAGCGCCCTGCGGGTGTGTGAGGCCCTGGGGGTGACCCCGTGAAATCCGCGCTCTACAAAGGCAGGGTGTTCCACCACCGTCACACCCCAAAACACCACCGGTTCAGCTACCGGTTTTTCATGTGGTTTCTGAACCTGGACGAACTGGACCGGATCCCGGATCTGGCCCCCTGGTTTTCGGTACGGCGGTTTGCCCTGAGCCGGTTCCGGCGGGCCGACTACCTGGGGCCGGCCCATGAGCCTTTGCATGTCAGCGTCAAAAAAAAAATGGCAAAACTCACGGGCAGGCCTGTCACCGGCCCGGTGTGCGGCCTGATGAATGTGAGCACATCAGGGCTGTATTTCAGTCCGGTAAACCTTTATTTCGGGTATGACCGGGACCACGCCTGCACCCATCTGCTGGCCGAGGTGTCCAACACCCCCTGGAACGAGCGGCATTATTACGCCCATGACCTGACCATCTCTCTGACCCCGGACAACCCCAAGGTGTTTCATGTGTCCCCGTTCAATCCGGTTCACCAGCACTACGGGTGGTCTGTCACCCCGCCGCCGGCAGACAGGATCACCGTTAAAATCCGGGTGGACGACCCCCGGGGCCACATATTCGATGCCACCCTGATGCTGGAAAAACAGCCGCTTACCCGGCAGTCGGTGCGGCCGGCCCTGCTTCGCAAACCGGTGATGACCGCCTTTATCCTTCTGGGAGTCTACTGGCAGGCGGCCCGGATATTTTTGAAAAAAATCCCTTATGTTCCCTATGTCCCCCGCAAAAAGGAGCTATCATGAAATCTGTCACCTCTCCCGGACAAATGTCCCCTGCCCGCACCGTGTTCACGGCCCGGCCCAGAACCTGGGCCCGCCGCATGGTGTTGAACATGATGAACCACCTGGCATACGGCCGGCTCATCATCCGGGAAAATGAGCGGACCCTGGCGTTCGGCCCCGGCAACGGCCCTAAGGCCGTCATCCAGGTGCATGATCCGGTATTTTACACCCGGGTGGTGGTGGATGGCTCCATCGGCGCAGCAGAATCCTATGTGGACGGGCAATGGGACACGGATGATCTCACCGCTGTGATCCGCATCATCGTTGTAAACCAGCCGGTCATGGAACAAATGGAAAACCGGCTGGCTCAGCTGGTCAGGCCCCTGCTCCGGCTGGGTCACCGGCGTCGGCGCAACTCAAAGCACGGCGCAAAGCAGAACATCCTGGCCCATTATGATCTGGGCAACGACATGTACCAGACCTTTCTGGACCCGGCCATGATGTATTCCGCGGCCATCTATCCCCATGAAACCACCACCCTGGAAGAGGCCGCCGTCCACAAGCTGGACGTGATCTGTCGGCAGCTGCACTTAGGCCCTCAAGACCGGGTGGTGGAGATCGGCACGGGCTGGGGCGGATTTGCCATCCATGCCGCTTCCCGGTACGGGTGCCACGTCACCACCACCACCATTTCCGATGCCCAGTATGATGAAGCACAGCGCCGCATCCAGGCCGCAGGGCTCCAGGACCGGATCACCCTGCTGAAAACCGATTACCGGGACCTCACCGGGCAGTATGACAAACTGGTGAGCATCGAGATGATCGAGGCCGTGGGCCACGGGTATATGCCGGCTTTCATGAAAACCTGCGAATCGTTGCTTGCACCCGACGGCATCATGCTCATCCAGGCCATCACCATCAAAGACCAGCTGTACCGGTCTTATCTGAAAAGTGTGGATTTCATCCAGCGCCACATCTTTCCGGGCGGATGCCTGCCCGCCACCCATCATCTGCTCCAGGTGCTCACGGACCACACCGATATGGTGGTCCGCAAACTCACCGATTTCGGGTTTGACTATGCAAAGACCCTGAACCACTGGCGGCAGCGGTTCTTTGCTTCCCGGACACTTTGGAACGGCTGGGGTATGACCGCCGTTTCAGGCGGCTGGGAATTTTATTTGTGAAGCACGAAGGCGGAGTCCCTGGAACGGTCCATCAGCGTGATCCACTGAGCTGCCAGCCGACAAACCGCACCCGTATCTGACATACATACCAAAGGAGCATACCCATGACACACACCCGCATCACCATCATCTGCGAAAACCGGGCCACATGACCAGAGACATCATGGGCGAACACGGATTCGCCGCCTTGATAAACCCCGGACACCTGCCTGCTCATGGACACGGGCCAGGGACTGGGACTGGCCCACAATGCAACGGCCATGAAAAATCGATCTGGCCGCCCCGGACGGCGTGGTGATCAGCCACGGCCATTTTGACCCACACCGGCGGGCTGGATGCAGACTCCCGGCCCGGGAACGGCCTTGCCCATCCATGCCCACCCCCGACCTGTTTGCCGCAAAATATGTGATGCCCAAAGGAGAGACACCTTAGGATCCTTCTGGACAAGCTTATGACCGCTCATTCCAGGGTGATGAATTCAGGGGAATGATGAACTTAGACCTCTCTGAAGAACAGATTGTTGAAATCAGACAAATGATGTTGGATTTTCAAAAAGAATCTCTTGAGCTGAGAACCCGGACCTGGTCGTTTGAACCTTCTGATGACCGACTGGTGACCGAGACCAGTGACGGATTTGTTCCCGACCCGTTCAACGACGATGCCAGCCTGCTCATCGAGACCCCGTCCGGACCGGTAATCCTCACCGGATGCGCCCACTCCGGCATTGTCAACATCATGGAACATTTTGCCCAAAAAACCGGGCATCAGACATTTTCCGCAGTCATCGGCGGCACCCACCTGGGATTTGTCAATGACCCGTCCCAGCTGGAACAGGCCATGGATGCGTTTGACAAATTCAAGGTCCGCACCATTGCCGTGTCCCACTGCACGGGCAATGAAGCCGCGGCCCGGCTCTTTCACCGGTTCAAAGACCGGTTTGCCTTTGCCGGTGCCGGCTGGCACATGGATTTTTAAAAATGCCCGACCTGCTTGTCCGGCTATATGACCTGCCCGGGGCCGCATCAGAGCGGAACCGTCTGGCCGACCGGGGCATTGTGATTAGACGGGCCATGGCATATGAAAAACATGCCGTGGTCCAATGGGTGAAACACCGGTTCGGCACGGGCTGGGCCGGTGAATGTGACGTGGCATTCACCCGTGTCCCGGTGTCCTGTTTCATTGCCACCGACGCTGGAAACATCGCCGGTTTTGCCTGCCATGACGTCACCTGCCTGAATTTTTTCGGACCCACGGGCGTGGATGAAAAATACCGCCGTACCGGCATCGGCAAGGCCCTCCTTTTGTCCTGCCTTCACGCCATGGCAGCTAAGGGATATGCCTATGCGGTCATCGGGGGTGCCGGGCCCACGGAATTTTTTGTCAAAACAACCGGAGCCCAGCCCATTGCCGGTTCCACCCCCGGGATTTACCATGATCGACTCACCCTCCAGGATATGGACAAAGGAGAAACCCCATGAGCCAGCATATGCAGATCACCGTGACCATCCGGCCGTTTTACAAAAAAAGCTTTGAAAAAACCTACCCGCGCCTGGCCCGGCACCTGGGATATCAGGACCCGGATCTCGTGGACAGCAACCCATCCCTGTACGAGCTGGCCAAAAAGATCGACATGCTGCTCTACCAATACGACGGCACCCCGCTGCGGCAGGTGCTGCTCGATCACAAACAGCAGCTGATACAGACCTTTCATGCCATTGAAGAACACATCGCCGACCGGCGCCTGGCTGAAGCGGACAAACTGCTCTACACCCTGGAAGATATCTTTGATGACATCGAGTATCAACTGGACTGATCCGGACCGGACCACAGTGTGGCTGGCGGTGTTTTTCAATGGCTGATCGACTGACAGAAGCCATGCACCTTTAGAAACCATTGGATACAGGAGCACAGCCCCCAGCATGAAAACCCGATCCAGGGTGTCGTTTACTGGGAACGCCCTGGTCCCGGGTAAAGGCCCGGCAAACAAAAAGGCTTTGCGCGTGTGCGCAAAGCCTTTGAATACTGATTGAATCAGCCGTTTCAGATCAACATTGGATCATCCGCCGACATTCCCGGCTTCGAGGTCTTTCCAGGCGCGATTCACATTGCTTCCCACCGTGCCGAAAAGATCGTCCAGTTCATTTTTCATGGGAGACCAGTCAGAGGGGCACTCTTTTTCCAGCTGATCCACCCGCATCTGGGCTGTGGCAACCTCCTGCTCCAGCTGTCCAATCAACGGCAGCACCTTTTCTTTCTGCTGGGTGCCATACGAATCAGCTACCTTTTTCATGGCTTCCAGTTTGTTTTTCCACGCAGTAACTTCAGACAGCATTGCATTGCAGTAATCTTTGACTTCCATGGGAAACTCCTTTCTGGGTTTAGTTAAAAATCACCCGAAATA
>JAGYOW010000150.1 GCA_018399285.1 Desulfotignum sp.
GAAGACAGAATGTTCACTGTTAACGGAAAAACCGCAAAGCTGCGTGGTACGCTTGATTGTGCGATATGGCCGTTAACCGGTTATCCTGCTACAGATACAGAAAGTTGGCGAAAGGTGATGCGTGCCTGTAAGGAGTTCGGTTTGAATCATATCAGGTTCCACTCATGGTGCCCGCCCGAAGCAGCATTTATAGCTGCCGATGAAATGGGCATTTATCTTTTGGTAGAAGCCGGAATATGGTCGCACTATGTTGGTGAAGATGAAGCATTGCAGGAGTGGGTGCTCAAAGAGGAAGCCCCGGCGATTCTGGCTGCCTATGGAAACCATCCGTCATTCTTCGGGTTTGGGATCGGTAACGAGGGGCTCAATCCACCCTCCCGTGAGTTGTTCAGTAGCATATTTATTGAACAATGCAAGACACAAGACGGACGGCATCTATATACAGACTTTGCACATACAGGCTCTTCAAATAAAACCGATTTTATGATAAAGGTGCGTCTGAATGTTGAAACAGACGGCCGTTCTGAAAGGTTTCACCTGCGCAATCTGATTGCACGAAATACCCGTGCAAATTTTAGTGAAGCGATGGAGCATGCCGATCGTCCTGTCATTGCTCATGAGATCGTTCAGCAGGCCATCATGCCGGATTTTGAGGAGATGAAGAGATATACCGGTGTATTGAAGCCGAAAAACTTTGCGATTTTTCGTGATTTTATTGAAGAGAACAATATGGGTCATTTTATAGAGGAGCAGTTCATGGCTGAGGGAAAATTTCAGACACTGCTTTACAAAGCCGAGATAGAGGCCCATCTGCGCTCCCGGAATTTTTCCGGGTATCAATTACTGGGCATCAACGACTTCACGGGACAGGGGACTGCCCTGGTTGGGGCCATGAATGTTTTCTGGGAACCGAAACGCTATGTGAGTGCGTCGGAGTATCGCCGTTTCCAGAATACAGTGGTTCCCCTGGCAGAATTTGACAAACGGGTATGGACCAAAGATGAGATTCTTTCGGCTGACCTGTTGGTGGCTCATTTTGGTCCTGTGGATCTCACAAAACAGGCCGTTGATTGGAAGGTCAAATATACAAATGGCCGGGTGATTGATAACGGGACCTTCGGGGAGCTGGACATCAAACAGGGAGATTTGAGAGACATCGGCAGCATTGCGGTGCCGCTAAACGGGATCGCAACACCTGCCGAACTGACCCTCGAGGTGGCTTTAGAAGGAACAGAGTTTGTTAATAGCTGGAACTTTTATGTCTATGATCGTCCGGACGTGTTGCCCGCTCCGGAAGGGGTTCTGGTTGCCGATTCATTGTCACATGAAGTTCTCGAAACACTTCGCTCGGGAGGTACGGTATGCCTGTTTGTAGATCCGGATAAGACACAGGGAGCAGAGGGCTACTTCAGTTGGCTTCCCTTTGCCTGGAATCGGGTGACTTTTCCGCAGCAGAGAAATGTTTCCAAGGGGCTTCTGATCAAAAATGATCATCCGGCACTTGCAGGCTTCCCGGCCCGTGACTACAGCACCTGGCAATGGCAGGATGCGTCAGAAAATGCAAGGCCAGTCGACCTTTCGCATATTTTCCCGCCAGACCAAAGGGCCATTGTCCAGTATAACGACTCATGGACACATGGGCGAAAACTGGGATTGATATTCGAAGCGCAGGCAGAGGGGGGCAAGCTGCTGTTTTGTTCATTTGATATGAACAAACGAGTGAAAAACTGCCCGGTTCTTGCCCAACTCCGCCGTAGTCTGCTTAGTTACGCAGCATCAGATGCCTTCGACCCACAGGTGAAGATCACATCTGATCAATTGGCCGGAATGATCAGAGAAAAGCGCAGCTTAATTTTTATGCAGATCGGTGGCAAGATTGCGGCATTGAGTAGTGAACAACCCGGATATGAGCGGGAAGAGATGACAGACGGAAATCCGGAAACATTCTGGCACAGCCGGTATCAGCCTGAAAAAGATCCATTGCCGCAGTATGTAGTGATTGAGCTTCCGAAAGTGATCCCGCTGGAAGGGATACGCTATTTGCCGCGCCAGGATAAATCAGTTGGCCGGGTAACAGAATATGCTGTTTATCTGTCTGATGATGGCAAGACCTGGGATCAGCCGGTTAAGG
>JAGYOW010000151.1 GCA_018399285.1 Desulfotignum sp.
CCGGCATATCCGGCCTGGGCCGTGATCCACCAGGAGGTCCGGCGGACATCTTTCCGAAATTCCTGATCCGCGAACAAACGCTCCGCCGGAGTTTTTGCCAGTCGGCACCGCCAGTCATGCCGGAAAAAAGCAATCGGATGCCGGTGCCTCGGGAAAAATCCCTGGAATATCCATGGCACGCTGCTGCCATCCGATTCAAACCCGGCCGGGATCAACTTCTTTGTCCCGTCCATCCGGTCGCAGGGCAGCGGCACAGTCAACGCCCGGTGCAGCGGCTTGCCCGGCACCGTCCGCATATAGACTATGATTCCGCTGGCAGCCATCAGTCCCCGCCCCTTTCATTCAGGATCCGTTCTTTCTGCTCCTGCGGGATGTCCATATACACCACCATCGACCGGAGCATCCGAAACACCAGACTGTTTTTCGCATCCACAGACGCCTGGAATTTTTCCTGCCCCTCTCTCATCTCATCGATCTTTGCAATGAGCTGGGAGCTCATCTGGCAGTCACTGGCGTGCCGGGCCGCGCATTCAGATTGTGTCACAAACCGCTTGTCGCTCAGCATCCGGATCACAACCCCGGCAACGACCGCGCCCAGGGCTGTGAACAAGCCGGATATCAACGTGATTTCGAGCATGGAAAACTGCATCGGGGTCCACCTTTGTCATTTCCGCCGCCCAGGGGGGCCTGGGTGACGGAGGGTATGAAATATCGGTTTAATCGTTTATCAGCATCAGCTCGATGCAGTCATGTCAATCAGATACCCGCAGGCTTTGCTGATCTCTGATTTTGCGTTGCCGTCTTCATCGTAGCTGGTCAGGAAAGATTCACTGGAATCATGCCGGACCCGCAGCACATTGCCGCGCACGCCCTCTTCGCGGTATTCTTCCACAATCGGCAGGGACCCGCTCTGGCCTTCATTCCACAGGAAGGTCCGGCCGATGCTGGGTTCCGTGATGTCGCCATCGGCAGTTTTGCACAGCATGGCATAGGTGGACCCCCAGATGTCTGCCAGGGATGCGTCCTGTCCTTTTTTGGATGAATTGTACAAGGCACCGGCCACCAGCAGCTTGGGCACATCAAAGACCGTTTTCAGATGGTCAACCGTGACCCGGCCTGTTTTGGCAGCGTCCGGGAACACTTTGTAAACCTGGTCTTTGATCTCGTCATTCTGCCGCAGCCATTTGAATCCGTCATAAGGAATGATCAGGGTATCGGGATCGATGCCGTTGGCCCGCAACGAATCCTTGCCTTCCTCGATATCATACACCGGATCCGCGCTGGCTGTGGTGGACCATTCCGTGTCCGCGTTGGTGGCCGTGAAATTGGTGGCGCTGAAAATTTTGTCTGCCACCCGTTTTTCATGGGCCCGCAGGATCTTGTTGATCAGCATCATGGCCACTACCCGTTCATAGGCAAACCGGGTGCTGTATATTTTTGCCAGGCGATCGTCAATCGGGTATTCAAGACCATTGTCATTGGTCTTGTAAAACCCCTCTTCAAACGCTTCGGACACACGGCCGTATCCACCATTTGCCGCCCGCTTCACATCATGGATGTTGAACAGCGATTCCTTGGGGATCACCGGGTATGTGGCGGAGTATTCCGGAACGGGGAAAATGGGCATGACCTGCAGGCCGATGAACCCCATGGTGATAGAATTTTCCATCACCTCATAAACAACCTGGCCCAGATCAGGGCGGGACAGGGTGGTGTCACTGGTCGGTTTCATAATAAAAATCTCCTAAACAATTATGGGGTTGGTCAGCTCAACAGCTGTTTGGTGTACTCGATCCAGATGGCGGACAACACGACGGAATCTGTGGTGTGCGCACCCGGGGTCAGCTCAACCGTCAGGGTCTGTGCTCCGGACGGAATATCCGCCGCCGCGATGGTGATGGTCTTTTCCGCATAGGCAGCGCCCAGGGCGGCAGACACATCTTCCACCTTGGTGTCGCCCTCGTTGAAATAGGCATCACTGGCAATGGTGGGGGTATCTACTTCACCGCCGGATTTGGCCCGGAAGTGAATGACCATGTCGGCGGCCGGGTTGAAGTCCGGGGGCAGGGGCAACTGGAACAGCACCG
>JAGYOW010000152.1 GCA_018399285.1 Desulfotignum sp.
TGAAATGAATAATTATACCCGCGGATTTCATTGAAATCCATCTGTTTTAACTTTTTTGAGCGGTTTTTCCTTTTACTGCTCATGATTTAGATAATGTAATGCGGTCTGAGCCGTTTTCAACGCATTATCATTTTTTAACGATTTTTTTCAGACGGATTTCAGCGATAGCGAGATGCGTTTTTTGGCGGTATCCACTTCCAGGACCCTGACCTGGACCGCCTGGTGCACTGAAACAACCTCGCTTGGATTTTTGATGAACCGGTCTGCCATCTGGCTGATATGCACCAGGCCGTCCCGGTGGACCCCGATGTCCACAAACGCCCCGAACGCGGTGACATTGGTCACGATACCGGGCAACATCATGCCCGGGACCAGATCCTGGATGTCTGAAACGGACGGATCAAATGCAACACTTTGAAAGGATTTTCTGGGATCCCGGCCCGGCAACCGGAGTTCCGCCAGAATATCGGTAAGCGTGGGCAGTCCGGTCAGATCACTGATATAGGCCCGGGAATCGATTTTCTTCACCCGGTCCGGACTTCCCACCAGGTCTTTGGGGACACACCCCTGGTCTTTTGCCATCTGTTCCACAATACCATAGGATTCCGGATGAATGCCTGAGGCATCCAACGGATTTTTTCCATTGCAAACCCGCAGAAACCCGGCTGCCTGTTCAAACGCCTTCGGGCCCAGCCGGGGTACCTTCAAAAACGCTTTCCGGCTGTCAAACGGCCCGTTTTCCTGCCGATACTGCACCAGGTTGGCGGCAATGGTGTCATTCAACCCGGCCACCCGGGCCAGCAGTTCCCGGGATGCGGTGTTGACCTCCACGCCCACCTGGTTGACGCAGATCTGGACGGTGTCATCCAGGGCCTGGCGCAGCTGTTTTTGATCCACATCATGCTGGTACTGGCCCACACCAATGGACCGGGGATCGATTTTCACCAGCTCAGCCAGCGGGTCCATGAGGCGCCGGCCGATGGATACGGCCCCTCTTACCGTGATATCGTGATCCGGAAACTCCTGCCGGGCAATGTCTGACGCTGAATAGACCGATGCCCCGCTTTCATCCACCATCAAAATCTCTACTCTATCGGGCAGACCCAGTTCCCGGACAAAGGCCAGGGTTTCTCTGCCGGCCGTACCGTTTCCCACGGCCACTGCCTGGATTTGATATTGATCCACCAGATCCGCCACCAGGCGGCCTGCTTTTTCTCTGTCCGCCTCTTTGAAATGGGGGTATATCACCCCATGGTGGCACAAATCCCCTTTGGCATCCAGGCAGACTATCTTGCAACCGGTTCTGAACCCCGGATCCAGGGCCAGTATCGGTTTTTCACCTAAAGGCGGGGCCAGGAGCAGGTCTTTGAGATTGCTGACAAATACCTGAATGGCCTGATCATCTGCCGTGGATTTCAACGACTGAAGACATTCTTTTTCCAGAGATTTCCCTAAAAGCCGCTTGTACGCGTCCAGAATGGCGATCGATACCTGGTCCCGGCAGGCGGACGGCTGTTTTTTCAGATAAAATGCCCCCATGGTCCGGACCGCTGTCTCAGGATCCACTGCCACATGCAGGGTGAGCACCCCTTGTTTCGCTCCCCTAAGCATTGCCAGTATCCGGTGGGACGGGGCTTTGAATGCGGGCTCCTGCCAGTCGAAATAATCATTGAATTTGTCGCCGGACTGTTCCTGACCTTTTTTGACCCGGGACTGGATCACACCCTGTTTCATGTACATCTGGCGCACCGCTTCTCTGACCTGCGGATCTTCATTCACGGTCTCGGCAATGATGTCCCTGGCCCCGGCCAGGGCCTGGTCAGGTGTTTCCACACCCCGGCCGGGATCCACAAACCCCCGGGCTGCATGGACAATATCCGTGTTCAAAGACTGGGCCAGCAGCAGATCCGCCAGCGGGGCCAGCCCCTGTTCCCGGGCCGCCATGGCCCGGGTCCGGCGCCGGGGCCGGTATTTTTCATACAGATCTTCCAGGCCCGCCAGGGTGGCAGCCTTCTGAATTGCCCGGGCCAGGTCCGGTGTCAACAGGTCCCGTTCAGTCAA
>JAGYOW010000153.1 GCA_018399285.1 Desulfotignum sp.
AGGAAAGAGTTCTTCTACTGTAAAGAGGATCGATCAAAGGACTTGACCGTTCTTTAGTTATCTATTTTTCTGCTGAAATTGTTTTACGGCTTGTTTGCTGGCGTCAAGATGGTGGGCCATTTCTTCCATTACCTGATGGTAATTTCGTTTTTTCAGTGCTTCGAGTATTTTTTGGTGTTCTTCAATCACCCGCTGCATCCTTCCGTTCACGGCAAGGGCCCTGAATCCCATGAGATGCATGATATCCCTGATATTCTGCATCATTTCCAGAAGATAATCGTTGTCGGCCAGGGTAGTAAATTCGATGTGGAATTTCCGGTCCGCTTCCATAAATTCCACAGCATCTTTTTTCCCGGCTGCCCTTTTCTGGTCTTCCAGGCAGTTTTCTATATACGTGGTATCCACAGAGTTATCTTGGGCGCTGCCGATCTTTTTAATGGAAAAAAGCTCCAGCGCCGTCCTTATTTCAAAGACATCGTCGACATCCTTGTCAGAAAAGGTGTTGACAACCACTCCCTTCTGGGGAAGAAAACGCACCAGCCGCCGGGAGGACAATTCAAGAAGAGCTTCCCGGACAGGAGTTCTGGATATCCCCAGAATTTCGGCAAGCCCTTTTTCGTTATAGATTGTTCCCGGGGTCAGCTCGTTGTTCAGGATGGAATTGCGCATGGCTTCCAGGGCAATCTTTGTAAGTGACTTGGGTTTTTCGATTTTACGCATACCCATTGTTTACTCTCCAGTCTAAAAGTAGGGGTTAACTTCATGCTTTATTCTTCATAAAATATATCACACGCCACACAATGTCAACTGGAAACCCATGCCCTGGAATTGCTCAACCCGAACTCCTTTTACAGCTGATACCGGGAATCCTGTTTTTTTAGACATTCATCATTCTTGCCACGGTTTCAAGGGCTCTGGCAGCAAGTTTCTCATTGAACCTGGATCGGATGGCCAGCGCCAGCCCCTCCCGGGTAAAGATCTTGTTCCTGCCTGCCAGAAAACCGAGGGAGGCCAGTGCCCAGTCCGGTTTTTTCACCTGGTATTCCCTGAAATCGATTTCATACACTTCGGCCCGGGTTTCCGGGATGGCAACGCTTTTCTCCTTGAGAACAAAGGAGGTTGCGTCGAGTTTGGCAAACATCTCCCTTCGCCGCTGCACCCCTTCATCACTGAGGGCAATGGCCACAGAGGGCATCTTCAAGCCGGCGTACCCTATTTTTTCAGGAGAAACGATGATTTCACTGACCGACTGACCCCGGAGCACAGTAATATTGTAGTCATTTTTCACTGAAACATTCATACCGGCGGCCATACCGGCATAACAGACAATGTCCCCTGCGGTAACAATGCGCATACCAGCGCTGCCCAGTATCAACACCTCCTGCCTGGCGGGATTTTCAATGTCAAACTGTTTCTCAATGGTCACCGGCCCGGGAAAGGTTGTTATTTCACTGGCCAGTTTTTTGTACATTTCCCCGTACTCGGGTCTCTGGTTTTTTTCCACTTTACCGTTTCTAACGGGCATCTTTTCGATCATCTGGTCAATGGCTTTGGGGGTGAGCTGGTTCTTCTTGGTATACCTGCCCGTGCACATGCCAAGGGTTTCAAGCAGGGAAAACCCTTTGTGGTTGATCGCCTGGCAGATCTGATCGCTAAGGGTGTCATCGTGGCCGGAACAGCGGCCAATCCAGGATGCACCAGCGCTTTCAGCCACGTCACAGATATCCACGGGAATTTCTGCCCGGTTGAGAAACCCCGAGCTCACCAGGGCATCGGCAGGTGTGGTGGCGGAGTATTGACCGCCTGTCATTCCAAAATTGAAATTGTTCAGAACAATCAAGGTCAAATCGAGATTTCTCCGGCACGCGGCCTGGATATGGGCGCCCCCGATGCCAAAACCGCCGTCTCCCATGGTGACAATGACGTTAAGTTCCGGGTTGGCGAGTTTCATGCCCGATGCATAGGTCAGGGCCCTTCCGTGGAGACCGTGCAGGGCATGGACATTGAAAAAGGTGTCAAACAGGCCGGAACACCCGATGTCGGTTACGATGACGGTC
>JAGYOW010000154.1 GCA_018399285.1 Desulfotignum sp.
TTTTCATGCCTTTCATCATCAGGGTTTTGGGAGGATCTGCCTGAACCTGGGCTTGAACGGCCCGGTATGTGGATTCGCCGATCAGCACCTGTCCGCCGATGCTGTTGGATTCGATGCGGGCGGCCCGGTTGACCGTATCTCCCACAATCCCGTATTTCATTCTCAGATCCGATCCGATATTGCCCACAATCACACTGCCGGTGTTGATGCCGATGCCCATCTCCAGGGCGGGATATCCTTCATCCATGAGTTCTTTGTTCAGGCGGATCAGGCGGTTCTGCATTTCAATGGCGCAGGCCACGGCCCGCTGGGGATCGTCTTCATGGGGGTCCGGTGCACCAAATACCGCCAGGATCGCATCCCCGATGATTTCGTCAATAATCCCATCATAGGCCAGGATAATGGCGGACATCTGTTTGAGATACCGGTTGAGCAGCTGAACCATCTGTTCCGGGTCACGGGATTCCGAAAGGCTGGTAAATCCCCGCAAATCAGCCATGAGCACGGTGACGGTCTTCCGGGTGCCGCCGATCTGCCGGCCTTTGGGAGAGGAGAGGATTTCTTCCACCACTTTTTTGGAAAGATAGCGGCCGAACGTGTCTTTGATAAACCGGACCAGCTGAAGCCGCTCGTCCGACACCCGGATGATGCGTTCAAGCATGTTGGCCCGGGTGGAGACAATGGCCTTGATTTCATCGGGCGTGTCCGCCGGCAGGTCGATGGTGTCTGCTTTGGAAAAGTCGGTCTCGATCTGCCGGTTGGCAAGGGTGATCTGTTCCAGGGGATCAATGATTTTCCGGGCCAGAAAGTGTTTGAGGCTCACCACCATGAAGACAACGATGATGCCCACCAGCAACATGATCCGCATGGCATACCAGAACAGCTCCATGGGGCCGGACCCTTCGGCCAGCCACCGGTACCCCAGAGAATATACCAGCAGCACTGCTTCAATAAACAGAATCCGCCAGAAAACCCCCATGACCAGAATTTCCCGGACTCCGGTTCTTTTTTTCCCTTTATTCAGCATGACCGTTTGTCCCCATTATGTATGGTATTGAATATATTTGTATAACAGACTTATACTGTAATATTCAATTGACGAAACGCAACTGGTTATTTTCGGGCCGGATGGGGCTTTCAGGGAAACAACAGTTCAGCGATGTGGCACACGCTGATATCCCGGCCCTGTTGCGCGGCCCCGCCTTTGAGCTGAAGCACGCATCCCGGGCATTCGGTCACCAGCAGATCGGCGTTGGACGCAGCCACGTCATCCAGTTTCCGGGTAAGAATTTCCCGGGACACCGCCGGAAAGGTGGTGGAGAAACTGCCGCCAAACCCGCAGCAGGTTTCCTCTTCTTCAGTGGGAACATACCGGTTTCCCGATTTTTCAATAAGATCGCGCGGGGCCTGGTGAACATCCAGTCCCCGGCACAGATGACAGGGGGAATGGAATGCCGTGTTTCTCCCGGGACCGGCAAAAGGGTCAATGCCCACGATATCGTTCATGAACACGGAAAAGGGCACTATTTTTTTGGCAAACGCCGCCGCCTTTTCAGGGGCATAATCCTTGACCAGTTTCGGGACGCCGTGGGTCAGATGGGAGGCGCAGGACGCGCACAAGGTGACGATATAATCCACGCCATCATAATTGTTGCCGTTGACTGCCATGGCATCCAGGTTCTGGAGGGCCACATCTCTGGCCGCCGCGGTTTCACCCATGCTGATTGCCGGCAGACCGCAGCAGGACTGGTTCATGGGAAACAAGACTTGAATGTTGTATCGGGCAAATCCCCTCATGGCGGCTTCCAGGTGTTCGGGATACACAAAATCCTGAACACATCCGGAAAACAGGGCAATGGTGAACCGGGGATTGTCCACCGGCTGGTTCAGTCGGGCAAACCGGTCCCGGAACGGGATTCCGGCAATGGCGGGCAGGCGCCGGAAATTGTGGTCCGATGAAAAGATCATGGGCAGATGCCGCAGAAAACCGGGATCTGACGGCCGGCCCGACCCGCTG
>JAGYOW010000155.1 GCA_018399285.1 Desulfotignum sp.
CATGGGGATACCTATTCCCGTGTTTTATGTGTTCGAGGACATAGAAGGAAAAAAACAGGTCGTGGATGGCCGACAGCGGATCAGTGCCATTGTGCGGTATCTGGACAATGCATTTTTTCTGGACAATCTGAAAATGCTGCCACAGTTCAACAAAAAACGGTTCACGGATCTGGATCCTCTTTATCAGAGCAAAATCGAAAGATACCAGGTATCTGTATATGTCATCGAGCCCCCGACTCCGGAACGGGTGAAATATGATATATTTGACCGGGTGAACCGCGGTGGAACACGGTTGAACAGCCAGGAAATGCGCCATGCCCTTTATTCAGGAGCTTCCACCCGGCTGTTGAAAAAAATGAGCAAATCTTCGGCATTCAAAAATGCAACCGGCAATGGTGTCAAAGGTGTTCGGATGCGGGATCAATATATCATTCTCCGGTTTCTGGGATTTCATCTCTGGCGGCAGCAGGAACTGGTCTTCCATTACAAAAGCAATCCCGATGAGTTGCTGGCAAAGGTGATGCAGACGATCAACAGCTATTCCCCGGAACGGATCGGGACCCTGGAGAAAATGTTCAATCTTGCCATGTCCCGGAGTTTTGAGGTGTTGGGCCCGGACGGATTCCGTTTCCAGACATACAATGTGAACAAAAGACCCATCAACATGGCTTTGTTTGAAGCAATGGCTCATTTTTTTGCTATGGTGAATCTGGATGGTCTGGATAAGGCGGCGTTGAAAAGAGATCTCGATGAGCTGAAAACCGCATTTGACAACAGCGGGTTTTTCAAGGGGCGGGTGGATAGTACCACAAGCGTCGAATATCGGTTTAAAGCGGTTGAGTCTCTGGCCGGAAGGAAAGAAATATGATTGATCTTCTGGAAATCAAATCGTTCAAATGTATTCGCCATGAATCACTTGATTTTGCACCATTAACCCTGCTGGCAGGCCCCAACTCCTCCGGTAAATCAACGGTTATCCAGGCCATTTTGCTGGGAGCCGGTATCTGTGAACAGGAAAACCTGGTACGTCTGAAAGAGGTTGTCAAGCCCTTTTCCCGGTTCTCGGAGGTGTATAACCGTTATGAAAATGCGTCGTCGGTGGAGATCAGGATTACCGGCAGAGGGTGGGACGCTCCGCTGTGCCGGACATTGAAGGCGGGTGAACATGCCGTGACAGAACCGGTGGCGCCGGGCGTGCTGGCGTATGAATCTAATCTGTTTTATCTTTGTGCCAACAGGGTCGGCCCGGAAGCGCTGGCGGAACTGAATTTGGAAATGAAAATCGGTGAGAGCGGGCAATATGCCCTGGGATATTTTGAGCGGCGGAAGGACAAGCCGGTTCATGGGGCTCTGGTTGTGGACCAGGCACCCGCCAAAACCCTGAAAGCCCAGGTTGCGTGGTGGCTTTCATTCATCACAGGTTATGAAGTCGGGCCGGTTGTCGAAAAAGTGACCGAATTCCAGGTCAGGGTCAGTTTCAATACACCGGAAATCGGGGAGATTTCGCCTTTTAACAGTGGGGCCGGAACCAGTTATCTGTTGAAACTTCTGGTGATGTGCCTCACGGCGGAACCCGGCCATGTTCTGTTGATGGAAAATCCGGAAATCCATCTGCATCCGGCTGCCCAGGCCAGACTGGGATGTCTGTTTTCGTTTCTGGCTTCCAACGGGGTGCAGGTCATTGCAGAAACCCATTGCGAACACCTGGTGAACAGGGTCCGTTATGAAGTGTACAAAAAGAAACTCAAGGCTGATGATTATGTCATTCATTACAAACCGGATGACAAAACACCTTTTTCCCGCCTTCAAGCACGGCAAACCCCATGATGCGGTGTTGGTTGAAAAAATGCGTCATCTTTACAAGCCGCCCTTGCTGACCAATGTGAGCCAATTGAGACGACTTGGCATCGATGATACGCCGCTTATCAATGGACTGGCATCTGCCGGCAAGAGCCTCTGAAGTAGATGAACATGAGTCGATTCAGCATGACCGAGGCGTACCACTTG
>JAGYOW010000156.1 GCA_018399285.1 Desulfotignum sp.
ATGCTGACGCTGCCCCTGGGCATGGCCAAAGCAGTGCTGTTGAAAATCGCCTTGCCGCTCATCATCTTATATCCGTGGGCGACGGTATTCTTAGGCGTGCTTCTGGTCAACCGGCTTCAGCAGGACCGGATGCACCGGAAAGTGAGGGAATCCAGACAGTTCGCATTTGCCACCATTGACGCGTTGAGCGCCCATGTGGCAGTGGTGGATGAAACCGGCAGGATTATTGCGGTGAACCAGGCATGGCGGGAGTTCGCCGCATCCAACGGCCCGGTCTCAACCCCTGTCTGTGAAGGGGCGGATTATCTGGCGGTATGTGATGCCGCAGTCGGTGAAGACAGGGATATGGCCCGGGATTTTGCTGCGGGGCTCCGGTCAGTGCTGTCGGGTGATGCCCAGACATTTTCAATGGAATATCCCTGCCATTCTCCAGACAAACAGCGCTGGTTCATCGGTCGCGTCACCTGTTTTTGCAGTTCAGATGTGCCACGTCTGGTGGTGGCCCATGAAAACATCACCCACCGCAGGCAGGCGGAACAGGCCCTGGCCGAGCACCGGAATCATCTGGAGGATCTGGTTAAAAAACGGACCCGGGGCCTGGAACAAAAAAACCGGCAGCTGGTGCAGGAGGTTTCTAAAAGACAGCAGGCGGAAGCCAGTATCCGGGAAAGTGAAGAAAGGTACCGGGTCCTGGTGGAACTGACACCGGATATTATCTATCGGATCACGGAAGACGGGACCATCGATTATATTTCCTCGGCGGTCCGGCAGCTGGGATATGATCCTGCTGAACTCAAGGGGAAACCCATGGCGGATCTGCTGCATCCGGAAGACCGTGAGAGATTCGGACATAACCTGGTGGAGCGCCGGATCGGAAAACGGCGACAAACGCACCTGGATGTCCGGTTGATGCATAAAAACCACGGGTCTCAGAATTATGCCCTTAATTTTACATTTGTTCAGCTGTCTGCCCGGGGATACTGGGATGTGTCGGACAGCAAGATTTCAAGGCCGGACAAGCAGTTTCTCTATACCCTGGGCATCGCTCATGATATCACTCAGTTGATGCAGTATGAAAATGAACTCAAACAGGCCAAGGAGTCTGCGGAAGGGGCCAATCGGGCAAAATCGGATTTTCTGGCCAATATGTCCCATGAGCTGCGGACCCCCCTCAATGCCATCATCGGGTTTTCCGAGGTACTCAAGGAGCAGTATTTCGGGCCTCTGGTTGACAAACAGCAGGAATATGTGGATGATATTCTGGACAGTGGCAGACACCTGCTTTCACTGATCAATGACATTCTGGATCTGTCCCGGGTGGAGGCGGGAAAAACCGAACTGGAACTGACCCGTGTGGACGTGTCAGACCTGATTGACAACAGTCTGGTCATGATCAAGGAGAAAGCGGCCAAACACGGGATTACCCTTGAAAAGGAGGTGACCCCTGAGGTTCAGGCGCAGGCGATTACGGCGGATCATAGAAAACTCAAACAGATCCTTTACAACCTGCTGTCCAATGCCGTGAAATTCACCCCGGACGGCGGTGCCGTCACCATTCGGGCCGAACAGGTTCACGGCAGAACGCGTTTGGGTTTTGACACGGAAACAGATGCGGCCTGCGTTGAAATATCGGTTACCGACACCGGTTCAGGGATTGATCCGGCGTATCATGACAAAGTGTTTGAACCGTTTTTCCAGATTCACGGCACCCGGCAGGATAAGAGTCCCGGTACCGGTCTGGGACTGCCTCTGACGCGGGATCTGGTGACGCTTCATGAAGGAAAAATGTTTTTAAACAGCGAAGGGCAGGGAAAAGGGTCGACTTTTTCTTTTATCATTCCGGTGAATCAGAAAAAAAATCAAGGCCCGTCACATGCTGACATCGAGGATGAAGGATCGCTCCTATGACGGACACAAAAAACAGAACCATTTTGATTGTGGAAGATGAATTACAGAACCGGAAGCTGTTTCGGGATGT
>JAGYOW010000157.1 GCA_018399285.1 Desulfotignum sp.
ATCAGACCATCAAAACCCGGGAAAACGAATTTTTTCTGCCCTCCCGGGTGGATGAAGACCGGATTGAGATCCTTACTCTTTTAGGGGAGCACGGGTATATTTATTCGGAAGTCACCCCCCGGGTTGTTTCGGACGGCAAAGACTGCAAAGTGGTTTTCCAGGTGACACCGGATCAGATGGCCACCGTGGGCGGGGTCTGGGTGTTCGGTAATTTTGATACCAAAGAGGACGTCATCCTCCGGCACAATACCCTGGAACAAGGGGACCCTGTCTCTTTGGATGGATTTTTGACCCTTCAAAACGATGTCAGGGATCTTCAGTGCCTGGAACGGGTAAATTTCAAAGCCATCGGGGTTCAGGAAAAAATGGATCAGGTTTTTTTCACAGCCGAAGTGGAGGAAAAAAATCCCTGGTTTCTGGAAACCAGCATCGGGTATGATACCTCCAAAGATGCGTATCTTGCCGTGTCCGCCGGTGACCGCAACTGGCTGGGAACCAACCGGAGGCTCTATCTGAATGCCGAAGTGTCCGGCATTGGATATGATGCCGTTCTGGGTGTCACGGATTATGATTTTTTTGCCCGGCGGGTGTACTCGGATGCCAATATCTATATGTCTGAAGAAGAACTCAAAAATCAGAATTTCGGTACCCGAAAATATGGATCTTCCCTGATGTTTGAAAAACCCGTGACCCAACACCTGACCCTGGGAACCCGTTTCGGTCTGGAATCCAGGGAGCAGTATCCCACAGGAAACAACACGGGGACGGATCCTGAAATCTATGCGGCCCGGGGGATTCTTTCCGCCACCCCGTTTGTGACCTGGTCTTCCGTGGATTCTTATGCCCGGCCCACCCGGGGATTTTATCTCAACGCCTCTGCCGGGTACACCCGGGATATGTTTGAGGACCTGGACAATTTCATGAAATATCAGGCAAACGCCAAATATTATTATCAGCCTTTTTCCCGGCTGGTTCTGGCATTTCAGGCCATGTACGGCACATTGCAGAATTTTTCTTCGGACGCACTTCTGCCCGATGATCAGTTGTTTTTTCTGGGGGGGATTTCAGATGTCCGGGGGGTGGGTGAAAACGAACTCGTAGTGGATGCATTCGGAGATCCTGTGGGGGGAAAAACCCAGATAGCCGGTTCCATCGAGGCCCGGATCGATCTGGGGGGGAATCTGGAGCTCCCGATTTTTGTGGATGCCGGCATGCTGCAGGACACCCCGAGAGCCGGTCGTAATGAAGGAGTTAAGTATACGATCGGATCCGGGCTTCGGTATATGACACCCGTGGGTCCGGTGGGGCTGCTGTACGGATACCGGTTGAATCCTGAAACCGGCGAAGATTCCGGTCGTCTGCATTTTTCCATCGGGTACACATTCTAGAATCAAAAAAGGCTGCATCATCGGATTCTATCGATGATGCAGCCTTTTCCATAAAGTCGTTAAGTCAATACATGAGGTTGGGCAGATACATGATGATCTGAGGAAAAATGATCAGGATCAGCACACCCACGATAACCGCGATGAGAAAGGGGAAAATGCCTTTGAAAATTTTTTCAAGTGGCACCCCTTCATCCAGGACATTTTTCGCCACCCCATAGACCACATACACATTGATGCCCACCGGGGGAGTGATCACCCCCATTTCCGTGACCATGACGATGATGATGCCAAACCAGATGGGATCATATCCCAGCTCCATCACCACGGGAAAGAAAATGGGAACGGTCAAAGTGACAAAAGCCAGGGCATCCATGAAGCAGCCGCCGAAAAAATAGATCAGCAAAATCACGGCCAGAACCAGTACCGGCGAGATGGCCAGACCCGATACCCATCCGGCAATTTCAAACGGGATCCGGGTGACGGCCAGAAATTTGCCGAAAATCACGGCCCCGGCAATGAGCATGAGCACCATGCAGGAGGTCCGCAGGGTTTCCATCAAAGATTTGACAAAGCCCTGCCAGGTGATCTG
>JAGYOW010000158.1 GCA_018399285.1 Desulfotignum sp.
ACCCATTTGATCGGATGTTAATTGCTCAATCTGTATCAGAAAATATCCGACTTGACATGACATCACTTTATGATTACACTATGCATTCAAATAATGAAGTCATGATCAGGAGGGAGCAATGAAATCAATAACTGTCCGTGGTATAGAGCCTGATGTAGCCTTGAAACTCAAGGAAATAGCGTCAAAAGAAAACAAAAGCCTCAATCAGCTGCTGCTTGATTTGATCGGAATCCGTGTGGGAATGAAAAAAGAAAAAAAATTTACCCGCAGATATGATGACCTTGATTCCTTATTCGGTAAATGGTCCCAGCAGGATTTTAAGGCCATTCAGGCAAAAATTGATGATGAAAGACATATTGATCCGGTAATCTGGAAGTGAAAAAAATCCTGATCGATACCAATATCTATTCTCATGCCATGCGTGGAGATAATGATGTCACAAACCAGCTTGAAAAAATGGATCAGATCGGCATCTGTGTCATCAGTATTGGTGAACTTTATTCCGGATTCAAGGCAGGCTCCAGGGAGTTGGAAAATCACAGCGAGCTGGAATTTTTCCTGGATTCTCCCCGGGTCGTTTTATATCCGGTTGATATAACCACAGCTGATTATTATGCCGAAATTTTATCCAGTTTGAAAAAAGCAGGCACACCCATTCCAACCAATGATATCTGGATAGCTGCCGCCGCCTTTCAACATGGCCTGAAGCTGTTTACAAAAGATGTCCATTTTTCTTTTGTAAAAGGACTGGTCATAATATAAATGACCAGTTGAAGCGTTTCTCTCAGGAACACTGGCGCAGTTCCTTGATTATGGGTGAAGCGCCCGTTCAGCAAAAGATCTCTATTGCAAAATACCATGACCTCATCCTTGCCGGCACCGCAATCACTGACCCCGAAATGACGGAATTAATTGACAGCTATGTGCTGAAGCATCCCCACGGCCTGGCATACCATTTGTCAGCCTGGCAAAAGGCGGTGGCGGCGGCATACGGATTCAAGGGCTTCTGCCTGACCGCCGGAACCCGCGGCTGCATCCGCGGCATCCTGCCCCTGGTGCACATCCATCTGCCCCTGATGCCCGGCACCCTGGTTTCCATGCCTTACTGCGATGCCGCCGGACCCCTGGCCGACACTCCGGAGATTGAACAGGACCTCATATCCCGGGCCCTGGACCTTGCCCACACCCTGCACATCCCCGCAGTATCCATCCGGTCGGCCCGCCCCATGGCCGGGCTGGCCCCTGAAACAACCGTCAACCCCGGCAAGGTCCGCATGCTGCTGCCCCTGCCGGACAGCGCAGACACCCTGATGAAAGGGCTCAAAGCCAAGGTCCGCAGCCAGGCGAAAAAACCCTTCCGGGACGGCCTGACCGTTCAGATCGGCGGGCGAAAGCTGCTGGATGCGTTCTATCCCCTGTTTGCCGAAAATATGCGGGATCTGGGCTCGCCCGTGCATGCCAGAGAATGGATCCGCCAGATCCTTTTGCAGTTCAAAAACAGGGCAGTCCTGTTCATTGTGCGCATGCCGGACCGCACCCCGGCTGCCGGCGGAATCCTGCTGTGTCACCCCTGCATGGTGTCCGTTCCCTGGGCATCCTCCCTGCGCCGGTTCAACCGCTGGAACCCCAACATGATGCTGTACTGGGCATTTTTGAAATTTGCCGCAGACCACCACTTTCCCATGTTTGATTTCGGACGATCCACCCCGGGAGAAGGCACCTACAGCTTTAAAAAACAATGGGGGGCAAAACCCTCCCCCCTGCACTGGGCGGATTTTAAGCCCGCACCCGGTTACACCAATCACCCGCTGCAGCCCATACCGCAAACCACCCGATCGGGGGTATCTGGAAAACGGGAAAAAGCGGAAAGCCTGATCATGAAAATGCCGGTATCCGTCTCCAAAGTGTTCGGTACCATGACCCGAAAATATATTTCCCTGTAAATTTGTTTA
>JAGYOW010000159.1 GCA_018399285.1 Desulfotignum sp.
AAGGAACAGAAAGCCGAGCTCATTGAAGGGGTGACCCGGCTGCTCAAAGATGTGCTGGGAAAAAATCCCGCCACCACGTTTGTGACCATTGATGAAGTGGACACGGACAACTGGGGCGTCGGCGGCATTCCGGTCACAGAACTGCGCAAACAACAAAAATAAGATTTTTTCATGACTCGGCGGGAAAAAAAGTATGGCGTTTTCTATTCGTGACAGCTTGGGTCTGTCCTCCCCGGGGGTTATCAGTCTTATCGGGGCCGGCGGCAAAACCAGCCTGATGTTTGGCCTGGCCCGGGAACTGGCGGCGGAGGGTCATACTGTGCTGTCCACCACCACCACCCATATTTGGGTGCCTTCCAAAAAACAGTCGCCGGTTTGCCTGGTGGAAAAAACTGCTCGGGATCTGGTTGACCGGGCGCTGCCGCTGCTCGAAAAATACCCCCATCTGTCGGCCGGTAGCCGCCAGATACCAGAGCTTGGGAAACTCAAAGGATTTGAAGCCGCCGTTATTGATGCGGTGTGGGAGAGTGCCTGCATTGACTGGATCATTGTAGAGGCGGACGGCGCCCGGCAGCTGCCCATCAAGGCCAGCGACGTTCATGAACCGGTGATCCCTTCATGTACCAATGCCATTGTCCATGTTACTGGCCTGGATAGTTTGGGAACGCCTTTGGACGAATATCATGTGCATCGGGCTGCCTTGTTTTCTTCCAACACCGGTCTGGCCATGGGCCAAAATGTGGATGCCCGTGCCGTGGCTACCTCCTGTGTTCTGGAACTCTGGAAAGCACGGAATCTGGTTCCGTCATGCCCGGATCTGGTGGCATTGCTCAACAAGGCCGATGATCCTGGTCGTATGGCGGAAAGTCGGGCTGTTGTTGATTTGCTGAAAAATAATCGCTACATGTTTGAAAATATCCAGAACCAACCGGTGTTTGAGAATTTTTCACATCATTCAGATGTGGTCCTCCCGGGGCCCTCCCGGGTGGTCCTTGCTAGCCTGGCTGACCCGGACCCGGTCAAAGACGTATTTATTCTATGACGACGGGTAATACAGGGGACAATCGAAAACCGGTAGCCGGCATCATTCTGGCGGCCGGGCGTGGCATTCGTATGGGCGTTACCAAACAGTTGCTGCCCTTTGAACAGACAACGCTTCTTGGACAAGTAATTCAGACCGCCAGACAATCCCAGCTGGACGAAATTTGTGTGGTTCTGGGATTCGAGGCTGATCAGATCCGCCATTCTCTGGATCTGACAGATATTCATCTAATCGAGAATTCAGACTGGAACAAAGGTCAGTCTTTTTCCGTGGCCGCCGGTCTCAAGGCCTTGCCGCCGGAAATCGACGGGGCTCTGTTTCTGCTCGGAGACCAGCCTCTGATTAAGATCCGGACCATTAACAGCCTGGTTTCCAAATTTCAGAAAACAGGCCACTGGATTGTGGCTCCCTGTTACAAAGGGCAGCGGGGGAATCCTGTGCTGGTGGCAGCGCAGTTGTTTCATCGGCTGACATATCCGGCCGGGGATGCAGGGGCCCGGGTGTTGTTCGATGAATTCAGACACCGGATGCATTGCCTGGATGTTGATGATCCCGGTATCGTCATGGATGTGGATACACCGGAAGATTACGCAGCCATTGTCCGGGATCAGAAAAACAGGTAAAACCGGTGTCCTCATAATTTGTCAAGATAAACAAGGAGGTCAACCCACTCATGATACGATCGTTCAAAGGCAAAACACCCCGCATCGCGCCGTCTGCTTATGTGGACGACACTGCCGTGCTTATCGGAGATGTCGAAATCGGTGAGGAATCCAGTGTGTGGCCCGGGGCCGTGATCCGGGCCGATCTGGGGAAAATCACCATCGGCAGACAAAGCATTGTAGAGGACAACTGCGTGATTCACGCCGGTGCCCCGGAAGGCAGAAACGGGGATGTCA
>JAGYOW010000016.1 GCA_018399285.1 Desulfotignum sp.
TTTAATTTTTAGTTGTAGGCCAATAGCTCCAATGGTAGAGCACCGGATTCCAAATCCGGGTGTTGGGGGTTCGAATCCCTCCTGGCCTGCCATCAATTTAAATGTGAAATTTTCATTTGGGCAATAATTTGTGCCTGGGAGTGATATGTCACGATTACAAAAGAAAAAACCTGCCATAGAAAAAAAGAAAAAAAAAGAGGCGAATAAATCTGTGACTGCCAATGAAAATGTTTCACCTGCCCGGCAGACAGCCGCATCCGGTCTTTCTAAAATAAAACCGGAAAACCAAACAATGGCCTCAAAAGACAAAAAGGAAAATTTTGTCTTTACTGCGACCGAATTTTTAAGAGAAGTCAAGGTTGAATTAAAAAAGGTGACATGGCCTACCCGCAAGCAAACAACCGGAACTACGATTGTTGTGATTATTTTTGTTTTCATACTTGCTGTTTTTCTTGGCATTTTTGATTACAGCCTTTCCAAACTCGTTCAGGTTGTTTTAACTTAAGTGTGAGGAAGGTGATATGTCTTTGAAATGGTATGTGGTTCATGTTTACTCGGGCCATGAACAAAAAGTGAAAAAAGCCCTGGAAGAAAAAATTCAGACATCCCGATATCCGGAAAAATTCGGAGAGATACTGATTCCTACAGAAAATGTAGTTGAACTAGTCAATGGAAAAAAAAAAGAATCTTCCCGGAAGTTTTATCCGGGATATATTCTGGTCAGGATGTATCTGGACAATGAAACATGGCACATTATCAGTTCAACCCCCAAAGTAACCGGTTTCCTGGGTGGAAAAAACAAACCTGCACCGATCAGTGACAAGGAAGCACAGAATATTATTGAAAAGATGCAGATCGGAAAAAACAAACCTCAGCCCCGTTTCTATTTTGAGCCCGGGGATGATGTAAAAGTCATTGATGGCCCATTTTCCAATTTCAATGGCACCGTTGAAGACGTTTCTCCGGATAAAGAAAAAGTGAAGGTGCTCGTAAGTATTTTCGGACGGCCGACACCTGTGGAACTGAAGTTTATTCAGGTCACCAAAATTTAATTGACGGTTAAATAGTGAGTTTCAGGAGTATTTAAGCATGGCAAAAAAAATAATGACGCAAATAAAGCTTCAGGTGGAAGCAGGAAAAGCAAATCCATCTCCGCCCATCGGACCGGCATTGGGTCAGCATGGGGTGAATATCATGGATTTCTGCAAGGCGTTCAATGCCAAGACGGCCAATGACGCCGGGTCCATTATTCCAGTGGTTATTACGGTTTACAAAGATCGGTCCTTCAGTTTTATAACAAAGACACCCCCCGCATCCCGAATGTTACTGGCAGCTGCCGGTCTTAAAAAAGGGTCGGGTGAACCGAATCGCACCAAGGTAGGAAAAGTGACCCATGATCAGGTTGTAAGTATTGCAGAAACCAAGAAAGAAGATCTGAATGCCTCAGATCTTGAAGCTGCGGTAAAGATTATCGAAGGTACTGCAAGAAGCATGGGGATTGACGTCCTTTAACTTATATAGCTTAAGAGTGATAAAAATGCCAAAGCGGAGTAAAAAACAGACAGACGCGCTGAAAAAGATCGACAGAACAGTTCAATACGATCCATTGGAAGCCATGACTCTTGCCGTTTCCTCAAGCCATGTGAAGTTTGATGAAACAGTGGATGTAGCAGTCAGGCTGGGGGTAGATCCCCGCCACGCAGACCAGATGGTCCGGGGGACCGTGGTTTTGCCCAATGGTCTTGGAAAGGAAGTCAAGGTCCTGGTTTTTGCCAAGGGTGAAAAAGAACAGGAAGCTTTGGATGCGGGTGCGGATTTCATTGCCACGGAAGAAATCGTTGAAAAGATCAAAGAAGGCTGGTTCGGGTTTGACAAAGCCATTGCCACGCCCGATATGATGGGAACCGTTGGTAAACTCGGGCGCGTTCTGGGTCCCCGGGGGTTGATGCCCAATGCCAAAACCGGGACCGTGACCTTTGAGCTGGAAAAAGCCATTCAGGAATTGAAAGCGGGAAAAATAGATTTCCGGGTTGAAAAAGCAGGTGTGGTTCATGCCCCCATAGGAAAAATTTCTTTTGGACCGGAAAAACTGACGGAAAACGTCAAGGCATTTCTGGACAAGATCGTTGCACTGAAACCTGCCGCCAGTAAAGGAATCTATCTGAAAACTATCAGTGTTTCATCCACAATGGGTCCGGGAATAAAAGTGGATCCCATGTTGATCAAATAAAAATAGTTTTCAAAAAAACAAACTGTCAGAGACAGTGGGTGCACATCGTGCATAATCGGATTGCCGGCCTGCCGAGATAGAAAAGAAAATTTTTGTTTTGGTTTTGTTGGCACCTTCGAATTTTACTAAGAAAGGAGGTGTAATAAAATGTTGAATCTTTCCCAGAAAAAGGATCTTGTCGCACGTCTGGCTACGCAGTTGTCAGAAGCGCAAATCACTATTCTCATCGATTACAAAGGGCTTGATGTCCAGACAATCACCCGGCTTCGTTCTGAACTCAGACAAGCCGGATCCGGCATGGAAGTGGTTAAAAATACATTGCTGAACCTTGCGTCCGAGAATACGGATGCAGCTTTGTTGGCGGATTTCTACAAAGGCCCTACTGCCGTTGTTATGTCCGCGACGGATCCTGTCGCACCATCCAAAATTTTGGTTGATTTTGCCAAAGACAATGAAAAGCTCGAGATCAAGGCTGCTGCATTCAGTGGTAAATGTCTTGAGCCGGAAGAGATCAAGGCCCTGGCCAAAATGCCCTCAAAAGAAGAATTACTGGGCAAACTGGTCTACACTCTCAATGCGGTTCCCACATCATTTGTCAATGTTTTGGCCGGCGTTCCAAGAGGGCTGGTCAATGTGCTCAATGGCCTCAAAGATCAGAAAGATGCCGCCTAGTCTATAATTTAAAGATCACTATATTTCAACCTTTAATAAAAAAAATAGAGTTTTACAAACCATTTAGGAGATAAAAATGGCTGATATCACAAAAGATGATGTTATTGAATTTATTGCCAACATGACGGTGTTGGAACTGTCGGAACTGATCAAAGAACTGGAAGACAAATTCGGTGTCAGCGCAGCGGCTCCGGTCGCATTTGCCGGTGGCGCCATGCCTGCTGCGGGTGACGCAGCTGCTGCAGAGGAAGAAAAAACGGAATTTGATGTCATTCTTGAGGCAGTGGGTGATAAAAAGATCAATGTGATCAAAGAAGTTCGTGCCATCACCGGTTTAGGGCTTAAAGAAGCCAAGGCCCTGGTTGAAGAGGCACCCAAGCCTGTCAAGGAAGGGATCCCCAAGGATGAAGCTGGTAAAATTAAAGAACAGCTTGAGGGAGCCGGCGCCCAGGTTTCCATAAAATAAATTTTTTAAAGCGTAGAAAATACACGCTTTTGAGCATTATTCCTGTGCGGGGACATGACAATAGGGTCGTGTCTCCGCTTTTACGGTTGGAAAAACTCACTTTTGGGAGACAACATGACCGATAGTCTTTTGACCAACAAGCGAATTCGAAAAGAGTTTGGCAGCAAACGGAAAATTATTGAAATACCGGATCTCATCGGTATGCAGCGCAATTCTTTCGAAAGCTTCTTACAACGTGAAACCCTGCCCGCTGAACGTGAAGAAAAGGGGCTGCATGCGGTATTCAAATCGGTTTTTCCTATCAAGGATTTTACCGATACGGCGTCGCTGGAATATGTGTCATATTCGTTCGGCGAAGCCAAGCATTCCATGAAAGAGTGCATCAGCAGGGGGATGACTTACGATATACCTGTGAATATCCGTGTACGGCTGGTGGTTTATGACCATGATAAGGACACGGGAAATTCGACTATCCGTGATATCAAGGAACAGGAGATATATTTCGGTACCATTCCCTTGATGACCCGTCAGGGTACATTTATCATCAATGGAACTGAAAGGGCGGTTGTGAGCCAGTTGCACCGCTCGTCCGGCGTTTTCTTTGATCATGACAAGGGAAAAAACTACTCCACAGGCAAAATTATTTACAACGCCAGAATCATTCCGGTGAGGGGATCCTGGATCGATATGGAAATCGATGCCAAGGACATCATCAATATCCGGATCGACCGGCGCAGAAAATTTCCGGTTTCCATCCTGTTCAAGTCATTTGGATACACCAGCGAAGATATCCTGGATTTCTTTTACCGAAAAGAACGTATAATTAAAAAGGAAGGCTCGTTTTTTAAGGAGTTTGTTCCTGATAATCTGGTCCGGCAGCGGGCCAGTTTCGATATCATTTCACCCGAAACAGGGGATGTGGTTGTAAAACAGGGAAGAATCTTTACAAAACGGGCCTTGAAACAATTGGCTGACGAAGGGCTGACCTTTATTCCGATCATGATCGAAGATCTGCTCAATAAAGCGTTTGCCCGGGATATTCAGGATCCGGACAGTGCGGATGTACTGTTCAAGGCCGGCGAGATGATCGAAGAAGATACCTTCGAGATTCTTGAAAATCACGGAATATCGGATTTTCATATTTTGCATGTGGATTCCAGAAGCTCCGATGCCATGAGAAAAACCCTGGTGAGTGACAAAGTACAATCCAGGGAAGTAGCGCTGATGGATATTTATCGCCGGTTACGTCCGGGGAATCCGGCGACCATAGAAGTGGCCCAGGATTTTATTGATCATTTGTTTTTCCGTCAGGCTTATTATGACCTTTCCAAAGTCGGACGCCTGAAAATGAATCTGCGTTTGGGCGTAGACACTATGCTGGATGTAAAAACCCTTCGGAAAGAAGATGTGCTGCTGACAGCCGCAACCCTGATCGAACTCAAAGACACCCAGGGGCAGGTGGATGATATCGATCATCTGGGCAACCGCCGGGTTCGTGCCGTCGGGGAATTGCTCGAAAATCATTACCGCATCGGACTGATCCGTATGGAGCGGGCCATCAAAGAAAAAATGAGCATGCAGGAAGTCGATGCCATGATGCCCCATGATCTGGTGAACCCCAAACCGGTCTCAGCCGTGGTCAGAGAATTCTTTGGTACGTCCCAGCTGTCCCAGTTCATGGATCAGACCAATCCGTTGTCTGAAACGACGCATAAACGCCGGTTGTCCGCCCTGGGACCCGGCGGATTGACCCGGGAGCGTGCGGGATTTGAGGTCAGGGATGTTCACCCGTCTCATTACGGACGGATCTGTCCCATTGAAACTCCGGAAGGACCTAACATCGGGTTGATCGTGTCTTTGTGTACCTATGCCCGGGTCAATGATTTTGGGTTCATAGAAACGCCTTTTCGTCTGGTGAAAGAATCAGTGGCCAGTAAAACCATTCAGCATTTGAGCGCGTTTGAGGAAAAAGATCACCCCATTGCCCAGGCCAATGCACCGCTGGATACGGATGGCCGTTTTATCAACCCAACCGTATCCGCCCGGGTAGCTGGAGAGTTTGAGCTGGTTCCCCCGGACGTGGTCAAGTATATGGATGTGTCACCGAATCAGCTGGTATCCGTGTCTGCTGCTTTGATTCCATTTTTGGAAAACGACGATGCCAACCGGGCTCTGATGGGATCCAACATGCAGCGTCAGGCTGTTCCGCTCATCCGCAGCGAAGCGCCTCTGGTTGGCACAGGTATGGAAAGCGTGGTGGCCAGAGATTCAGGTGTAACTATTGTCGCGGATTATGACGGCATAGTGGTGGATGTGGACGCCAAGCGTATCGTGGTGAGAAATGATGATGAAACCAAAGGGTTTGATAAAGCGGTATCCATTTATAATTGCACTAAATTTGTCCGTTCCAATCAAAACACCTGTTTTAACCATCGGCCCATTGTGGACAAAGGGGAACGGGTGAAAAAAGGCCAGGTGATCGCGGATGGACCTTCCACGGAAATGGGTGAACTGGCTTTGGGTAAAAATGTCACTGTGGCATTCATGCCCTGGGATGGATACAATTATGAGGATTCCATTCTGGTGAGTGAGCGTCTGGTAAAAGACGGGGTGTATACATCCGTTCATGTGGAGGAGTTTGAAGTGCTTGCCCGGGATACCAAACTGGGTAAAGAGGAAATTACCCGGGATATCCCCAACGTGGGAGAAGACGCACTGAAAAATCTGGATGACAGCGGTATTATCCGCCTGGGTGCGGAAGTATTTCCCGGAGATATTCTGGTGGGGAAAATTACGCCCAAAGGAGAGACTCAGCTGTCACCGGAGGAAAAACTGCTTCGGGCCATTTTCGGAGAAAAAGCCGGAGATGTCAAAGATACGTCACTGACGGTCCCGCCGGGAGTCAGCGGCAAAGTGATCGATGCCAAGGTTTTTTCCAGAAGAGGTCTGCCCAAGGATGACCGTACCCGGCTTATCGAGGATGAGGAAATTGAACGTCTGGAAAAAGACCGGGATGATGAAATCCGGATTATCTCCCAGGTAGCCAGGGAAAAAGTGGCATTGATTCTGGACGGGCACAAAGTGGCGGCTGATCTGGAAAAATCCGGAAAAAAACAGATCAAAAAAGGCGATACCATCGTACCCGGTATCCTGGAAGGAATTCCGGTATCGTTTCTGGTGCATCTTTCCGTGGAAGATGCCGTGGTTACAGAAAAAGCCCAGCAGATTCTGGAACAGGCCCAGGAACAGATCAAAAAAGCCAGGGAACATTTCAATCGGCAAGTGTCCCGGTTTGAAAAAGGCGATGATCTGCCCCCGGGAGTTTTGAAACTGATCAAAATCAGTGTGGCCATGGAGCGGGTGTTGTCCGTGGGAGATAAAATGGCCGGCCGGCATGGGAATAAAGGGGTGGTTTCCCGGATTCTGCGTGTGGAGGACCTGCCGTATTTTGCGGACGGTCGACCCGTGGACATGGTTCTCAATCCGTTGGGCGTGCCCTCCCGTATGAACGTGGGCCAGATCCTGGAAATTCACCTGGGCCAGGCCGCTTTCGGTTTAGGGCAGCAGATCAATGAAATGATCGAAGAAAAACAGCTGGATGCGCTTCGGGATAAAGTGAAAAGTATCTTTTCTTTGACCGAAAAACAGAAAGCCGATGATATCGAAGATGTGCAGGCCAACCGGATTGATGACATGGATGGTCAGGAATTGCTGGAATTTGCTTCGCTTTACAGGAACGGTGTTCACACCGCAACGCCGGTATTTGATGGTGCCACGGAAGATGAAATCAAGGACCTGCTCGACATGTCCGGGTATCAGCGGTCCGGTCAGTCCATCCTTTATGACGGTAGAACCGGTGAACCCTTTCACACACCGGTTACGGTGGGAACCATGTATATGCTCAAGCTGCACCACTTGGTGGACGACAAGCTGCATGCCCGATCCATCGGCCCCTATTCTCTGGTGACCCAGCAGCCTCTGGGCGGCAAGGCTCAGTTCGGTGGGCAGCGGTTAGGAGAGATGGAAGTCTGGGCCATGGAGGCCTATGGTGCAGCCCATGCGCTTCAGGAGTTTCTTACTGTCAAATCCGACGACATGGTGGGTAGAACCCGTATGTACGAAAAGATCGTCAAAGGCCAGAGTGTACTGGAACCGGGTATGCCGGAATCATTTCGTGTCTTGATCAAAGAGCTCAACAGTCTGGGTTTGGATATGAATCTTATAGAAGGCAGCAAATAAGGAGAAAGCATTGGATAATATATACGATTTCTTCGCAAAACCGAAAGATCCCAAGATTTATCAGGGTGTTCAGATCAGCCTTGCCTCTTCCGACCAGATTAGAGAGTGGTCCCATGGTGAGATCAAAAAACCGGAAACCATCAATTACCGGACGTTCAAACCGGAGCGGGACGGATTATTCTGCGCCAAGGTTTTCGGACCCACCAAGGATTATGAATGCAATTGCGGCAAGTACAAGCGAATGAAACACCGGGGTGTGGTATGTGAAAAATGCGGGGTGGAAGTCATACAGTCCAAGGTGCGGCGGGAGCGTATGGCCCACATTGAGCTGGCATCGCCGGTATCTCATATCTGGTTTTTAAAAAGCCTTCCTTCCAAAATCGGCAATGCGCTGGATCTCACGCTGAAGAGCTTGGAGAAAGTACTGTATTTTGATTCCTATATTGTGATGGATCCCAAGGATACAAGCTTGAAAAAATACCAGCTTTTATCAGATGATCAGTATTACGAAGCCTTTGAAACATTCGGAGAAGAAGCTTTCGTAGCGGGGATCGGGGCGGAGGCAATTTTGACGCTTTTGGATGAGCTGGATCTTCAGAGCATCCATGATACTCTCAAAGAAGAGATCAATCTCACCAAATCTGTGGCCAAACAGCAGAAAATGGCCAAGCGGCTCAAGGTGATTTCCGCTTTTCTGACTTCCGGTATCGAACCCTCCCGTATGATCATGACAGCCTGCCCCATACTGCCGCCGGATCTTCGGCCCCTGGTTCCTTTGGAAGGCGGCCGGTTTGCCACTTCTGACCTCAATGACCTTTACCGCCGGGTGCTGAACCGTAACAACCGTCTCAAACGTCTGGTGGATCTGAACGCACCGGATATTATTGTCAGAAATGAAAAACGCATGCTCCAGGAATCGGTGGATGTGCTGTTCGACAACGGGCGGCATGGCCGGGTCGTCACTGGGACCAATAAACGTCCGCTCAAGTCGTTGAGTGACACACTCAAGGGAAAACAGGGCCGGTTCCGTCAGAACCTTCTGGGAAAACGGGTGGACTATTCCGGGCGTACAGTGATTACGGTGGGGTCTGAACTGCGGCTTCATCAGTGCGGTATTCCCAAAAAGATGGCCCTGGAGCTGTTCAAGCCGTTTATTTATAACTACCTGGAGCAAAAAGGGCTGGTTTCCACGGTAAAAAGTGCCAAAAAGATGGTGGAAAAGGAAGAAAATGAAGTCTGGGATGCTCTGGAATCGGTGGTCAAGGAATATCCGGTGATGCTCAACCGGGCACCGACCCTGCACCGTCTCGGGTTCCAGGCATTTGAGCCGATACTCATTGAAGGAAAGGCCATTCAGCTGCATCCGCTGGTCTGTCCGGCATTTAACGCGGATTTTGATGGAGACCAGATGGCGGTGCATGTGCCCTTGTCTCTGGAGGCCCTGCTGGAGGCCCGGGTGATGATGCTTTCCACCAACAATATTTTGTCACCAGCCAATGGACAGCCCATTATTGTGCCTACCCAGGATATTGTACTGGGCATTTATTATATGACCCGGGCCGTGTCGAGCCAGAAAGGGGAAGGCAGTACTTTTTCCTCCATCGAAGAAGTCCGTTATGCGTTTGACGCCGGTTCTCTGGCACTTCATGCCAAAATAAAGGTCCGAATCGACGGGGAAATTTACGATACCACCACCGGCCGGATTCTGTTGTGGGAAACCATACCCGGTGATACCCTTTTGTCTTTGACCCGGATCCGGACAGAGTCCGAGGAATCCTGCGAAGCGGCCTTGGCGGAACTGAAAGCCGGCAAACCCTTTGACGAAGTATTGAAAAAATATTCCGATGACGAGATCAAAAAGACGTTTGGTAAAACCGAGCTGTTGACCCGAAAGGAATTTAAAAATCTGTTTCAGGTATCGGATGTGGTGGTTGAACAACTGTTCGGATTGAAACTCGACCAGTTCACGGATGTTCGGATGGTCGGTGACCGGTTCACTATTTTCAAAGTGGATGAACGGAAAACCACCTTGCCGTTCAAACTGGTGAACAAGCTGATGGACAAAGGGTCCATTGTCAATCTTATCGATTATGCTTACCGGAATATCGGGTTGAAGGAAACAGTGGTGCTGTCCGACCGGCTCAAGGATATCGGATATAAATATTCCACTTTGGGCGGGTTGTCCATCTGTGTGGATGACATGATCATACCGAAACAGAAATGGGATATCGTATCCGCAGCGGAAAACAATGTTTTGGAGATCAAAAATCAGTATGCAGAAGGGTTGATCACCCAGGGTGAGAAATACAACAAGGTGGTGGATATCTGGGCCCAGGCCACCGATGATATTGCCAATGCCATGATGGAAGTGATGAAAAATCCCACCGGTGCCAAGAATATTGAAGCCCTGGAAGGGCTGAACGCTGTGTACGTCATGGCGGATTCCGGGGCCCGGGGTTCCAAGGATCAGATGCGTCAGCTGGCAGGGATGCGGGGATTGATGGCCAAACCGTCCGGTGAGATTATTGAGAACCCGATTACCGCCTGCTTCCGTGAAGGGTTGACAGTACTGCAGTATTTTATTTCTACCCATGGGGCACGAAAAGGTCTGGCAGATACTGCTTTGAAAACAGCCAACTCCGGGTACCTGACCCGGCGGCTGGCCGATGTGGGGCAGGATTGTACCATTATTGAAGAAGACTGCGGTACCATCAACGGAATTGAGGTCGAGGCATTGTACGAAGGCGGGGAAGTGATTCAGACCCTGGGAGAAAGAATTCTGGGCCGGGTGGTTCAAGAAGATGTCAAAGATCCTTATTCGGATGATTTTATTGTGGGTGTGGATACGGAATTAACGGAAATGCACGTGGCGAAAATTGAATCTGCCGGGGTTCAGAAGGTTAAAATCCGGTCGGTGCTGACCTGTAATTCAAAACACGGGGTCTGTTCCAAATGTTACGGCCGGGATCTGGCCCATGGCGATACGGTTGAAATAGGACAGGCCATTGGAATTGTGGCGGCCCAATCCATCGGAGAGCCTGGAACCCAGCTGACCATGCGGACCTTTCACATCGGCGGAACCGCTTCCAGAAAAGTGGAAGTCGCTGAAATCAAGGCCCGGGTCGGCGGGATTCTCAAATACAATGAAACACTTCAGACCGTTACCACTGCGGCAAATGACGTCATTGTCATGAACCGAAAAGGGGGAGGGGTGACCATTGTGGGTGAAGACGGCCGGGAACGGGCCAGGGAAACGGTCATTTACGGAGCCACGTTGCAAGCCAAGGATGGTCAGTTTATTGAGCCAGGTGAGATCATTGCCAGCTGGGATCCGTTTACCACCCCCATTATTACAGAAGTTTCCGGTCGGGTCCGTTTTGCGGATATTGAAATAGGCAATACGGTCCAGGAACAGATCGATCCGGTGACCGGCAAAGTCAGCCGGACCATTACCGATGGCAAAGATTCTGAAACCCGTCCTCGTATAACATTACGGGATGCCAGCGGAAAAGCTGTGAAATTGCCTTCTTCCAATACCGCGGCCCGGTATTTTCTGCCGGTCAATGCCATTTTAACCGTGGAGGAAGATGACCATGTTCTGGCAGGAGATGTGATTGCCAAGCTCCCCAGAGCAACTACCAAAACCAAGGATATCACTGGAGGTCTGCCCAGGGTGGCAGAGCTGTTTGAGGTGAGAAAACCAAAAGATCCCACTATTTTGACAGAGATCGACGGTACTGTCAATGTATCTAAAGGGACCAAAGGCCGGCAGAAAGTGACGGTGACACCGTCGGATGTGGGTGAGAAAAAAGAGTATGCCATTCCCAAGGGACAGCATGTGACTGTGTATGACGGTGATTTTATCAAAGCGGGAGATCCGCTGATCGCCGGCAGCGCCAATCCTCAGGATATCATGAATATCAAAGGGGAGGTGGCTCTGGCCAAATATCTGGTGGATGAGGTCCAGGAAGTGTATCGTCTCCAGGGAGTCCGTATCAATGACAAACATATTGAAGTGGTGATCCGTCAGATGATGCGTCGGGTCAAGGTGGTGTCCACGGGTGATACCAACTTTATCCCGGATGAGCAGGTGGACCGGGTGGTATTCGAGGAAACCAACCGTGAGGTGGCGATGAAGGGTGGCGAGCCTGCCAAAGGTGAACCCCTGATTTTAGGAATCACCAAGGCCTCATTGTCTACTGACAGCTTTCTGTCTGCAGCATCATTTCAGGAAACCACCAAGGTACTGACTCTGGCCGCCATCGAAGCCAAATATGATGGACTCAAAGGTTTGAAAGAAAATGTGGTGATGGGACGTTTGATTCCAGCCGGCACCGGTTTTCCGGGCTATCAGGATGTGGAGGTGGGTCTGGGAGAGACAGTGAATTTGTAATGGAAATTTAAAAATTTCTTGACAATTTAAATTTTGGGAAGTAAAATTAAATATTTTGTCGTGTAAGGCGATGTATAGAATGTATAAGGAGCGTTGAAAAATTATGCCGACCATTAATCAGTTGGTTCGAAAAAGTAGAAAAAAAGCTGAAAAAAAGGTGAGTACGCCTGCTTTAAAGGGCGGGCCTCAGAAACGAGGTGTTTGTACCAGGGTGTATACATCAACGCCTAAAAAACCGAACTCCGCCTTGAGAAAAGTGGCAAGAGTCAGATTGACGACCGGGATGGAAGTTGCGGCGTACATTCCGGGCATGGGGCACAACCTTCAGGAGCACTCGGTGGTGCTGGTAAGAGGTGGCAGGGTCAAAGACCTTCCAGGTGTCCGGTATCATATCGTCAGGGGAGCCCTGGATACCCTGGGTGTGGATGACAGGCGGCAGGGCCGTTCCAAATACGGTGCCAAAAGGCCCAAGTAATTCAATCAAGACTAAAAAATGGACATGATACATGGCACAGAAATATATCATAAGTGAAAATTTGACGAAAAACGCCACGCAGGAACAAAAACTTGCAGCGAAGTTCGTGAACTGCGTGATGAAAAACGGCAAAAAAAATGCAGCCCGGAAAGTGGTGACAACAGCTCTGTTGATCGCTGAGGACAAAGTGGGTGAGCCTGCCCTGGACGTATTTAAAAAAGCAGTGGACAATATTCGCCCGGCTGTAGAGGTTAAATCCAGACGAATCGGTGGATCCACATACCAGGTACCTACAGATATCAATCCGGCCCGCCAGACCGCTCTGGCTTTCAGGTGGCTGATCAATTTCAGCCGGGGGCGTTCTGAAAAAGGATTTGAAAAAAAGCTGGCTGCTGAACTGATGGATGCGTATAACCAGCGGGGCGGGGCCATGAAAAAGAAAGAAGATACTCACAAGATGGCAGAGGCCAACAAGGCGTTTGCTCATTTCAGGTGGTAAAAAAATAAGAATTCTCAAAAACATTCCAATGGAGGAATAAAGAAGATGGCTAAGGAGAAATTTGAGCGGAAGAAGCCGCATGTAAACATTGGAACCATCGGTCATATTGACCATGGGAAGACGACGCTGACCGCTGCAATCACCAAGCATGCCGGATTAAAAGGGCACGGAACATTCGTCCCGTTCGATGAGATTGACAAGGCCCCGGAAGAAAGAGAGCGGGGGATCACTATTGCCACCGCCCATGTGGAATATGAAACCGATGCAAGACACTATGCCCATGTGGACTGCCCGGGCCATGCCGACTATATCAAGAACATGATCACCGGTGCTGCCCAGATGGACGGTGCGATTCTGGTTGTGTCTGCAGATGACGGTCCTATGCCCCAGACCCGGGAGCACATTCTTCTGGCTCGCCAGGTAGGGGTGCCCAGAATTGTTGTATTTCTGAACAAATGCGACATGGTGGATGATGAGGAATTGATCGAGCTGGTGGAAATGGAACTTCAGGAGCTGCTGGATTCTTATGATTTTCCCGGTGACGAGACTCCGATTATCCGTGGGTCCGCTTTAAAAGCGCTGGAGAGTGATGATCCGGACAGTGACGAAGCCAAGCCGATTTTTGAACTGCTCAGCACATTGGATTCCTACGTGCCGGAACCGGAACGGGATATGGACAAGCCGTTTCTGATGCCTATTGAGGATGTATTCTCCATCTCCGGTCGGGGTACGGTTGTGACCGGTCGTATTGATCGCGGCGTGATCAAGCCGGGTGATGAGATTGAGCTGGTGGGGATTCGTGATACTGCCAAGACCGTGTGTACCGGTGTTGAGATGTTCAGAAAGCTGCTGGATCAGGGACAGGCGGGAGACAATGTCGGGTTGCTGCTGCGCGGAACCAAACGGGATCAGGTGGAAAGAGGCCAGGTGGTTGCAAAGCCGGGTACGATTACACCCCATACCAAGTTCAAGGCGGAAATGTATGCGTTGAGCAAGGAAGAAGGGGGACGTCATACCCCGTTTTTCACCGGGTACCGGCCTCAGTTTTTCTTCAGAACCACGGATGTGACCGGTGTGCTGACCCTGGAAGAAGGGGTTGAAATGATCATGCCGGGCGACAATGCCACCATTAATGTGGAGCTGATTGCTCCCATCGCCATGGAAAAAGAACTGCGGTTTGCCGTGCGGGAAGGCGGTCGTACCGTGGGTGCCGGCGTCATCGCTGAAATTTTTGAATAAGGGTTAAGAAAGAACGCAATCATGCTGAAAACAAAAATTAGAATTCGGCTCAAGGCTTATGATCATAAGCTGCTGGACCAGTCCTCTATGGATATTGTTGATACGGCAAGGAAAACCGGTGCCAGAATCGTGGGGCCGGTTCCTCTTCCCACCCGGATCAACAAGTTTACGGTTTTGCGCTCACCCCATGTCAATAAAAAGTCACGGGAACAGTTTGAAATACGGACCCATAAAAGGATGCTGGACATTCTGGAGCCCACTCAACAGACGGTAGACGCCTTGATGAAACTGGATTTGTCACCGGGCGTCGATGTGGAAATTAAGTTATAGCTCGATAACAGGAACCAAAAATGAACGGAATAATCGGAAAAAAAATTGGGATGACCAGTGCCTTTGCATCAGATGGAAGGCTTGTTCCTGTTACTGTCGTACAGGTGGGACCCTGTGTGGTTACACAGGTGAAAACACAAGAAACAGACGGGTACACAGCGCTTCAGCTCGGTTTTGATGAAACCCCGGTTGAAAAGCAGAACAAACCTATTGCGGGTCATTTAAAAAAAGCGACAGACAAAGGGTACCGTGTATTGAAAGAATTCCGTGCACAGTCGGTAGAAGGCGTAGAGCCGGGTACAGTTGTGAATCTGGATATTTTTTCCATCGGAGAAAAAGTGACGGTGACAGGTATTTCCAAGGGCCGTGGTTTCCAGGGTACCATTAAACGACATGGCTTCAGCCGGGGACCGGAAACCCATGGTAACAGAAATCACCGGAAACCCGGTTCCATCGGTAACAGTGCATGGCCTGCAAAAGTGATTAAAGGCAAGCGCATGCCGGGTCATATGGGTGTTGAGAAAGAAACCATAAAAAATCTGACCGTGGTGGACATTAAACAAAATGACAATCTTCTGCTGTTAAAAGGAGCGGTTCCAGGGCCTAAAACAGGGATTATCAAGATTTATAAAACCAGTAAATAGGAAATAATAGATTTGACCGATTGACAGAGTCGGTCGAAATATTGCGGCTATGGGTATTGCAGAATATTCGCAGTGATGCATGGCTGATCAAAAATTAAGAGGAAGAATATGGCAGCTGTAGATGTATTGAACAGTGCAGGTGAAAAAGTGTCTGAAACCCAGCTTCCTGATGAAATATTCAGCGTACCGGTCAAGACAAGTGTTCTTCACGATGTGGTGCGATCCCAGCTCGCCTCCAGGCGGGAAGGGACAGCTGCGTCTAAAACACGTGGTGTAATCAAAGGAAGTACCAAAAAGCTTTTCAGGCAAAAAGGGACCGGTAATGCGCGGGCAGGAAGCATCAAATCTCCGCTGAGAAGAGGGGGGGGGATCATTTTTGGACCGTCTCCAAGATCTTATGCATACAAGATGCCGAAAAAAGTAAGAAAGCTTGCTTTAAAAATGGCCTTGAGCAGCAAATGCGAAGATAAATCACTTTTTGTGATCGATGATTTCAAGCTGGACCAGATCAAGACAAAACAACTGGCTTCGGTTTTGGAAGTATTGAAACTGAACAACCTGTTAATCGTATCAGATGCACAGGATGATACCTTTCTGGAAATGTCTTCCCGGAATATCCCTCATGTGAAAGTGATCAAGACGGCAGGTCTGAATGTTTATGATATTTTGAAATACAAGCATCTCCTGCTGGTCGAGTCCAGTATTCAGAATATTCAGGGGAGGTTAAGTTGATATGAAACAATACGATATCATCAGAGGGCCTGTGGTGACTGAAAAAACGACCCTTCAAAAGGAATTGAACAATCAGGTGACCCTGCAGGTGGACAAAAAGGCGAATCGCCTTGAAATCAAGGATGCAGTTGAAAGAAATTTCAACACCAAGGTGAAACAGGTCAGAACCATTCAGGTCAAGGGTAAAGTCAAGCAGCGGGGCCGGATCATCGGCAAGCGGAAAGATTGGAAAAAAGCTGTTGTGACACTGATGCCAGGGCAACGAATTGATTTTTTTGAAGGTGTTTAGAGAGGTAAATTTATGTCAACGATAATAAAGGCCAAACCGACATCTCCCGGAAGACGTTCCCAGGAATTCCTTTCTTTTGATGAGATTACCAAGTCAAAACCTGAAAGACGCCTTACCAGAAAGATTAGTAAAAAAGCCGGGCGGAACAACAACGGACGGGTGACAACACGACATCGGGGCGGTGGCGCAAAAAAACAGTATCGCATTATTGATTTCAAGCGTGATAAGGATGGAGTGCCAGCCAAAGTCACAGCAATAGAATATGATCCCAACCGAAGTGCCAGGATCGCGCTGCTGGTTTATGCAGATGGTGAAAAACGGTACATACTGGCACCCTTGGATGTTAAAGTGGGCGATATTCTTGAAACCGGACCGGATGCCGACATAAAACCCGGTAACTGCATGCCGCTGGAAAAAATTCCTACAGGTACCCGGATTCACAATATAGAGCTCAAGCAGGCTAAAGGTGGACAAATTGTCAGAAGTGCGGGTGCGTTTGCCCGGCTCATGGCCAAGGAAGGGGATTACGCCCAGGTACTTTTGCCCTCCGGTGAGGTCCGCATGGTGCATGTGAAATGCAAGGCAACGGTTGGCCGTGTTGGAAACGAAAAACACGGGGATGTCAGTCTGGGCAAGGCAGGGCGCGCACGGTGGCTGGGGAGACGGCCTTCAGTTCGGGGTGTTGCCATGAACCCGGTAGATCATCCCATGGGCGGTGGTGAGGGCCGATCCTCCGGTGGGCGTCAGCCCTGTACACCCTGGGGTGTACAGACCAAAGGCAAAAGAACCAGGAATAATGCGAGAACGGATCAGTATATCGTTAAAAGAAGGGCTAAGAGAAAATAATAGGTGATAAATTATGCCACGATCATTGAAAAAAGGACCATATATTGCACCTGCGCTTTTGAAAAAAGTTTTGGACGCAAAAAATGTGAAGAGCAATAAAGTAATTAAAACATGGTCAAGACGTTCGACTATTTTACCGGAGATGGTCGGCATTACGTTTGCCGTTCATAATGGAAAAAAATTCATTCCTGTTTTTGTTTCTGAAAATATGGTGGGTCATAAACTGGGTGAGTTCTCACCCACAAGAACATTTTGGGGTCATGCCGGAGATAAAAAAGCCAAACGGTAAGATCAGGCTCCACTGGATTATAAGGGATAAGGTGTGACATGGAAGTAAAAGCAAGTACAAAATTTGCAAGAATATCACCGTTCAAGCTTCGGCTGCCTATCAGCGAGGTTAAAGGTAAAAGTGCGGAACAGGCGTTGACGACGTTGAAATTTATGCCTTTGAAGGCAGCTGGAATCATTTATAAAACGCTTGAATCCGCCGTAGCCAATGCCGCGCATAACAACGAGCTGGACGTGGACAAACTGATTGTAAAAAATATCATCGTCGATCAGGGGCCTTCTTTAAAAAGATTTCGAGCGAGAGCCAGAGGAAGGGCCAGCAGAATTTTAAAACGTACCAGTCATTTAACTGTAATAGTCGCTCAGATCGACTAAGAGGAGGAACTTAGCTTGGGCCAGAAAGTACATCCGACCGGATTAAGATTAGGCATCATCAGGACATGGGACTCCAGATGGTATGCAGACAAAGAGTATGCGGAATTTGTCGAGGAAGATTTCAAAGTTCGAAAGTTTCTCAAAAACAAATTATACCATGCCGGTATTTCCAAAATTGAAATTGAACGGTTTTCCAAACAGATCCGGCTGAGAGTTTATGCGGCCAGACCCGGGATTATCATCGGGAAAAAAGGATCAGAGATAGCCCTGCTTAAAAAGGAACTTGAAAAAATTCTTAAACCTGAGGTGCTAATCGATATCAAGGAAGTGCGGAGACCGGAAATTGACGCACAGCTGGTTGCTGAAAACATCGCTCAGCAGCTGGAAAGACGGATTGCCTTCAGGCGCGCCATGAAGCGCAGTGTCACTTCAGCCATGCGTTTTGGTGCCAAGGGTATCAAAATTATTTGTTCCGGACGCCTGGGGGGGGCTGAAATGGCCAGGACAGAATGGTACAAAGAAGGACGGATCCCCCTCCATACCCTTCGCGCAGATGTGGATTACGGCTTTATTGAAGCCAAAACCACATATGGAACCATCGGCATTAAAACCTTTATATTCAAAGGTGAGGTGGTGAACCCGGGTGAACAGATGATGGCGACAAATTAGTAGAGGTTATTTAGGAGAACAAGCAAATGCTCAGTCCAAAAAATGTAAAATACCGAAAACAGTTCCGCGGCAGAACCAAAGGATCTCCGACTCGGGGAAACACTTTGTGTTTTGGTGATTATGGGCTCCAGGCGGTTGAATGCGGATATGTGAATGCCAGACAGATCGAGGCGGCCAGGGTCGCATTGACCCGTTATGCAAAAAGAGCTGGTAAAAGCTGGATTCGCTTTTTTCCGGATCATCCGGTGACCAAAAAACCGGCCGAAGTTCGAATGGGTAAAGGTAAAGGCGCAACCGACGCATGGGTTGCCCGGGTGAAACCTGGAAAGATTCTCTATGAAATGGAAGGTATTACCAGAGAAACAGCCAAAGAAGCGTTGCGGCTCGCCGCCCGGAAACTTTCCGTAAAAACCCGTTTTGTGGAAAGGAATTAACCATGTTAAAAACCGGTGAAATCAAGGAAATGGGGGAAACCCAGATGCAGGAAAAACTGATGGCGTTGAAAAAAGAGCTTTTTAATCTTCGCTTTCAGAATGACATCGGCCAGCTCGAAAACACGGCAAAACTGTCTGAAGTCAAAAAAGACATTGCCCGGCTATATACCGTATCCAGACAGATGAATGTGAACATTGGTTGAGAGTGAATAAAATGGAAAATATGCATAAAGGCAAAAAAAGAGAACTCAAGGGGCTGGTGATTTCAGACAAAATGGACAAGTCCGTGGTTGTTCAGGTGGAACGGTATATTCAGCATAAAGTGTATAAAAAATATATCAAACAGTACAAAAGATACCAGGCCCACGATGAAAAAAATGAATGTCGAATCGGGGATGAAGTGCAAATCATTGAAACCCGCCCCCTGAGTAAGCTGAAACGGTTCAGGGTGACCCAGATCACTAAAAAAGCCGTTTAATTCTAAGGAGTTGAAAAATGATTCAAACGGAAACAAGACTGACGGTTGCAGACAACTCCGGTGCCAAGGAATTGTATTGCATCAAGGTGTTGGGTGGGTCCAAGAGAAGATATGCCAGCATTGGTGATGTCATTATCGTATCGGTTAAAGAAGCCATTCCCAATGCCAAAGTAAAAAAGGGAGATATCGTTCCGGCTGTGATTGTCAGGACCAAAAAGGAAATTTCCAGACCGGACGGTTCAGCCATTCGGTTTGATGACAACTCGGCAGTAGTTCTGACAAAAAACAACGAACCGGTGGGTACCCGTATTTTCGGACCGGTAGCAAGAGAGTTGAGGGCAAAGCGATTCATGAAAATTGTTTCTCTGGCTCCTGACGTTTTATAAAACCGGGTGATTGGAGCAAATACAATGGAAACCAGAAAGATCAGAATAAAAAAAGATGATAAGGTAAAAGTGCTTACCGGTAAGGACAAAGATAAAATCGGTAAGGTGCTCAAAGTTATCAAAAAGACCAACCGTGTTGTCGTGGAAAATATCAATGTGGTGAAGGTCCATCAGAAACCCACACAGGCGAGTCCACAGGGAGGGATTGTGGAAAAGAACATGCCCATAGATGTTTCCAATCTCATGCTTATGTGTAATGCCTGCGTGAAACCGACCCGGATCGGTACCAGAAAACTGGAAAACGGTAAACGGGTTCGCGTCTGTAAAAAATGCAATGAGCAGATCGATGCTTAAGATCAGATCCGGAGAGAATAAATGACCACGCTAAAGGAAAAGTACAAAACCGAAATCATTCCCAGGTTAAAGGAAACCTTTAATTATACGAATGGATTTCAAGTACCTAAATTGGAAAAAATCGTGCTGAATATGGGTTTGGGAGAAGCGGTACAAAATCCCAAAATCATTGAATCAGCCGCACAGGAACTGGCTTTGATTGCCGGGCAGAAACCGGTGGTGACCCGGGCGAAAAAACCCATTGCCAATTTTAAGATTCGAGCGGATCTGCCCATTGGTTGCAAAGTGACCCTTCGGCGCGAAAAAATGTATGATTTTTTTGAACGACTGGTTAATATTGCATTGCCGCGTGTCAGGGATTTCAAAGGGGTTTCCGCCAAAGCGTTTGATGGCCGGGGGAACTACAGCCTGGGAATTACCGAACATATCATTTTTCCTGAAATTGATTATGATAAGACAGACAGCATCAAGGGCCTGAATGTCACGGTCGTCACTACGGCCACAACTGATGAAGAAGGCAGAGAGTTCCTGCGGTATCTGGGAATGCCTTTTAAAAATTAGATATCTGAAGGAGGAGCGTTTGGCCAAGAAAGCGTTAATTGCAAAGGCAAAGAGAACACCCAAATTTTCTGTGCGTGGGTACAACCGGTGCCCGTTGTGCGGCAGACCGCGGGCTTTCATCCGTAAAGCGGGGATTTGCAGGATCTGTTTCAGAACCCTTGCCTCCGAGGGGAAGCTGCCCGGGGTTACCAAGTCCAGCTGGTAACGGAAAATTGGTTTAATTAATTCGCAGTGCAAAAGATAGAGCTGAATTTCAAGGAGAGTTAATATGGCAGTGAGTGATCCCATAGCAGACATGCTGACCATCATCAGAAATGGTGGTAAGGCAGGGTTTGCCAAAGTGGATATCCCCGGATCAAAAGTAAAACTGGAAATGGTGCGGGTGCTGAAAGAACAAGGGTATATCAAGAATTATAAATTTCTTGAAGATGGTACACAGGGGAAAATCCGTGTGTATTTGAAATATATGAAAGAGGGCAAGCCGACCATTTTTGGTATTGATCGGGTCAGTAAGCCGTCTTGCAGAGTTTATAGTAAAGCTCAGGAAATAAAGCCGGTTTTAAACGGTCTGGGGATCGCCATCGTATCGACATCAAAAGGGGTGATGACCGATAAACAGGCCAGGGAAGCGAACGTCGGCGGTGAAGTTCTTTGTAATGTTTGGTAAGACAGGAGTCATATAATTATGTCACGTATAGGAAAAAAGCCGGTTCAGCTTCCAGATAAGGTCCAGATATCCCTGAACGGGGATATGATTCAGGTGAAGGGCCCAAAAGGCAATCTTGAACGGCAGGTGCATCCGGCAGTTACAATAGAGATGAACGATTCGGTACTGGAAGTTAAAACCGATGATCAGGATAGAAAAAAGGTCGCATTGCAGGGATTGTTCCGTTCTTTGATCGCCAATATGGTGACAGGTGTCAGCAGCGGCTATGAAAAACAACTGGTATTAGCGGGCATCGGGTACCGGGCAGAATCCAAAGGGACCCAGCTGGTCCTGAATGTGGGATATTCCAATCCGGTGGAATTTGTGCTTCCTGATGGGGTCAATGCTGCCGTTGAAAACAATACCAAAATAACGCTGACTGCCATTGACAAAGAATTGCTCGGACAGACTGCGGCCAACATCAGGGCTATCAGACCTCCTGAACCTTATAAAGGCAAGGGGATCATGTATGTGGATGAACGGATTATCAGAAAAGCAGGCAAGACTGCGGGTAAAAACTAAAACCTGGGAATAGTTATCATGGGAAATACATCACCAAAAGTTATGGCAAGACTCAAGCGGAAAAAAAGGATCAGAAAACACATCCATGGCGACAAAAACCGTCTCAGACTCAGTGTTTTCAGGAGTTCCAGCCACATTTATGCCCAGATTATTGACGATACCATCGGGGAAACCCTGGTGTCCGCCTCTACCTTGGATAAAGAATACAAGTCGCACCCCGTCACAGGTAAAAAACAGGAAATAGCCAAAGCAGTGGGTGTTCTTCTGGGTAAAAAAGCCCTGGACAAGGGTATTACCAAAGTGGTGCTGGACCGGAATGGATTTCTGTATCATGGACGTATCAAAGCACTATCAGACGGGGCTCGTGAAGCTGGTCTGGAATTCTAATTAAGGAGGAAACCCTTGGCTAGACAGCAAATGGAAGACAATGGATTAATCGATAAAGTCGTCAGAATCAACCGGGTGGCCAAAGTGGTCAAAGGCGGCCGGAATTTCAGCTTCAGTGCCCTGGTCGTGGTCGGCGATGGTGAAGGCAGTGTAGGGTACGGTTTAGGTAAAGCCACTGAAGTCCCTGAAGCCATTCGTAAAGGCATGGAAAAAGCCAAACGGAATATGGTCAAGATTGCGCTCAAAGACGGTACCGTGCCTTTTGAGGTGGTGGGTAAAGCCGGGGCCGGGCGCGTGTTGCTGAAACCGGCATCACCGGGTACGGGACTGATTGCCGGCGGCGGTATTCGAGCGGTACTGGAAGTGGCGGGTGTGACCGATATTTTGACCAAATGCATTGGGACCCACAACACGCAAAATATTGTCAGGGCAACCATGGCCGGTTTGCAGTCTCTTTGTCTGAAAGAGGATGTGGCCAGAAGACGGGGCCTGAAACCGGAAGAAATTTGATTTTGATTTGACGCACCATAGGGGGTTGCAATGGCTGATAAATTAAAAATTACACAGATTCGAAGCACGATAGGACGTCCGGCCAAACATGTTCGGATTGTTCGATCTCTGGGCATCAAAAAGATGCATCAGACCGTGGAACACAACAATGATCCTGTCATTCTGGGACAAGTTAAAAAAGTGTCTCACCTGTTGAAAGTAGAGGAGGTATAACATGCAGCTTCATGATCTGGCCCCGGCGCCGGGAAGCAGAAAAAATAGAAAACGCGTGGGCAGAGGCCCGGGATCGGGTATGGGAAAAACCTCTACCCGGGGTCATAAAGGCTTGAAAGCCCGTTCAGGTGGGAGTGTCAGACCCGGATTCGAGGGCGGACAGATGCCGATTTACCGGCGGCTTCCCAAACGCGGGTTTACAAATATATTTAAAACAAATAATGCGGTGTTGAATGTAAAAGATCTGGAGCGGTTTGAAGAAGGTGTCACCATAGATCCGCAAACTCTGTATCAGGCCGATCTGGTCAAAGGCCGGGTGGACGGTATCAAGATTTTAGGCACAGGCGATGTAACAAAGAAACTGGTATTGAAAGATCTTCAGGTTTCCAGAACTGCCAGAGAAAAAATTGAAGCTGCCGGTGGCAGTGTTGAATAAGCCCCAATCAAATGAGGACCTTATAGGATGATACAAAACAGCTACCAGAATGTCTTGAAACTGCCTGATCTCAAACGCAAGATTCTGATGACGCTTGCATTGCTGTTTGTCTACCGGATCGGTGTGCATGTGCCGACCCCGGGGATCGATGCCACTGCGCTGGCCTCATTTTTTGCAGCTGCCTCCGGCACCCTGTTTTCCATGTTCAACATGTTTTCAGGAGGTGCCCTGGAACGATTGTCCATTTTTGCTCTGGGCATCATGCCTTACATCAGTGCCTCCATTATTCTGGAGTTGATGACGGTGGTCGTTCCTCACCTGGCCCAGCTTAAAAAGGAAGGGGATGCAGGACGAAAGAAGAAAACCCAGTACACCCGTTATGGCACCGTGGTTTTGAGCATCATTCAGGGGTTTGGTATCAGTGTGGGCCTGGAATCCATGACATCTCCGGCCGGCGTTGCCATTGTGCCGGATCCGGGATGGGGTTTTCGTCTTGTGACCATAATTACATTGACCGCAGGTACCGCATTTATCATGTGGCTGGGGGAACAGATCACGGAAAGAGGGATCGGAAACGGCATCTCCCTGATTATTTTTGCCGGTATTGTTGCGGCCATGCCTTCTGCCATCGGCAATACCGTCCGGCTGATGAGCACGGGTGAAATGGGAATTTTTGCCATCATCGTTCTGCTGGTTATCATGGTCAGCGTGGTGGCCTGCATCATTTTTATGGAACAGGCCCAGCGAAGGATCCCGGTGCATTATGCCAAACGGGTGGTGGGCCGTAAAATGTATGGCGGTCAAACCTCGCATCTGCCGTTGAAAATCAACACCGCCGGTGTGATTCCACCCATTTTTGCGTCTTCCATCATCATGTTTCCCACCACGATTGCGCAGTTTGCCAACATGCCCATACTGCAGACCGTTGCAGCCATGTTCAGCCCGGGTACCGTCTGGTATTATCTGTTGTATGTGGGATTTATCATCTTTTTTTGCTTTTTTTATACGGCCGTGCAGTTCAATCCGGATGATGTGGCAGATAATATGAAAAAGAATGGTGGATATATTCCTGGGATACGTCCGGGGAAACGGACGTCTGAGTATATCGACAAAGTGTTGACGCGGATCACGCTGGCGGGTGCTATATATGTATCTGCCGTATGTGTGCTTCCCACCATGCTTATGGACAAATTCAACGTGCCTTTTTATTTCGGCGGTACAGCGCTGTTGATCGTAGTCGGGGTTTCCATCGATACCATTTCACAGATCGAATCCCACTTGATTACGGGCAATTATGACGGTTTTCTTGGAAGGTCCGGTGCCAGGCGCATTAAGGGCAGATCTTAACCTTTCATAGCAAAAGGAGATGAATTTAGGATTATGGCAAAAGAAGAGCCCATCAAAGTCGACGGGAAAGTACTTGAAACCCTGCCAAATGCCATGTTCAAAGTAGAACTTGAAAACAAACATGTCCTTTTGGCACACATTTCGGGAAAAATGCGGATGCATTTCATAAAAATTTTGCCCGGAGACAGGGTAACAGTGGAAATATCCCCTTATGATCTGAGCCGGGGAAGAATCACATACCGCTTTAAATAAATGGAAAAATCAGATTAGGAGTAGATAGATGAAAGTAAGAGCATCTGTTAAAAAAATATGCAGAGACTGTAAAATTATTAAGAGACGTGGTGTCATCAGGGTCATTTGTATTAACAAGCGCCATAAACAGCGGCAGGGATAGGGGGAAAGAAATTTGGCACGTATTGCAGGAGTAGACTTACCAAAAGATAAGCACGCGTGGATTGCACTGACCTATATTTACGGTATCGGTCCCAGTCGATCCAGACAGATTCTTGACAAAACCGGAATCGACCCGACGCTCAAGGCTGGCAGTCTGACAGAAGAGCAGGTCAATGATATTCGGAAAACCATAGACGCGGAATACAAGGTCGAAGGCGAGCTCAGGACGGACGTGTCCATGAATATCAAACGATTGATGGACCTGGGATGTTATCGTGGCCTGCGCCACAGAAAAGGCCTTCCCTGTCATGGTCAGCGGACGTCTACCAATGCCAGAACCCGGAAAGGCCCGAAAAGAGCCGCAGTTAAAAAGAAGAAATAGCATCAATATACATAATTTAAGGTTTAACAACTATGGCAAAAAAGTCGAAAAAGACCATTAGCAAAAAACGGGTGAAAAAGAATATTTCCACCGGCATTGTGCATATTCAATCCACGTTCAACAATACCATTGTCACCATTGCCGATGAAAACGGAAACACGATTTCATGGGCCAGTGCGGGTATGCAGGGTTTCAAGGGGTCCAGGAAAAGTACGCCGTTTGCTGCAAAACTGGTGGCGGAAGATGCCGGAACCAAAGCCATGGAGCATGGTATGAAAAATGTGGGCGTTTATGTCAAAGGGCCCGGCCCCGGGAGAGAATCCGCGCTGCGGGCTTTGCATGCCCTGGGATTCAATATTTCCATGATCAAGGATGTTACCCCGGTGCCCCATAATGGATGCCGTCCGCCCAAACGTAGAAGAGTATAAGTCCACATCGGATTGATAAAGGAGGAAAACGTTGTCACGTTATACAGGATCAGTCTGTCGTCAGTGCAGACGCGAGAATATCAAGCTTTTTCTGAAAGGCGACCGTTGTTTTTCAGACAAATGTAGTTTTGACCGGCGGGGATATCCCCCGGGAGAACATGGTCAAAAAAGAGTCAAAGTGTCTGATTACGGGCTGCAGCTGAGGGAAAAGCAAAAAGTCCGCAGAATTTACGGCCTGTCTGAAAAACAGTTCCGCATCACGTTTAAACGGGCGGATAGACAAAAAGGGATCACCGGCACCAACCTGCTGAGCCTGCTGGAAACCCGGTTGGACAATACAGTTTTCAGAATGGGTTTTGTCAATTCCAGGAATCAGGGAAGACATCTGGTCCAGCATGGACATTTCACTGTGAACGGCAAAAAAGTGGATATCCCGTCTTACCATGTCAAAAAAGGGGATATTGTCGCTTTGCGGGAAAAAAGCAAAAAAATTCAGGCCATATCAGATTCTTTGGATGCCATTGTCAGACGGGGAATCCCTCAATGGCTGGAAATCGATAAGGAAAAATTTCAAGGTGAAGTGGTAAACATTCCAGCCAGAGAAGACATCACATTGCCGATTCAGGAACAGTTGATCGTTGAGCTGTATTCAAAATAGGATACATCCTGATAGCATGATGGATCCAATAAAGATTCAGGAGATTTAAATGTCATCTGAAAAAATTGCATATGTCAACTGGCGAGAGATGATCAAGCCGGAAAAGCTTGACGTCACGACGACTTCAACATATGGAAAATTTGTGTGTGAACCGCTGGAAAGAGGATACGGGATCACCATCGGCAATTCTCTGCGGCGGATAATTTTATCATCCATCTATGGTGCGGCGATCGTATCGGTAAAGTTTGATGATGCCCTGCATGAATTCAGCGTTATTTCCAATATTCGGGAAGATGTGTCTGAAATTATTTTGAACCTCAAAGAACTCAAACTCAAAGCGCATGATGTTGAAGACCGAATACTGACACTCAGTGCCAAAGGTGAAACAACGGTTACAGGTGCTGATATTGTCAGCCCGGACGGTAAAGTAGAAATTTTAAATCCGGAACAGCATATTGCCACACTGTCCAAAAACGGCGTGTTGAACATGACCATGGTGGTCAAAATCGGAAAAGGGTATGCATTGGCATCCGCCAATAAGGATGAAGATGCGCCCGTCGGCACCATTCCCATTGATGCGGTCTTTTCTCCGATTAAACGCGTGAAATATGTAGTGGGTACGTCCCGGATCGGTCAGAAAACAGACTATGACAAACTGACGCTGGAAGTCTGGACAGATGGCAGTGTCATTCCGGAAAATGCGCTGGCATATGCCGCTAAAATCCTCAAGGAACAGATGAACCCGTTCATCAATTTCGATGAGGAAAAAGAACCTGACTTTTCCGAAGAAAACGGTGAAGAGACCGACAATAAGTTCAATGAAAACATTTATCGTTCCGTGGATGAACTGGAATTGTCTGTCAGAAGCTCCAACTGTCTGAAAAATGCGAAAATTCATACCATTTATCAACTGGTTCAGAAAACAGATAATGAAATGCTCAAAACCAAGAACTTCGGCCGAAAATCGTTGAATGAAATCAAAGAAGTTCTGGCTTCCATGGATCTTTCTTTGGGTATGGATCTCGAAGGATTCGAACCACCGGAAGAAGAGAATAATCAGCAAGGAGAATAATCGCCATGAAACATAGAAAATCCGTATTAAAACTGAACAGAACCTCAAGTCACCGCAAGGCGATGTTTAGAAACATGGTGACGTCCCTGTTCAAGCACACCAGCATCAAAACCACTGAAGCCAAAGCCAAAGGCTTGCGGGTCATTGCCGACAATATGGTCACACTGGCTAAGCGGGGCGATCTTCATGCCAGACGGCAGGCCCTGGCAGTGATCCAGGAAAAAGATGTGGTGCACAGACTTTTTGATGAAATGTCGGAAAGTTTTGCCTCACGACAGGGCGGTTATACCAGAATAACCAAGCTGGGTCCCCGTAAAGGGGATGTGGCGCCCATGGTGCAAATTGAATTGATCATGGATTAGCACCAAAAATATTGCGCCGGAAAATTACGGCGTTAATCAGTACAACACAAAATCCCCTGAAAGATTTTTTCAGGGGATTTCATTTTTTTAAAAATTGTTATCCACCGATGGAAGTCATATGGCTGATAGGCATATCTTTGGGTCGCTGCTGCCCTAAGGTGTGAAACAACGGCTTGTGTTTGAGAGATGATCGAATGATCTCTTTTAATTGTTTATCAGTGGCGCCTTCCCGTAACGGCGTTAAAATATCTTTTTCATAGTCATTGAGCAGGCAGGGTCTCAAATATCCCCGGGACGTCAGGCGAAGCCGGTTGCATTCACTGCAGAAATGGGAGGAAATGGGCGTGATGAATCCAACCACGCCTTCCGCACCGGGCAGTTGATAATTTTTGGATGGGCCGTCATTGGCCCGGTGGGGTATTTGCTGCAACGGCCCCAGACGGGTTTCAATGTTCTGCCGGATTTCAGCTGTCAGCACCTGCTGCTGTTTTTCCAAATGCGACTCCCCCATGGGCATGTATTCGATGAACCGGATATGAAAGGGGAAATCACGGGTCAAACCCGCCAGGTCCGCCACTTCATCATCATTGATACCCCGGATGACCACGGTGTTGATTTTAATGGGGGCCATACCCAGTTCAAGGGCGGTCATGATCGACTCCCATACCCGGTCGAACCGGTTTCGCCGGGTGATGGCTTCAAACCGGGCCGGAACCAGGGTATCCAGACTGAAGTTGAGCCGGCGAATCCCCATATCCATAAGTGCCTGGATTTTCTCCCGGGTCAGCAAAGAACCGTTGGTGGTGATGGAGATATCTTTCAGGGTTTTGATGTCACACAGCTGCTGAATAAAAGAAAGAATATTTTTTCTTACAAACGGTTCCCCACCGGTGAGCCGCACTTTGGTGATCCCCATGTCACAGGCCAGACGGGTGATTCTCAGAATTTCTTCATACCGGGCAATCTCATTGTGGGGAATCACGGTAAAAGGCGCAGCCGGTACGCAATAGCGGCACCGGAAGTTGCACCGGTCGGTTACCGATATCCGCAGGTAGTTGATGGAGCGTCCTCCGGCATTCATGATATCCCCCTCTGGGTGTAGTGGATCAAAAGTTGCTCCACCAGACCTTCGATGGTGTAAGGATCAGCTTCCATTGTGGGTGCCAGTCCGAATGACCGGACGGTATCTGAAGTAATGGGGCCGATGCTGGCAATGGTGACATGTTTCATCAGGTCTGCGGCTTTGTCCGAAGGCAGCAGAGACATGAAATTGGTCACTGTGGAAGAACTGGTAAAGGTGACGGCGTCAATCTGCCGGGTTTCCAGCAGTTTATTTAGGGTTGGACCGGCTTCGTGTTCCAGGACTGTCTCATAGGTGGTGACTTCGTCCACCCGGGCTCCCATTTTAGTCAGTTCCTCGGGCAGAATGGTTCTTGCCTTTTTTGCCCGGGGCAACAGCACGGTTTTTCCCTGAATATCCGCTGTTGAGAACGCCTGGATCACGGATTCCGCCCGAAATGTCTCAGGAAGAATGTCACTGACAATGCCGTAATCCGCCAGGCGCTGTTTGGTCACAGGGCCGATGCAGGCGAATTTCAAATGTCCCAGGATCCGGACATCTTTTCCCAGACCGAACAGGGTATCAAAGAAAAATTTAACCCCATTGACGGAAGTGAACACCAGCCAGTCATATTCCCTGATTCGATGGATGGCATCAATGACCGGGGTATTGTCGGCGGGCGGCTCGATCCGGATGGTGGGGATTTCAATGCAGTTTGCTCCCAGTCGCGTTAAATCGGCCATCAGACCGGATGCCTGGGCCCGGGCCCGGGTGATGACGATGTTTTTACCAAACAAGGGGGTCCTGTCAAACCAGGCCAGTTCTTTGCGCAGGGACACCACGGATCCGACCACAATCACAGCCGGTGATTTCAGGCGGGCCTGACGGACGTTTTCAACAATGGTTTCCAGGGTACCGGTGACGGTTTGCTGCTGGGGGGTGGTTCCCCACCGCACCAGGGCGACCGGGGTATCTGCCGGTTTGCCGTGCTTCATCAGCTGGGTGACAATGTTTTCCAGATTTTTCACCCCCATGAGAAACACCAGGGTGGCATCGGATCTGGCAAACACATCCCACTGCATGCGGGAATTTTTGCGGGTGGGATCTTCATGGCCGGTGATAAAAGAGACAAACGATGTATGATCTCTGTGCGTGACCGGAATACCGGCATAGGCCGGTGCGGATATGGCTGAAGTGACGCCGGGGATGACTTCATAGGCAACCCCGGCCGCCAGCAGTTCCTGGGCTTCTTCCGCGCCTCTGCCGAACACAAACGGGTCTCCGCCTTTAAGCCTTGCCACATGCAGTCCCTGCCCTGCCTTTTCCACCAGCAGCTGGTTGATTTCATGCTGGGACAGGGTGTGATCCCCGCCCTTTTTTCCCACATAGATGCGCTGGGCATCTTTGGATGCATACGCCAGAAAGGCCGGGGGTGCCAGATAGTCGTAAACCACCACGTCCGCCTGTTCAATGCAGGATTTTGCCTTGAGCGTCAGCAGGCCCGGATCACCGGGGCCGGCACCGATCAGATAGACTTTACCGGATTTATTTGTCATGGGTTGTCAGGGTCTCCAAAATCTGTTTGCCGCCGTTTTCCAGCACAGTCTGTGCCAGGTCCCGCCCCCGGGCGGCAACATCGGTTACAGGGGAAAGGGTCTGTTCTCTGATTCGCCTGCGGCCGTCTTCCGACGAAACCACCGCAGTGAGAAGGACGTTATCTTCAATTATTTTGCCGTAACAGGCCACAGGTATATGGCAGGAGCCTTCAATCTGTTTTAAAAATGCCCGTTCTCCCTGAACACACACACGGGTGGGGCCATGGTCCAGTTTTGCCATAATGTGCGCTGTTTTTGCATCGTTTCCCCGGGTTTCAATGCACAACGCCCCCTGCCCCACAGCCGGGACCATGGTGTTCTCATCCAGGTACTGGGTGATCTTGTCTGCCTGGCCCAGGCGCAGCAGACCGGCAGCTGCCAGCACAATGGCATCAAATTCTTTAGACATGAGTTTGCGCATCCGGGTATCCAGGTTTCCCCGGATGGAACGGATGATCAGGTCCGGTCGCAGAAATTTGAGCTGGGAAGCCCGCCGCAGACTGGATGTGCCCACCACGGTCCCCGGCGGATAGTCATCCAGTGCCAGGTTGTGCCTGGAAATCAGCACATCAAAGGGATTTTCCCGGCAGGGCACGGCCCCGATAGTCAATCCCGGGGGCAGTTCTCCGGGCATATCTTTCATGCTGTGGACTGCCAGATCGATCTCACCATTAAGCAGGGCGGTTTCAATCTCTTTGACAAATAAGCCTTTGCCGCCCACCTGGGCCAGGGGCCGGTCTGTAATCCGATCCCCGGTGGTTTTGATCACAGTGATGGTGACATGGATTTCCGGAAATGCGTGTGAAATCAGTGCTTTGACATGACGGGCCTGCCACAGGGCCAGTTGACTGCCCCGGGTGCCGATTCGTATTTCTTCAGGCATGGGCTATCCCATACCGCAGGTGGCGCAGCTGCCCGAAGAACAGCTGCTACAGGCGGAAGATGCAGAAGAAGCGGTCACCTGGCTTTCACCGCCCGGACCACTGGATTTGGATACAAACCCGCATTTTGACATGAGCCGGGACAGGTTCGGACTGCTGCAGGAAGGACACACCGGCGCGTTCTTCCCCATCACCAGGGCTTCAAATTCTTTTTGGCATGCATTGCATTGATATTCATAAATCGGCATGGATACACCTCGTTGGTAATCGTCATTTAAAAAACACAATATAAGGGGTTTTCACCGGTTTTTCAAGGGAAGGGGCAAAGATTCCCTTGAAATTACAAGGATTCAATGACGCCGGCGGCAATCAGGGGGATCAGCAGTTCATGATGGCCCACAATACTGAATCCCCGGCCCTTGCCCCGGGTAGGTCGGTTGACCACATTGGTCATGGGGCGGTAATGACGGATGAAATCCAGGTTCACTGTGGTGAAATCCTCCACATGATGCCCTAAATTCCGTGCCAGAGTCAGGGCCTTGAGAAACACTTCCGGCAGAATGACAGCCGACCCGGCATTGATGAAAACGCCTTGTTCCAGTCGGGAAATCTGTGACGCAAACGTATGAAAATCATGCAAAGACGCCTGACCGCAGGCGGCCGCATTGAATCGGGGGTGCATATGCAGAATATCGGTTCCTATCGCCACATGCACGGTCACGGGAAGCGTCAGCCGAGCCCCGGTGGCCAGCAGGCTTAAATGCGGATACGGCATGTCATGCTCCAGGATGAATTCTCCCACCGCACGGCCCAATCCCATGTGTTTTTCTTCCGCCCGGGCAATGGCCTGATTGAGGCAGTCCGCGGTTTCCCTGGCCATACCGAAACTGCCGTCACCAAGACTGCCGGCCACATCTTCGGAAGTACGTCCCGCCAGTGCCACCTCCAGATCATGGATGATCCCGGACCCGTTCATGGCCACCAATGTAATGACCTGTTTTTCCATCAGATCGATGATAATCGGTGCCATGCCGGTTTTGATGACATGTCCTCCCATGGCAAAACACACGGGATGCTGTCCCCGGGCGGCGGCCGCAACAGCCTGAATGACCGCCCGGATGTCATTTCCGGCCAGAATGGACGGCAGGGTATCCAGAAAGGTTTTAAAATCCGTTCCCTTTTGCCAGGGGCGTGCAAAATCTTTTCTGGAAACCAGACTGTTGCGGTCATGAATGGAATAGGTCTTTAATCCGGAAAAGTCCAGGTGTGTGTTGTCCGGTGTCATGCAAACAGGATCCTTTCCGTGAGATCGCATAAAATATGGGCCAGCAGAATATGGGTTTCCTGAATTCTTGCCGTGACCGGAGAGTGGACACAAAAAGGGATATCACTGAGTTCCCGGAGACGGCCGGCAGTTCCGGAGAATCCCACCACAAACAGCCCCATTTTCCCGGCTTCCTCAGCCGCCCGGATCACATTGGGGGAGTTGCCTGAGGTGGAAATGGCAATGGCCAGGTCCCCGGACCGTCCCAGCGCCTGAATCTGTTTTAAGAAAATATCGTCAAATGAATAATCATTGCCGATGCTGGTGAGAACAGACGTGTCGCAGGTTAAGGCAATGGCCGGCAAAGGCGGGCGTTCCATGGCAAAGCGGTTGATAAATTCCGCGGCAATGTGCTGGCAGTCGGCCGCACTGCCGCCGTTGCCGAACAACAGCAGTTTGCCGCCGGCAGTCAGGGTGTCCGCCATTTTCCGGGCACAGGTTTCAACAGCTCTCAGGTGGGTGTCAAAAAAAGACTGTTTCACCTGGATGCTGTCTGCGACAGTGGTTTGAATCAGTGGTGTGAATTCATTTAACGACATGGCAGCTCCGTATTTTTAAGCCGATGCAGATTTCTGAGATAAGTCATCCGCTGCGTCATTTTCCTGTAACACTTGCTGAACCCGGGCCAGCCGTTCCTGAAACATTTCATTGTCAGGTGCCAGGGCCACGCTTTTTTCAGCAAATGTCAACGCGATTTTTAAATTGCGGTTTTTCAGTGTCATGACCTGGGCATACCCGGACAGGGCCGCGGGATCCAGGGGATTGAGCTTGACTGCCGCATTGAAAGCCGCCCCTGCCTGATCCGGTTTCTGCTGTTCCAGAAAGATTTCTCCCATGATCCGGTGGGCCATACTGGATTTGGGATTCACCTGGGCCGCGGTTTCCAGATGGGGCAGGGCTGCATCCAGTTTTTTTGCCTGAAACAGCAGATGTCCCAGCAGCAGTTCCACTTCAAAGATACGGCTGTCAATGCCGTGGGCCTTGCGCAGAAATAATATGGCCTTTTCCGTGTCTTCAATCACCTGGCAGGTCAGGCCCAGGTTGTAGATGACCATGACCTCTTTGGGGTTGATATCCAGGGCTGCTTCAAAATATGTTCTGGCTTTTTCCAGGTTGCCCGTGACCCCGTAGCACACCCCTAAACTGTTCATCAGGTTGATGTCTTTGGGAGCCAGGGCCAGGCCTTTTTCATATTCTTTGATGGCGGCATCATAGTGTCCCAGCTGATACAGCCGGTCGCCGCTGATGTTCAGGGAAATGCCGTCAAAATGCCGCATGTGGCCGAAACCGAAAAAAGCGGCATGATCAATGGCTTTCAGGGCATTGGCAAACACCTCGGCGCGGGAATATTTCTGAAAGGGAAACCGGGCCACCCCCACCAGCAGTTCCGTGTTCAATGCCCGGGTGATCTTGGTTTTAAGGGATTCCAGTAGATCCATGGCTTTTTTCTGGTTGTCATAATCCCAGAAAACAAGCACAAACGTCCGGTTATCCAGGGTTTCCCAGATACCTCGCCGGTTGTCGGACATGGAACGAAGCCAGGATTCAAAAATATCCCGGGCCTTTTCCAGGATGTCTTCCGATGCCGTATCTGCCACCTGGATCACTGCGCAGATAAACTTTTTTTTGGGAATGTCCACTGATAACAACCGTTGTTCAAAAGCGGTAAACGCAGCGGATTTCTGATGCACCAGGTCTGAAAAATAGGTGTCAGGGGCCTGAATGGGAGACGATGTGTCGGAATCCGGTTTGAGAAAAGAAAATTCCCTGGATGTGAATCTGGGTGTCATGATGTTCTCAATATGGTTTCAAGGGTTGATGAAATACGCGTTTCCTGTCCGGGTTGAATGGTCCGGGGGTCCATGATGTACCGGTTGTTTTCAATCCTGGCGATCACCGCCGGAGTGGACAGCCGCATGCGGCGCTCTAAAGTGGCCACGGACATGTTTCCGGGGATCAGGGTGACACACCGGGTGGGCAGTTTCAGGTCCGGAAATGAACCGCCCCCGGGCCGGGATTCCAGGTCCGCACACGCCACAACATCCATGGCACCGCAGGCTTTTTTGACCTGTTCTTCCAGAAGTGCGGCCTGTTGGCAGGTGTGTTCAAAGGACATGGTCAGCATCCGCAGGGTGGGGATATCTTTAATGGCGGTTGCCGGGTCCCGATACAGCTGCAACGTGGCTTCCAGGGCCGCCAGCGTGAGTTTGTCAATACGAAGGGCCCGGGTTAACGGATTGGCCCGGATTTTTCCAATGGCCTGTTTGGTGCCCACAATGATACCGGCCTGGGGGCCGCCCAGCAGTTTGTCTCCGCTGAAGGTCACAATGTCCGCACCCGCTGCCACGGAATGGGATATTAGCGGTTCCATGGGCAGGCCGAACGCGGAAAAATCCACCAGGGTTCCGGAACCTAAGTCTTCCATGACCGTGATGTTGCGGGATTTTCCCAGGGTGACCAGATCCTTGAGTCCGACACTGGCCGTAAATCCCTGAATCCGGTAGTTGGAGGTATGGACTTTAAGCAGCATGCCGGTGTCTTCGGTGATGGCCCCGGCATAGTCTTTCAGATGGGTCCGGTTGGTGGTGCCCACCTCTTTGAGACGGCACCCGCTTTTAGCCATCACGTCCGGGACCCGGAAAGACCCGCCGATTTCCACCAGTTCACCTCGGGAAACCACCACCTCTGTGCCTTCAGCCAGCGTGTTCAAGGCCAGGAGCACAGCCCCGGCATTGTTGTTCACCGCCATGGCTGCCTCGGCTCCGGTGAGTTCACAGATCAATGATTCCACGGCCGTGTACCGCAGCCCCCGTTTGCCTGTGGACAGGTTCAATTCCAGATTGGAATAGGATTCCGCAATGGTCTGAATGTTTTTCAGGGCCTGTTTACTCAGCAGTGCCCGTCCCAGGTTGGTATGAAGTACCACGCCGGTGGCATTGATCAGGGGCACCAGTTTCGGTGCCAGGGTCTGCCGGCACTGACGGTCAATATCCGAGAGAACAGCGGTATCATCAAAATCCGGGTTCAGGCCGTCCAGAATCCGGGTGCGCAGATGGTCCAGCACGGTCCGGGTCGCCCGGATGATGACCTGTCTGGGCACGGCTGTAAACCGGTCGTCCTCCCGGGTCTTGTCCAGCAGATGATCCACCCCGGGAAGGCGCCGGAGTAATTGATGCGTATCGGTTCGGGACATGAAAATTCCTGGGTATCAGTTTGTAATATTTAATGATTTTGATTTAAATAACACCGATTCTTCTCAGATTTCAACAGTTAAATGGAAAAATTCCGGTATCTGGGGTTGGCTGGTCAAGGTTCCCGGTACAGGGCCAGCACCCCGGAGCGGGCCAGTTTTTTGATCCCGAACGGGGCCAGCTGGTCCAGCATGGCATCCACAGTGAGTTCATCGCCGATCACCTCGAAAATGAAATGCTGCTGACCTTTATCCAGGATCCGGCCCTGAAAATCGGAAATAATGGTTTCAATTTTTTTCTGGTCTTTGGGCCGGGTTTTGACGCAGACCAAAGCCATCTCCCGTTTGATGGCCTCTTCACCGGTCATGTCCCGCAATTTGATCACATTGACCAGACGCTGGATCTGTTTCATGCACTGGGCCAGCAACGAAGGGCTGGCCAACGTGGTGATGGTGATCCGGGACATTTTCGGGTTGGCCGTGGGGGCGCCGCAGATGGTTTCAATATTGTAGCCTCGTCCGGCAAACAGTCCGGTGATCCGGGCGGTCACACCGGGTTCGTTGTCCACCAGCATGGTTAATGTATATTTTCGGGTTTCCATGGTCCTCCTCGTTTTTAAGGCCTTCAATGTAGCATATTGCGGCAAGAAAATGAACTGTTTGGCATAAAATTCAGTGGGGCGTTTCCGGCACAGCGGAGCCCCGGCTTGTTGACAATCAAGCATTTTTCCGTCTAATATCTGATCCGGGAATTTTGTTAGAAAAAGCAGGATGGAAAAAGGGAAAATGATGAAAAAGACAGGCAAAGAGTATATTGTGTTTCCTTTGGACGTGCCTTCGATGGGAGAGGCACAATCGCTGGTCAGCGTGTTGGGGCCGCATGTGGGCATGTTCAAGATCGGTCTGGAACTGTTCATCTGTGAGGGGCCGGACGTGGTGAAGATGATCCGGGATCAGAGTGCCGCCGGGATTTTTCTGGATCTCAAGCTTCATGATATCAGTGCCACGGTGTTCAGGGCCATGGCCCGGGTGGCGGATCTGGCAGTGGATCTGGTCACGGTGCACACCTGTTCGTCCAAAAAAATGCTGGAAATGGCGGTTCAGGGGGGACAGGGAAACGTGGGGGTCCTGGGAGTGACCCTGCTCACAGACAATGATGAAGAAACGCTTGCCACCGGCGGATTTTCAGATCAGTTCTCAGCGGATCCCATGAAGCTGGTCATGCTCCGGGCCGAGCTGGCCCATGATGCCGGATGCCGGGGCGTGGTTTGTTCCGGCCGGGAGGCCGCCGACATCAAAGCCCGGTTCGGCAAAGAGTTTCTGGCGGTTACGCCGGGGATCCGTCCGGCCTGGAGCCTGACCCCAAAAGATGATCAGAAACGGATCACCACCCCGGCCCAGGCCATAGCCCGGGGCAGCGATCTGCTGGTGATCGGCCGGCCCATCCGGGATGCGCATGATCCGGCAGCAGCGGCCCGAAAAGTGATCCATGAAATTGAATCAGTCCTGGAAAACAAACCGTCGGCTTAATCGTCTCCGTCCAGACCAAAGGCGGCGTGCAGAGCCCGCACTGCAAGTTCCGCGTATTTGGCCAGAATGACACAGGAAATCCGGATTTCCGATGTGGAGATCAGCCGGATATTGATGTTTTCTTCGGCCAGGGCCTTGAACATGGTGGCAGCCACACCGGAGTGGCTTTTCATGCCCAGTCCGATAACCGATACCTTGGCGATATCCTTGGCTGAAAGCACTTCTTCAGCACCGACCTCTTTGGCCACTGCTTCTGAAATCTGCAGGGCCCGGTCAAAATCATCTTTGGTCACCGTGAACGTCAGGTCGGTTTCTCCGCCGGTGCGGGTGTTCTGAATGATCATGTCCACCATGATTTCCGCATCCGCCAGCGGGCCGAAAATTTTCGCGGAAATGCCGGGCTGGTCCGGCACCCGTTTCAGGGTGATCCGGGTTTCATTCATATCACAGGTAATGCCTGATACCACCGCGCTTTCCATATCCGCGCTCTCATTGACGACCATGGTTCCTTCCTCCTCTTTGAATGATGATCTGACGTGCAAAGGAATATTGTATTTTTTGGCAAAATCCACGGACCGGATCTGGAGCACCTTGGCGCCGAGCACAGCCATTTCCAGCATTTCTTCATAGGAAATCCGGTCGATTTTCCGGGCTTTGGCACAGATTCTGGGGTCTGTGGTGTACACACCGTCCACGTCCGTGAAGATTTCACACACATCCGCTTTCAGGGATGCGGCAATGGCCACGGCCGATGTGTCGGAGCCGCCCCGGCCCAACGTGGTGATATCCCCGTTGTTATCCGCGCCCTGGAACCCGGCCACCACGCAGATATGTCCCTGATCCAGGGCTTTTTTGACTTTCTGGGCATCAATGTCCAGGATCCGGGCTTTACCCGGGGTCTGGTCCGTGTGAATCCCGGCCTGAAATCCCAGAAACGATCTGGCTTTGTATCCCCGGGATTTGAGCAGGATGGCCATCAATGCCGCAGTGGTCTGTTCCCCGGTGGCCAGCAGCACATCCAGTTCCCGTTTGTCCGGTGTGATTGCCGCCTGCCGGGCCAGAGAAATCAGTTTGTCTGTCACGCCTGCCATGGCAGAGAGCACCACCACCATCTGATCGCCGGCTTCATGGGCCTTGATCACCCGGTCCGCCACCCGGGATATCCGCTGGATATCCGCCACGGATGTGCCCCCGTATTTCTGTACTCGAAGTGCCATCAAAAACTCCCAAAAAAAATTGGTTTCACTATTTACGAAAACAAACTGCTTAGCATGTTTGTACCGGTCTGTCCAGAGGCAAAAAAAGATATGACCCGGTGATATGCGGGATCAAATTCAAAGGTCAGTTCCAGGTCAAATGCAAACCGGTCATCCTTGAGCAGGGCCGGCCACTCCACCACAATCACGGCATCAATGCCGGTGAGATCGTCAAACCCGATATGTGCCAGTTCTTCCACCGAGGTTAAGCGGTACAGATCCAGATGGCACAGCCGCAATTGATTGGCGGCCGGATATTCATTGATAAGCGTGAACGTGGGGCTGGTGACGGGATAACGCACATCCACTCCCAGTCCCCGGGCCAGGCCTTTGACAAAAGTGGTTTTACCGCATCCCAGATCTCCGGTCAGGGCAATGGCCACCGGGCCGGTCACGGCCCTGCCCAGGCGAAATCCCAAATTCCGGGTCTGGGTATCGGTTTGCGTGATAATCTGATGGGTCATGTCAGATGCCTGTGGATGATTTCAGGAATGGTCCGGATCATGTCTTTTGCCAGAAACCCGAATCCTCCGAAGGTGTCGGCCAGCAGGTCCCCGCCCAGCCCATGGATGAAAACCCCGGCCAATGCGGCATTTTCCAGAGAAAATCCCTGGGCTGCCAGTCCGGCGATCATACCGGTGAGCACATCCCCCATGCCGCCGGTGGCCATGCCCGGGTTCCCGGCAGGACACAGAAACATCCGGCCGTCCGGCAAAGCCACCAGGGTCTGGGCCCCTTTGAGCACCAGGATGACATTGAATTTCTGTGCAAAGGTCCGGGCCGTGCCGGGCCGGTCCGCCTGGACCTGTGCCGTGGTGATGCCGGCCAGCCGGGCCATTTCTCCGGGATGCGGCGTGAGCACGGCCGGAGACTTCCGGGAACAAAGCACGGCCGGGTTGTCGGCCAGGCAGTTGATGGCATCCGCATCCATGATCAAAGGAAGGGAGCAGGTTTCCACCAGCGAGGTCACCAGATTTCGAGTGTCTGTATCCGTGCCCAGTCCCGGCCCTAAGGCCAGGGCCTGCCGGTTTTCAGCCAGGGCCATAATCCGGTCCAGCCCGTCCGGCGACAATGTGCCGGATGCGGTTTCCGGCAGCGGCACGGTCATGGGCTCCACCACCAGCGTTTCCATCACGGGATTGATTTGTTCCGGCACGCCCACGGTCACCAGACCGGTGCCGATCCGTTTGGCGGCATTGGCACACAGGGCCGCGGCCCCGGTTTTTCCGGGCGATCCGGCCAGGACCAGCAGGTGGCCGAAACTGCCCTTGTGGCTGTTAAACGTCCGGGCCGGGAACAACGGCGCAATGGTTTGTTTTTCCATTACCTGGAACCCAAGATCCTGTTTTCCGGCTGCAAATCCGGGGATGCCGATGTCAATGACCTGCAATTGCCCGGTATATTCATTGCCCGGATACAGGATATGTCCGGTCTTGGCAAAGCCAAACGTGGCTGTGGCCGCCGCGTTGATGCACACCCCGCAGACCGCGCCGGTGTCGGCATTGAGTCCGGAAGAGATGTCCACGGCAAATACCGGTTTTTTTGTCTGGTTGATGCACTGGATCACTGTTTTGAACATTCCCCGGACATCTGAATTCAGGCCGGTGCCGAAAACAGCATCCACAAACAGGTCATGATGCGTCAGCCGGGTTTTTTCCCGGTCCAGCGCAGCGGCATCCGGGATTTCCACCACCGCACAATCCGGAAAATAAGGCAGCAGTTTTTCCACCAGATCCATGTTGGTTCTGGCATCCCCTTTGACCCGGTCCCGGTCCGACAATAGAAACACGGTCACGGGAATCTGGTTTTCCATGAGATACCGGGCCATGACCCAGCCGTCTCCGCCGTTGTTTCCCCGGCCCGCCACCACCGCTACCCGGGTTGCCGGGGTGGGACCGCAGGTTTCCATGAAAAAATTCACCGCCCCCCGTCCGGCATTTTCCATGAGCACCCGCCCGGGGATGCCGAATTCCTCAATGGTAAACCGGTCCATCTTTTGCATCTGTTCTGCTGTGACGATAAACATGTGTGTTCTCTCCATGTATCTAAGGTTCAGGTTTTACAATGGTCAGAACGGCCTCGGGGGTTTCGATCACATCCCCGTGCCGGATTTTTCTTCGCTTCCGGGTTTCTGTCTCCCCGTTCACCCGCACCTGACCGTCCTGGATCCGGAACTTGGCTTCCCCGCCGCTGGCGGCCAGGTTTTCAAACTTCAGGATTTTGTGCAGTTCCACGGGTTCCATGGTGATCTCAACCATCCGCCGGATCTTGTTGTCATCTGTCATGATTCATCCTTTTTGAAAAAAACTTCCGGTCCGCTATCACCACCGGGCCCAAAAAAAAGTCTGCCGGAATGGCTGGTCAACTTGATTTTTTCTTTTTTTTGTCTTTGACCAGGTATGAGTTCCCAGGGCCTCTTTTTAATTCAAACAGATCAATGGCCTTGATAAGGCTGCTCAAGTTTTTATAACCGTAATTTCTTGTATCAAAGGATGTTTTATTGGATATGTGTGATCCCACCGGACCGAGCGCGGCCCAGCCATTATCTTCTTCCGTCGCTTCTATCGCCTGCCTTAGCAGGTTAAGGAGTTTTGTATCGGATTTCAGATTTTTGGTTTTTTCAGGCACCGACCCATTCTGTTTGGGTCCTGCATCAAGATATAAGAACTTGGAACACGCGTTAACAAACGGGGAAGGGGTTTTCCGCTCTCCAAAACCCAAAACGACCTTACCCTCTGCAAGCGCGCGTGTCACCATGGGTGTGAAATCACAGTCTGAAGACACAAAGCACATCACATCGATGTTTTTTGTATACATGACATCCATTGCATCGATGACCAAAGCAATATCTGACGCATTTTTGCCCTTGGTCAGATCATACTGTTGTATCGGCTGTATGGCGTATTCATTTAATAAATCTTCCCAGGATTTAAGGGTAGGGCTTTTCCAGTTACCATACGCCTTTCTGATCGTGACAACCCCGTATTTTGCCACTTCACTGAGCACTTCTTCAAATTTGCTTGCGGGAGCATTATCTGCATCGATAAACAACGCGATTTTTTGACTGTTTTCATTCATTGATACTATGCACCTTTTTTATAATTTAACGCCGGCCAGTGTGATCAACTGCCTGGACGTTGTGGTATGCCGGCCCTTGCTGTCTTTTTTCCGGACGGTTTTGGTCCTGAACACCGATTCTCCGATGAGATGGTTTAAAAGTGTGGTCTTGCCGACACCGGATGATCCTAACAGGCAACAGGTCAGCCCAGGTTTGAGAAGGTCTTTGACATGTTCCAGGCCGGATTCATTGTTAGCTTGCAACATTGATTCCATCCGTTTCGGAAAATCTATTGGTGTCGATTGAAAAACCGTGGATTGCTCTTAATGAAACCATGAATCCACCTTTCAAGAAATGATTCGTTTCTGGCGGTTTTGAGATAGCCATACCCAAGCACCGTGATTATCAAGGCTCCCAGAGTATCAACAATCAGATCCCACATTGTGTCGGTCAAACCAGAAGGATCACCGAACATTTCCTTTTGCATATTCATGGCAAAGAAACTATCCATGCCAAACTCGAAGATTTCCCAAAGAGCGCCAATCCCGACTGCAAACAAGAAGGCAAAAAAAGCAACAAAGCCTGGTTTCATGTGTACGCCGATTTCTTCTGTTTCGTTTAATAAGTGCATCAATAGAAAACCGATAATACCCAGTAAAAATCCAGATCCGGCGTGAAGGGCGATATCCCACCACCAGTAACGTTCATAGTACCCACGAACTTCACCAAGAAACAGTGACGCAAAAACGAAGGTAATTGAAAGAAGTATAACCTCAGGCGGGATAAAAACGCGTAACTTTTTTTCCAGAAGCAAGGGGGCGAATGTTATCAAGATTATCCCGCTTGTGACAACAGCGGTAAACCATTGTTTTGCCATGACTTCAGCGATGAACCCGACGACCAGAATTGCCTGGAGAGCAAAAGTCAATCGTCGGTGTATCATATGCTCTCTCATTTATCCTTCCCAAAAAGATTGGTCGCATGTGATTGATAGATATTTATCAGTTCCATGAAACATTTAAGCTAACAACATGATGTGTTGAACTGTAAATCTTTCATTTTGGAATGATATCTAACCAAACAATCGAAAATTCATTCAAGTTTTCCGTATCAGTAATCCCCAATTATGTAAAGAGATATTGGCTGCTCAGATTAGATGATCATTGATAAATATAGGTTCACCCGCATTCAAGGCCACGAGACGGAGAAATATTACTCTGTAGCGGCGGTGGATCTTGAAAATTTCGAAATCAGCCTATTCATAATAAGGTTATCATTGTATGAGTTTTTTCCCAAACCGCCCCGCTTTTTTCATCAAGGCTGGAGAGATCTCAGTTGACTTTTTGGTTTCTGGTTTTGTCAGCGTCCCCACGACCTTGTACCCGCCATAGTGAAGGACTTCTTTAACCGCCCGGATGGCGCCCCGGCTTTCCGGGAAAATGAAATTGAACGGCCAGGGGGTGGTGCAGGCGGTCACGATAACGGCGCGTTTGCCTTTCTGCCTGGGTACCGGCATTCCCCTGGGGCTTTCCCCCATGAATACCGGGACGTTGCGGTCGAACAGAAGTTTGAGCGGCGCACACATATTGCCCCAGTGGGTCGGGGTGCCGATAATCAGGGCATCGGCGTCTTGAATCTTTTTTCCCACCCGGTGCGCATCATCTTCCGGCAGGACGCAGGTGCCTTTGTCCCGGCAGGCCATGCAGGCGGTGCAGAATTTCATATCAAGTTTGCACACATCGATCCATTCGGTTTCATGTTTGTTGGTGATCGGCTCAGCCACCGCTTTGAGGAGTGTGGCCACGGTGCCGTTTTTCCGGGGACTCCCGTTGAGAATTAATATTTTCATTGTCAGTGCTTTCCTTCCAGCAGATTTATGTCCTGAACGGTGTAGGTTGCGTATTATAATGAAATTCGGCCAAAGAATCAAAAATTATGTTCAATTCCTTTGCGGGCGGCATGCCTGCCGTCGTCCCATCTGTGGTCATGTGCGCTTGAGGTCTTCCTGACGGATCTGCATGAAAATTCTGGAAAAATTTTTGAAAACAGGATAGACTGCAAAGATTGATTTTAAACGGTTGAGGCAAAGAATGGGTATAATTAAAGACTGGGTTCGACGCTATTTTTCAGACCCCCAGGTGGTGATTCTGGCGGTGTTTCTGGTGGTGGGACTGGCCACGGTGCTGCTGGCCGGCCGGCACCTGGTGCCGGTGATCGCCAGCCTGATCATTGCGTATCTGCTGGAGGGGTTGATCCAGCCGCTGCAGCGGGTGGGGGTACCCCGGATGCTGGCGGTGGGCATCGTGTTTCTGGTGTTTTTTCTGGTGCTGCTGGCCCTGCTGTTCTGGCTGCTCCCGGTGTTGACAAGACAGGCCACCCAGCTGCTTCAGGAAGTACCTGCCATGCTCAGTGCGTCCCAGACGTTGATTCTGTCACTGCCGGAGAAGTATCCCACCATTTTCAGCGAGGTGGAGATCGAAAGGGTGCTGGATCAGATCCGGCAGGAGGCAGGGCACTTCACTGACAAGATGCTGCGCCAGACCCTGTCATCGGTGGTGGGGGTCATCACCCTGGTGGTGTATATTGTGCTGGTGCCGCTGCTGGTGTTTTTCTTTCTTAAGGACAAGGACAAACTCATGGGATGGATCCGGCGGCACCTGCCCCGGGAACGGGGCCTGGCCAGCCGGGTGTGGCAGGGCGTGGATGTGCAGCTGGGCAATTTTATCCGGGGCAAGTTCTGGGAAATTCTGATCGTGTGGGGCGCGTCTTACCTGACATTTATTTTCATGGGACTCAGCTTTTCCCTGCTTCTGGCGTTTCTGGTGGGGATTTCCGTGCTGGTGCCCTATATCGGGGCCGCGGTCATGACTTTTCCCGTGGCCCTGGTGGCGTATTTCCAGTTCGGATGGACCGGGGACCTGGCCTGGATCATCCTGGCCTACCTGGTGATCCAGATGCTGGACGGCAATGTGCTGGTGCCGCTTCTGTTTTCCGAGGTGGTGAACCTGCATCCCATCGCCATTATCGTGGCGGTGCTGTTTTTCGGCGGGATCTGGGGCGTGTGGGGGGTGTTCTTTGCCATTCCTTTGGCCATTCTGCTCCAGGGGGTTCTCAGCGCCTGGCCCAGGCGGCCGGACGAAGAAACGTCCGTGCAGTGAAAGGCCTGTAAATCCATGAGTCTGTTTCATCTGAAATCATCGTTTTCTCCCACCGGGGATCAGCCCAAGGCCATTGAATACCTGACACAAGGGGTGAAAGCCAATGAACCCCACCAGGTGCTTTTAGGCGTGACCGGGTCCGGCAAGACATTCACCATGGCCAATATCATTGCCGAAGTGGAAAAACCCAGTCTGATCATCGCGCCCAACAAGACCCTGGCAGCCCAGCTGTACAATGAATTCAAACTGCTGTTTCCGGACAACTGTGTGGAATATTTTGTGTCCTATTACGACTATTACCAGCCTGAAGCCTATGTGCCTTCCAGCGACACCTATATTCAAAAAGATTCCTCCATCAACGACATCATCGACAAGATGCGCCATTCCGCCACCCGGTCGGTGCTGGCCCGGCGGGATGTCATTGTGGTGGCGTCGGTGTCCTGCATTTACGGGCTGGGGGCTCCGGAAGACTATCTGGATCTGCGCATCACCCTGGCCCGGGATATGGAGATCTCCAGAGATACGCTGATCCGGAAACTGGTGGAGATCCAGTACACAAGAAATGATACCGATTTTCACCGGGGGGTGTTCCGGGTCCGGGGCGACCGGGTGGAGGTTTTTCCGGCGTATGAGGAAGACCGGGCCGTTCGCATCGATTTTTTCGGGGACGTGATCGAGGAGATCTGCGAGATCGATCCCTTGAAAGGAGAAATCCTGACCACGTTTGACCAGACCGCCATCTATCCGGCCTCCCATTATGTGACCAAAAGCCAGACCCGGAAACGGGCTGTGGAGGCGATTTTTGCGGAACTGGAAGAGCGGCTGGCCCAGCTTAGGGCCGACAACCGGCTGGTGGAGGCCCAGCGTCTGGAAGAGCGGACCCGGTATGACATGGAAATGCTCAACGAGATCGGATACTGCACCGGCATCGAGAACTATTCCCGGCATCTCACCGGGCGGAATCCCGGGGAGCCGCCCCCCACTTTGCTGGATTATATGCCCGATGATTTCCTGCTGTTTTTTGATGAAAGCCATATTTCCGTGTCCCAGCTGGCAGGCATGTACAAGGCGGACCGGTCCCGGAAACTGACTCTGGTGGAATACGGGTTCCGCCTGCCTTCGGCCGTGGACAACCGGCCCCTGGCCTTTCATGAGTTTTCGGCCCGCACCTCCCGGATCATTTATGTGTCAGCCACGCCTGCGGACTATGAGCTGGAAAAGTCCGGCATCCGTGTGGCGGAACAGATTGTCCGGCCCACCGGGCTTCTGGATCCGAAAGTCCAGGTGAGAGATGCCACAACCCAGGTGGATGACCTGTACCAGGAAATCATCAAACGGGTGGCAGCGGATGAACGGGTCCTGGTGACCACCCTGACCAAACGCATGGCCGAAGATTTGACCGAATATTATGCGGATCTGGGGATCAAGGTCAAATATCTGCACTCGGACATTGTGACCATGGAGCGCATCGAGATCATCCAGGACCTGCGCCGGGGGGTGTTTGACGTGCTCATCGGCATCAATCTGCTCAGGGAAGGCCTGGATATTCCCGAGGTGTCTCTGGTGGCGATCCTGGATGCGGACAAGGAGGGATTTCTGCGTTCGTTCCGGTCCTTTATCCAGATTTTCGGCCGGGCCGCCCGGAACGTGTACGGCCGGGTGATCATGTATGCGCAAAAAGAAACCAAGTCCATGAAAAAAGCCCTGGCCGAGACCCGGCGCCGCCGGAAAATTCAGCAAGCGTATAATGAGGCCCATCATATCGTGCCGGCCACCATTCAAAAACAACTCAACGTGTTTAAATACCCGGCATCGGATACGGCGGGTTCCGGGCAGGAAACGCCTTCGGTGCACGAAGATATTCAAGCCTATGACGGGGATGACATCGATCTGGAAGATCTGATCCGGGATCTGGAATACAAGATGAAAAAAGCCGCGGAAAACCTGGAGTTTGAACAGGCGGCGGTGTTTCGGGACAAGATCCGGCAGCTCACGGACATGGTGCCGTTTTAACGGCGGATAACCGGTGATGCGCGCTGATCTGACACAGAAATATCATCAGGCCCCCCATGCGCCCGGGGTGTATCTGATGAAAGATGCCCGGAAAAAAATCATTTATGTGGGAAAAGCCAAGGACCTGAAAAAGCGCCTGGGATCCTATTTTGCCCGGCAGGACCACACGGACGGCAAGACCTCGGCCCTGCTGGCCATGGTCCGGGATTTCGATGTGATCATCACAGCATCGGATCACGAGGCTTTTATTCTGGAATCCAATTTGATCAAGGAATACCGGCCCCGGTATAATGTGCTGCTCAAAGACGGCAAAAATTATCCGCTGCTGCGCATTGACATGAACGAGCCGTTTCCGGCGATCCAGCGGGTGCGGCGGATCCAGAACGACCAGGCCCTGTATTTCGGGCCCTATTCCTCGTCCCGGAGCGTGAACCAGACCCTGGGCCAGATTCAGAAAATTTTCAAACTCCGGAAATGCCGGAACACTCAGTTCAAAAACCGGTCCCGGCCCTGCCTGAACTATCAGATCAACGCCTGTCTGGGCCCCTGCTGCCTGAAAGTGGATGAGCAGGAATACAAACAGCATGTCAAAGATGCGGTGCTGTTTCTCAAGGGCCGGTCCGGTCAGGTGATCCAGAAACTCAAAGCCCAGATGCAGGCCCATGCCCAGGCCCTGGAATTTGAAAAAGCGGCCCAGAAGCGGGATGCTGTGACCGCCATGACCCATATTCTGGAAAAACAGGTGGTGGTTGCCGCAGATCTCAAAGACAGGGATGTCCTGGCTCTGGCCGTTGAAAAGGAGATGGCCGTCATCACCATGATGATCGTTCGGTCCGGCCGGCTCATCGACACCGTGCATTACCCGGTGGACCCGGGGTTCAAGGAATCCCATGAAATTCTGCGGGCCTTTTTATGGCAGTATTATGATGTAACCCGGTTTCTGCCCGATGCCGTGCTTTTGGACAGAGGAATCGAAAACATGGATGTGCTGGCATCCAGGTTGTCTGAGCAGAAGCATCGAAAAGTGACCGTGCATGTCCCCATGAGAGGGGAGAAACGGCGGCTGGTGGAAATGGCCGATGTCAATGCCGCCCGGGAGCTGGAAAAACTGCGGATTAAGACGGAAGCGGCTCAGTCTGCCGTGACCCAGGTCCAGGCGCTGCTGAAAATGGACCGGATGCCGGACCGCATCGAATGTTTTGACAATTCTCATCTGGCCGGACAGGACCCGGTGTCGTCCATGGTGGTGTTCACCCGGGGCCGGCCGGATAAGGATGCGTATCGACGCTATATCCTTCGGGATATGGACCGGCCCGATGATTATGCCGGCATGACCCAGGTGCTGACCCGGCGGTTTTCAAAAACGGAAAAAGAGATGGATTTTCCGGACCTGCTGGTGGTGGACGGAGGCAAAGGCCAGCTGGGCATGGCCGTGGCCGTGCTCAAAGCGCTGAACCTGGAAGGCCGGTTTGCCGTGGCAGGTCTGGCCAAAAAAGATGAAACCAAAGGCGAGGGTATGGATAAAATTTATGTGCCGGGCCGGTCCAATCCCTTGAACACGGCCTCGTTCAAGCAGGGCCTGTTTCTGCTTCAGCAGGTGCGGGACGAGGCCCACCGGTTTGCTGTCACGTTTCAGCGCAAGCGCCGGAAAAAACGGAGCAACCTGTCGGTGTTCGATGCCATCCCCGGTGTCGGGCCCAAAAGAAAAAAACTGCTGCTGCAGCGGTTCAAAGGTCTGAAAAGCCTTAAAACCGCGTCCGTGGATGAATTGACATCATTGCCCGGAATTACCGAAAAACTGGCAGAACAGATTCTGGCCCGGGTCAGGGCGGAAGGATCATAATTGTTTTTTTGCTTTACACCCGTGCGTGTAAAGTATAGTTAGTCAGGCAGATGTTTATAAACCGCCTGTTTGGAGAAGATGCATGACGGAAAAATTTGATGACACCCCGGATCAGGATGACGGGGAAATGAGCTTTGAGGAACTTTTCGAATCCTATAATGACAACCTGGGCCAGGAGCTGGCCCCCGGGGATATGGTGGAAGGTAAAATCATATCCGTGGGCCGGACCCATGTGTATATCGATACCGGTACCAAAAGCGACGGGGTGGTGGAAAAGCAGGAACTGCTGGATGAAAACGGTGAGTTCCCTTTTCAGGCCGGAGATGTTTTGACCCTGTATGTGGTGTCTTTGAGTGAGAGTGAGATCATCCTTTCCAAGGCCATTTCCGGGGCCGGCAAAGTGGCACTTCTGGAAGACGCGGTGCAGAACCGGACCCCGGTGGAAGGCAAGGTGACCGAGGTGATCAAAGGGGGATTCTCTGTGGATATTCTGGGGAAACGCGCTTTTTGTCCGGTGAGCCAGATGGATGTCAATTATGTGGAAACCCCGGAAGATTTCGTGGGCCAGACCCTGCGGTTTCTGATCACCCGGTATGAAGAGAACGGGCGCAACATTGTCATCTCTCGAAGAAGTCTGCTCAACGAAGAGATCAAGGCGGCGCAGCAGGCGTTTTTTGCAGATGTGTCCGAAGGGGATACGCTTCAGGGCAAGGTGACCCGTCTCATGCCTTTTGGCGCGTTTATCGAGCTGGCCCCGGGTGTGGAGGGCATGGCCCATATTTCCGAATTGAGCTGGTCCCGGGTGGAAAAGCCGGATGAAGTGGTAAAACCGGGAGACACCTTACTGGTGAAGCTGCTGAGCATCACACCCCAGGACGGCCAGGACCTGCCCAAAATTTCTTTGTCCCTGAAACAGACGGCCACCGACCCCTGGGAAAGCGTGGATGCCGCGTTCAAACCCGGAGATCAGGTGAGCGGTAAAGTGATGCGAATCACCAATTTCGGGGCGTTTGTGGAGATCGCCCCCGGCGTGGACGGCCTGGTGCATATCAGTGAAATGAGCCATACCCGGCGTGTGACCCGGCCCGAAGAGGTGGTGGAAAAAGGGCAGGACGTCCAGGTGGTGATCAAGTCCATTGACATGGATGCCAAACGGGTGTCTTTGAGCATCAAGGATGCCCTGGGAGATCCCTGGACCGGGATCAGTGTCCGGTACAAACCCGGTGATATCATGGACGGCCGGCTGGAAAAAAGGGAAACCTTCGGTCTGTTCATCGGGCTGGAACCCGGGGTCACCGGCCTGATGCCGGTATCGGTCCTTCGCAATGCCGCCGATGCCAAATTGTATGATGCGCTCAAACCCGGGGATGCGGTTCAGGTCCTGGTGCAGCATGTGGATGAGGAAAATCGGCGCATCTCCCTGGCACCGCCGGACCAGAAAGACGCCGAAGACTGGAAACAGTTTGCAGGAAACAAAAAAGACAAGCCTATGGGCACCATGGAACGCGTTCTCATGGAAGCTTTGAACAAAAAGAAAAAATAGGGTTGTGGCAGACCGGCACCTGTTTGTCACCGACCTTGACGGGACCTTGTTGACTGATGACAAGACCGTCTCACACCAGGACCTGGATACCCTGGCCCGGTTGAGAGCCAAAGGCGTTGTGGTGGTGGCGGCCACGGGCCGGAGCCTGTATTCTTTTCAACAGGCCCTGGCGCACATCGGCATGGATACGGATTCATGGCCCCTGGATTTTCTGATTTTTTCCACAGGCGCGGGCGTGCTGAAGTTTAAAAAAAATGAAATTATCCGGGACCTGGCCATTTCCCGGTCGGATGTGATGCACATCACCGCCTGTTTTGAACAGATGCAGCTGGATTATATGGTCCACAACGCCATCCCGGACACCCACTATTTCACGTTCCGGTCCCATGGCCGGGACAATCCGGATTTTTTTCAGCGGATTGTTCTGTATCAATCCTTTGCCAGCCCTTTGACCACAGATACCCCGGTATTTGAAACCGCCACCCAGGTGCTGGCGGTGATGCCCCCGAAAGTGTCATTGGCACAGGTGGCGGAAATACAGGCTTCATTGTCCGGTTACAGTGTGGTGCATGCCACATCTCCTTTGGATCATCAGTCCGTTTGGATCGAAGTGTTCCATCCCCGGGTCTCCAAAAGTCATGCCGCAGCCTGGCTGGCCCGGCAGTTGGATATCCCGCAGTCCCGGGTGGTGGCGGTGGGCAATGACTACAATGATCTGGATCTGATGGACTGGGCCGGGCAGAAATTCTGGGTGGCCAATGCCCCGGCGGAGTTTGATACCGGGGTCCGGATGCCGGTGTCCAACAACGACCATGGCGTGACCCGGGCCGCAGTCCTGTCCGGACTGCTGGATTGAGGGACCTGCGATATTACACAGGGGCCTGCCCCAGATCCTGGATCAGCTTTTTCATATCCCGCACGGCCCGGTCCATACCGGTGAGCACGGCCCTGGATACAATGCTGTGCCCGATGGAAAACTCCCGGATTTCATGAAGCCCGGCAAAGGCTTTGATGGTGTTGTAACAGATGCCGTGACCGGCATTGACTCCGAGCTTGAGCTTGGTCCCGATCTTGGCCGCGTCCACGATGCGGTCGAATTCCCGCCGGGCTTCGGCCCGGGTCTCCGCGTCACAAAATGCCCCGGTGTGAATTTCGATCATGTCCGCATCGATCTTGTGGGCGATCTTGATCTGATCCAGGTCCGGGTCAATGAAGATACATACCTGAATCCCGGCGTTTCGCAGGGTGGAGACCGCGTCCTGGATATGATCCTGATGACTGATCAGATCCAGCCCTCCTTCCGTGGTCAGCTCTTCTCTTTTTTCCGGCACCAGGGTGACGGTATCGGGCATGATGTCCAGGGCGATTCCCAGCATTTCACTGGTGGCGGCCATTTCCAGGATGAGCCTGGACTGGACGATCTGCCGGAGCAGACGGACGTCCCGCTCCTGGATATGGCGGCGGTCTCCTCTCAAATGGACCACAATGGCGTCCGCACCTGCGGTTTCCGCAGCCACCGCCGCAGCGACGGGGTCCGGATAGTCAATGCCCCGGGCCTGGCGCAGGGTGGCCACATGATCTACATTTACAGCCAGTTCTGCCATTTTATTCTTCCTTTCCTGGTTTTCACAATGCCGCCGGATCTTTGGCTAAAATGCCGCCAGATCCGGATTTGGCTCAACCAGTCTTAACAGTTCACAACTTTTTGTTTCCATGTCATCCGCGTCCGTCTCGCTTGTTTCATGATCAAATCCCACCAGATGCAGGATGCCGTGGATCAGCAGCTGGGACATTCTTTCGTCCAGGGTGATGCCGGTTTCCTGTGCTTCTCTGGCCGCGGTCTGGGCCGAGATGACCACATCCCCCAGCAGTCCGGGGGTGATGTCTGAAAATTCGCCTTCCTGCATGGGAAAGGACAGCACATTGGTGGGACGGTCAATGCCCCGGAAACTGTGGTTGAGTTCTTTGATCTGTAGGTCATCCATGATCACGATGGAGATTTCATGGTGGTTACAGCCCAAGGCGTTTAAGATCTGTTCGGTCTTTTTGCGAAGCACCGGGGTGGACACCATTGGTTTTTGACGGTTCTCGATCAGTATCTGAAGTGCTGTCATTTTTTTCTTTTTTCTTTTCCTGGGGTTTGTCTGTATATTCAATACGGCTGTGATAAATACTGGTCAGGATATTGTTGAAGCTTTTGGCGATCTGGTGCAGGTCCTTGAGGGTGAGCTCACATTCCTCCAGCTGGCCGTCGGCAAAAATATCGTTGATCAGTTCCTTGACCCGTCCCCGGATTCTGGCAGCTGTCGGCCGGTCCAGGGCCCGCACTGCCGCTTCCACCACATCCGCCAGCATGACAATACCGGTCTCCCGGGTCTGGGGTTTGGGGCCGGGATACCTGAAATTTTCTTCATTAATATTGTCTTTTCCGCTTTTTAACGCCTTGTTGTAAAAAAATTTGATCAACGAGGTGCCGTGATGCTGGGTGATGCCTTCGATAATTTCATTGCCCAGTTTATGGGTTTTGGCCAGCTCCACCCCTTTTTTGACATGCTGGATGAGAATGAGCGCAGACATGGAGGGCGAAAGTTTGTCGTGCCGGTTTTTGCCGTCCGCCTGGTTTTCAATGAAATACATGATCTTGTCCAGCTTTCCGATGTCATGGTAATAGGCCATGACCTTGGCTTTGAGACTGTTGGCATGAATGGCGGACGCAGCCGCTTCCGCCAGGGTGGCCACGATCACACTGTGGTTGTAAGTGCCCGGGGCCTCGATCATCAGTTTTTTGATCAAAGGCTGATCCAGATTGGCCAGTTCCAGCAGTTTGGCTTCCGTGGTGTAGTCGAAAATGATCTCAATCAATGGACAGAACCCGATGGTCAGCACAGCGGAAAAAATTCCGCCGCAGAACGCGATGATTACTTCTCTTGCCAGGATCACCGGATCAGGCTGGGTCAGGGAATAAAAACCAAGGGCGATTGCCAGAAATGAATTGAAAATTGCCAGTTTGACGCCGGTCATGATGAAGTTTTTACGGGTCTGCCGGGCCTGGGCCCAGAACGCGGCCATACTGCAGCTTAACAGAAAAAAGATGAATGCTTCGAAACTGCCGCCAAAAGAAATACTCGCCAGAACGGACAGCACCAGGGAAAAATAAATGGCAATACTGAATCCCAGAAACAGGCAGCAGATCATGGCGGCGGCCGGCAGGGGGATGGCCATGAAAAAAGAAGCGGACATCAGGTCCCATGCCTGATTCGGATCTGCGGACTGAACCAGATAGGAGGACAGTTTGACCGCGCCCAGATACAGGACCAGCCCCAGGGCCAGAAAAATCATGTGTTTGTTATGGTCGTTTTCCAGAGCGGCATGATGTCTGAAAAATAGAAGGTATGACACCAGCAGCAGGGTGAACGTGATCAGCGCAACCCCGGTGGCGGAAACATAAACCGTTTTGACAACGGTCTGTTCCTGCAGGGCATTGAGCTTGATAAGCCGGGTCTTGTCGATCCGTTCGCCCTCCCGGACAATCATTTCTCCGGCCTTGATCTGGTACATGACCGGATTGATGGTGGCCTGGGCCGCCAGGATCCGGGCCTGGGTCTCGTTTTTGTTCATGAAGATGTTGGGCTGGAGCAGTCGCTGGCAAATGTCCACGATCAGGTTTGTCAGGGTGTAGTTGACCTTTTTGAGCAGCGGCTCTCCCTCGATTCTGATCATGGCCTTGGCCTGATCCGGTCCGTAGAACACCTTGAGGTTGTTGACGACCTGTTCTTCATTGGATTTGATGTTTCGCAGGACAATCCCTTTGTGTTCCTGTTCCAGCAGAATTTCCTTGTTCGCCACCACCCCGTTGGAAAGCACCTTTCCCATGATGGTCTGAATTTTTTGGGTGATGTTTGGATCAAACCGGTGTTTGTGCAGGATGGAATATGCCCCTTCACTGATCACGATGCCCAGTTTTTCTTCGAATAGGGGTTTGGTTTCCAGGACCATGGCAAAGGTGGGGTCCGGGGTGTCTCCGGCCGGTGTTTCATCTTCAGTCTTTCGGATCGATCCCGGTTCAAACAGGGATCGGCCGATTTTCATGGCATCTTCGACACTGGCCTGAATCCGGGGCAGCAGGTCCGCATCCAGATCATACACGATGCGTACCATATCCCGAGCCTGATTGCGCCGTTCGTCAGACACTTCCCGGTCTTCCACCAGGATGTCTCTGGGCGCTTTGATATCCCGCTGGGCCACATCTCCGATTTGATACGCATCGGTGATCTGCTGCTGTTCCGGTGTCTGGGAAAAAGTGAACAACAGCGTAATGCCCAGCAACATGGCCCACAACAGGTAGGGGGTGGACAAAATAAAGTGTCTGGCTGAATCCAGCCAGTTATTAATCTTTGTTTTTTTCATAGGCATCGATAATATCGGAAACCAGCTGGTGCCGGACCACATCATCCCTGGAAAAATGAATGAATTCGATTCCTTTGATGTGGGAGAGAATCTTTCTGACTTCCACCAGACCGGATTTTTTGCCGCCGGGCAAATCGATCTGGGTGATGTCTCCGGTCACGATGGCCTTGGAACCGTATCCGATTCGGGTTAAAAACATTTTCATCTGCTGGGAGGTCGTGTTCTGGGCCTCGTCTAAAATGATAAATGCATTGTTCAGGGTTCTGCCCCGCATGAATGCAATGGGGGCGATTTCAATGATTTCCTGTTCAATATAAGTCCGGGCTTTTTCAAATTCAAGCATGTCATACAACGCGTCATATAAAGGCCGCAGATAAGGATTGATTTTTTCGGCCAGATCACCGGGCAGAAATCCCAGTGCTTCGCCGGCCTCCACAGCCGGGCGGGTGAGGATGATTTTTCGGACATCCCCTCTGGCAAAGGCCGCCACAGCCATGGCCATGGCCAGATAAGTTTTTCCGGTACCGGCCGGGCCGATGGCAAACAGGATGTCTTTGGTTTCAATAGCCTTGACATACTTGACCTGGTTCAGGCTTCTGGGCCGAATCGGTTTGTTTCTGGCGGTCGTGTACACCGTGTGCATAAACAGGGTTTCCAGCCGGGCATCCGGATCTTTTTTGATCAAAGCGATGGCGGCATCCAGATCTCCGGGTTCCATTGAAATTTTTTTCGTAAAAATCAAATACAGCTGGGTCAGCAGAGAATGCACCTGGCGTACTTCCGGTGCCGGCCCGGAAAGGGTGACGGAGCCGCCTCTTGAATGAATGGTGATCTTGAACCGTTTGGCAATTTTTTCCAGGTGGGTATTGTGGAATCCAAACAATTGCCGGGCGATGGATATGTTGTCAAACTCAAGGGTTGTCATGGGTGCTAGGGTGCATTTAATTTGAAAAAAGGTCAATAAAAATCTTGACTGTAAACCAGCGGAGTTGCTATTTGTTGAACCTTTACAAGAAGCCATTGAAAGGGGATCCATGAGCGGTTTTGATCTGGTGGTTCTGGTGATCGTTCTGTTCTGCATGATTCGAGGGGTGTTCCGGGGATTGATCCGGGAAGTGTCTGGAATTGTGGCGGTGATCGCCGGGTTTTACGGGGCATTCACCTATTACTGGATATTGTCTCCTTATCTGACTTTTATGATTGAGACGCCGGCAATCCAGCATCTGGTCAGTTTCGGTCTGCTGTTCTGCGGTATTGTAATTGTGGTGGGACTGACGGCCGCACTGATCCGCAAATTGATGCATGTGGTGTTTTTAGGGTGGGTGGACCGGACATTCGGCCTGATTTTCGGAACAGCCAAAGGCGTTTTAATCGTTTCAGTGCTGTTCATCATGCTGACGGCCTTTTTGCCGGCCGGGGCTTCCACCATGATGACCCGATCTGAAACCGCCCCGTATATATCGACAATCTCCCGGACCATGACCCTGTTTATTTCCAGTAATCTGCGGATTGATTTTCTGGACCGGTTGAATAAAATCAACGTGGAAAATGCACAGACACAAGGAGGATGATCCCATTGGAATCATTGGCCCCGGTTCTGGAAGTGATCCGGACATTGCGGGGGAAAAACGGGTGTGAATGGGATCGGCGTCAGACCCCGGTCACCATGTGGAAATGTCTGGCGGAAGAGGTGTATGAACTTCAGCAGGCTCTGGCTGAGCAGGATCTTGAGAACACCTGTGAAGAGATGGGGGATGTGCTGTTCCAGATTGTATTTATCATGGAGATATTTCATGACTTTGGACAGATTCCCATGTCCCGGGTGATGGACACGGTTAAAGAAAAGATGATCCGCCGGCACCCCCATGTGTATGGTGATGCCGTGGTAAAGACCCGGACTGAATTGCTGGATCAGTGGGAACAAATCAAAACCTGTGAAAAAACAAATGCTCCCCGTTTATCCGCCATGGATGATGTGCCCAAAGGCATGCCCGGGCTTGTCCGGGCCATGAAGGTGTCTAAATCCGCAGTTAAAAAAGGGTTTGACTGGGAAAATATTCACCAGGTTCTGGACACGGTGAAAAGTGAGATGGCTGAATTTGAATCTGCGCTGGAACAAAAAGACGAAGACGCAATCATGCTGGAGTTCGGTGATATTTTATTTTCTCTGGTGAATGTGGCCCGGTTTGCCGGGTTCCATCCTGAAACAGCCCTGGCCCGGTCCACAGCCAAGTTCGAAAGCCGGTTCCGTTTGATGGAAGCAGATCTGGCTGAAAAAAAAATATCCCTTGGTGCCCTGTCCGCATCGGAAAAAGATGTCTTCTGGTCCCGGGCCAAAAAAGCCCATGAAAACAATCAGTCGGCCGAAAAAGAATGATCCGGATAGGGGTGAATGTCTTTTGGCTGTCCGGATCGGTTGTGTGTTATGCCGGTTTATGAGCCGGCACTTGAACCGTGTGTTGTCCCGGTGCCGGTCGTTTTTTCAATCGTCAAAATTACCCTCAGGCCCTTTATTTGAACTGATGGTTGCCGCGTTTTTTCTGATCTTTTCTTCGGTCCATGCCTCGATGGGTTCAATGGTTTTGGCTTTAACTCCGGGATCATGGGACTGTGTTTTCAGGATATGGGACAAAACCAGATCCGCTGTATCTGACGCATTGAACACCTCCGTGAGCAGCGTATGGACAAACGCCTGGACGCCATTGGCCATGCGGTCGCGGATCTCTTTAGGCTGGACCATAAAATGGTTTTCAAACGGCGCATTGAGTTTTTTGAAATTGCCGCCCGTGAGCCCCTGGTTTTTGGCATAGGTCAGCATCTGCTGCCAGATGGCTTCATCCACGCCTTTGTCCGGCTGTTTGATAAACTGGCCGGCGTCGTCTAAAATGGCATTCCCATAGTCATTGACCTGAACCCCCCAGGAAATCATTTGCAGGGCCGTGGCCACATTGGCTTTGGTGGTGCGGGTCTTTTCAGCGATCTGCCGGAGCCGATCCGAGCTGTTGCCCGAGGTGCCGTGCTGAGCCCCGGATATCTTATAAGGGGCCAGGGCCTCATGGATCTGTGCGGTCAATGGGACGTCAATGCCGGCATCGCTTTGCTCGATGCCGTGGGTGGTCCCGTTGTTCAAAGCGATCCAGTCCGGAAAAATGCCGTGGGCGTTCAGGCCCTGGATCAGGAACAGGGCCTCCTGAGCCGTGGATAAGCCCAGTTTGCCTTTGATTTCTCCCACTTCGGTTTCCAGACCGGCCCAGTTCGGGACAAACGATGCCAGTTCCAGATTGGCCAGCAGGTTCTGGTCATCGGGCATATGGGAGGCATCAATGGCAATGGAAGTGATGCCTGCATCAAACAGGGAAGTGATTTCGGTTTTGCCCGGCTCGATGTCCGCCGGGGTCTTGATGCCGAAATGATCCGCATGGATGGCCACCGGTATGGTGATGCCCAGCTCGTTCATGAATGCATCGGTCTGCCGGGCGATATTCCACAGATTGACGGCGCAGTATGCATTGGTGCCGCCTTCGGACCGGGCGATTTCGATGATGATGGCGGCGTTGGCCTGCTGGGCCGCAGCCAGAGCGCCCCGGATAACGAATGCATTTCTGCCGTTGGCCGCAATGGTCATGCATCTGCCTTTTTCGAGCATGGCCTGGTCAATGTATTTGCCGCTGACAATCAATGCCTTGGAATGGGGAAACAGCTTTTTGATGTTGGGGGGGCGGCCCACATCCAAAGCGGTTTGAAAATCGGGGGTGTGATGATGTGACATGGTTTTTCTCCCATTGGTTTGTGGCGGTTGAAGATAAACAGCCTTCTTTTTTTTGGCATGAAAATGTGCCAAAAGCAAGGAATATTAATGAATGAATTAATATTCATTTGAAGAAACACGGGTCATTTTTTGTTTTGCCATTGAGCTGGAATCTAAGTTTAAATATAACTATTTGTAAAAAAAGATAAAAAATCAAAAGCTTTTTAATATTCTTCTGTGAATCCTTTCTTGACATTTGCAAACAACTGTTGTTAGATAATGAATTAATATTCATTTTAGAACCAGATGCGAGGTGGGTTTGCAGAAAAACAAATCAGAGAAATATCTCAATATTCTCAACAGTGCCGGGGCGGTGTTTGCAAAATACGGGTTCTACAAGGCCACCATCTCCCAGATTGCATCCCGGGCCGGCGTGGCGGACGGTACACTGTATCTGTATTTTAAAAACAAAGATGATATTTTATATCAGTATATCAGTTATAAAACCAGCATTGTGTTTGAAAAAATGAATGATGCCGTGGCCGCCGGAAAAACGGCGGAGGAAAAACTCAGAAACCTGATTCGCTGTCATTTGCAGGAATTCCAGAGCGACCGGCATATGGCGGTCATTTTTCAATCCGAGGTCCGGTATCTGCGGGATATTCAATCCCAGATCAAAGACATTTCAAAGATGTATCTGGACTTGTTGTCCGACATCATCGAACAGGGACAAATCGAAGGTTCCATCCGCCAGGATCTGTTTGTGGGCCTGGTAAAAAGGTTTATCCTGGGTGCCGTGGAAGGGGTGATCTCCACCTGGGTGTCCGCCGGGAGCCGTTATGATCTGGTGGCCATGGCAGACCCTCTGGTGGATTTGTATCTGAATGGCGTGAAAGAAGAATAAATGCCATACAGTGTATAAACGGCAGCTATTTTTTAAATGGATTTGAATTCGGGATTTTGCTTGACGGGAATCGTCATCTTTATTAAAGCTCAGTGAGTTTAAATTCATAATCAGCTAAGAATTTTTTGGAGGAAACAGTATATGACTTCAATTATCGGTCCGGCAAGTTATCAATTTTTCGGGATTTTCCCGGCAGCCATTCTGTCTTTCATTCTGCCTGTGGTGGGGATAGGCCTGTTCGCTTACATCATGGCCCGGCGCCTGGCCCCCCTGGTCCGGGCCGCTCCGGATTACCGGATGGACCGCATAGGCCAGCGGATCATCCGGCTGATCACCATCTGGCTGGGACAGATCAGACAACCCCGGTACATGCTGGCAGGGGTGCTGCACATTGTTATCTTTGCCGGTTTTCTGATTTTATCCATCCGGTCCACGTCCCTGGTGATCATCGGTCTTTCCGATGGATTTGTCCTGCCTGGGTTCGGGGGCTGGCTGGGAGATGTGTATAATTTCCTGAAAGATTATGCCGCCACCTTTGTGCTGATCGCCTGTATTGTGGCGGGTATCCGCCGGGGAATCTTCAAACCTGCCAGGTATGCGGTGCCGGAAAAATACGGCAAGGACCATACCGCAGAGGCTGTATTTGTTTTGGGCATCATCGGTACCCTGATGATTTCTGAAAGCCTGTTTGAAGCGTCTGAACTGGCCTTTGCCTATCAGCAGACCGGGGAATGGCATTTTGTGGCGCCCTTGTCTTTGGTGTGGCTCTTCACGCACATGCTGACCGGCGCATCCCTGAATTTTCTTCAGGGGCTTCATATCTTTTCCTATTTCCTGCATGACCTGACTTTTTCTTTTCCTGTACTTTCTGCCTCTGGGCAAACACTTTCACGTGATCACACCGATCTTCCAGTAATGTTTTCATGCGTCTGGACAAAGGAAAAATCAAAACCGGTCGAATACAGGGTCTCCGACGAACAACTGGATGATCTGGAATCTTTCGGCGTCAAAAAACTGGAGGATTTCACCTGGAAACATATGCTGGATTTTTATTCGTGTGCCGACTGCGGCCGGTGTTCCGACCAGTGTCCGGCCAATGCCGTGGGACGGCCTTTGTCCCCGCGCTTTATCACCATCAAGGCCCGGGATCTGATTTTCAAAATTATCCGTTGTCGGTGAAATCTATAAAGCAAAATGCTGGTGGAAGACATCTGTACAGAAGATGAAATCTGGTCCTGCACCACCTGCGGGGCGTGTGAGGAAGAATGTCCTCTGGCCATTGAATACATCAACAAGATTGTGGATCTCAGGCGCGGCATGGTGGATGAAGGCCTGGTGCCCCAGTCTCTGCAAAAACCCTTGAAAGCCCTGGAAAAACGGTAATCTTACGGCAAGATGGAGAAAAAACGGGCGGACTGGGCCCTGGAAAAGAGTTCAGAAGGCGGAGTATCCATCAAGGATCTGACCAAGGAATCAGCGATACCTCTATTTGTGGACAGCATCATCCTATGATGACAATATCCAGGAAATCGCTTGGCGCACCGCCATGATTCTGAACGGGCCGGGGTGGATTCCGGGATCCTGGGCAAGAATAAAAAAAAGACAGCGGCAACGAAGGTGCTCCGGTTCGGTGAGGAGATGCTGTATCAGGATTTGAAAGCGCAGAACTTTCCGAAGCGTCCTTGGCCACGGGGGTCAAACAGATTGTCACAGCCGACCCCCACGCGTACAACGCTGAGAAAATGATTATACCGGTCTGCCGCCGGTGCAGCATATCAGTCAGGTGGTGGCGGAAAAGATCACCGCAGGACATTCGTCCCCTCAAACCCTGCCTGCATCCGGAAAAACTTATGTGTATCACGATCCCTGTTACCTGGGACGGCACAACGGTATATGAGGATCCCCGCCAGGCCCTGGATGCTATTGACGGCTTGACCCAGGTGGAAATGGAAAGAGCCGGGATCGGTCTTTCTGTTGCGGCGGTGGCGGGCTCATGCTGTTTTATGAGCCGGAAGAGGAAACCCGCATGGGGGTTCTGCGGGTGAACATGGCGGAAGCCGGTGCCAACGTCATTGTGACGGCCTGCCCCTTCTGTCTGGTGAATATCAGGATGCCATCAAGGTCGCCGGCAAGGAAGTAGAAATGGAAGCCCTGGATTTTTGCGGAACTGATTGCCCGGCATTTAGCATAACGGTTTAAAAAATAACGCAGACGGCAGAACGGTTAAAAACACACGTTCTGCCCGCACAAAGTAAAGGAGGTAATAAATGGAGATTTTGGTGTGTGTCAAGCGGGTTCCGGATACAGCGGAGAACGAATTTGAACTCAATTCAGCGGGAAGCGATCTGGACCGGGACGACCTGGTTTATTCAGTGAACGAATGGGATAACTACGCGGTGGAAGAAGCCATTCAGATTGTGGACAATGCGGGCGGGTCTGTCACGGTGGTTACTGTGGGGGATGACGAGTCTGAAGAGGTGCTGCGCCGGGAAGTAACCATGGGTGCCAACAACGGTGTGCTGCTAAGTGATGCATTTGAAGAAGGATCCGACGGCAAAGGCATTGCCGCCATCCTCAAGGCGGAAGTCGAGAAAGGCAAATATGATCTGATTCTTACCGGGGCCACCAGGCCGATGAGGGGCCGGCGGTGGGCGGTATGCTGGCAACCATGCTGGATTATCCGTATGCGTCGCTGGTGAACAAAGATCGAAGTCAAGGATGATACCTCCATTCATATTGGGCCGGAAATCGAGCGGCAACCAGAAATGAATGAAATTCAGCTTCCTGTGTACTATCCATCAGACCGGTATCAATGAACCCAGATATGTGGGGATCGGGGGATCCGTAAAGTGGCCAGTGTGGATGTACCGGTGAAAGGTGCCGGAGATCTGGGCATCGATCCCGCCACCGTGGGAAAGAACAGGCGCCAAACCCGACGGGTGGATTATTTTTATTGCCGGATCTTGGAGATGGTGCGGAAATGCTGGAAGGATCCACGGAAGAGATCATTGAAAAACTGATTGAAAAGCTGAGAAAGCCAAAGGAGGACTTTGATCATGACACAGATGTTTGCATATATTCCATTCAAGAACGGGGCTGCGGAAGATGTGGCACTGGAGTATCGGATGCGGCAAAAAATAGACCCGTCTGCTGAAGTGACCGCTGTTGTTGTAGCAGGCACGGGTGCGGATCTATGGACAAAGTGGCCGATGCCATGACCCGGATTTATAAACAAGTCATTAAAATCGATCATGCGGATCTGGCAATATCCAAACACCCGGAACAGGTCAGAAAAGCGCTGCTGGATGTACTGCCCTTGATGCAATCATTCTGCTGCCCCATGATACGTTTGGTATGGATCTGGCACCGGGGCTGGCCGTGAAAATGGATTCCGCCTATGGGGCTGATATCGTGGATTTGAAGGTCTGGACGGCAAGATCTGAAAATGATCCGCCAGGAACTGGGTGGGAGCTGTGTACACCCATGTCACATCCGATGTTCTTCCGGTGCAGTGATCACTGTCCGCCCGGGATCTTTGCACCCACCGAACACCGCCGCCGGCGGCTCTGCGGTGGACAAATCCGGTGACGTGAAAGATCTGAACGCCAAAGAAAATTTCTGGAAGTGGTGGTGTGAAGTCGGTGATGTGGATATTACCAAAGCCGATGTTCTGGTATCTGTGGGCCGGGGGATCGAAGAGGAAGAAAACATCGAGATTGCCAGGAACTGGCCGATGCCATGGGGGCTGTGGTGTCCTGTTCCCGGCTATCGTGGATGCCAAATGGCTGGAAAAAATCCCGCAGGTGGGAACTTCCGGACAGACCGTCAAGCCCAAAGGTATATATGGCCATGGGGATCTCGGATCATTCCAGCATCTGGGGGTGTCAAGGCAATCCCTTTATCGTGACAGTGAACAAAAACCCCAGCCCCGATTTTCCAGGTGGCGGATAAATGAGGAATTAATGAAGGAATATTCTGGAGTTCATGCCTGAACTGACCGAAGCAGTCAAAGCACTTTAGTTCCATCCCGTTCACATCCCGTGTGAATTCGGAATGTGACCGGAAAAATAAAAAGACAGATTAAGGCCGTGATGGGCGCTCTGTAAGGGGTGCCATCATGGCCTTTTTTTGATGTTTTCGGCCGGGCACCCCAGTAAAATGGATTTATGGTTATTTTAAGTATGTATTGGTTATTAATAATCGATAATGATACTTTTATTGACTATCAGGATTTAAAAGTGTATTTTTCTAAAAATAACACTTGAATCGGGCGCTTTGTATGAAACGCCTGTTAAAATTGGTTGTGATGGGGATGATGTTTTGTGTGTTTACTGTTCGGCATGGAGTGAATCCCGGTTCGCACGTTGATGATGGCCACCACCACCAGCACTGTGGTAATACCGGCCTGCTGGAATACCTGGTGCTGAATTTACCCGGGATACGGGGATTGAGATGTGGTTGTACGGGAACGGGTAACGCTAACCTGAAACTGGGGAAAATTGTGATATTGGATGTGTTGATGGTCCATGCACCGGCAGCGGAAAAGCAATTTGTTGGCAAACGGCTTTGGCGTGGACCGGAAAGAGATCATGTACAATGATTTTGTGATCATCGGTCGGGGTCCGACCCTGCCCAAATCAAAGGCAAATCCAGTCAGTGCCGCGTTAGACAAAGTGGTACAGACCCAGGCAGGGTTTGTCAGCCGGGGGATAATTCCGGTACCCATAAAAGAACTTTTTTGTGGCAATCCGCCGGACTGCCCATCCCTGAAGCCAGATCTGGTATGTTCAGGCCGGGCAGGGAATGCTGGCCACCATTAATATGGCCGGGGAAAAAACGGTTATACCATGACGGACCGGGGTACTTACTTATCAAATGAACACACAGCCAAAGGAAATCGAAGTTAAAGATTCTGGTGGAAGGCGATGATTTTTGAAAAATCAATACAGTGTCATGGCCCGTGAACCCGGATCGCTGCGAAAATGTCAATTATGAGGCAGCCGTGCAGTTTTCTGACTGGATCACCGGTGAAAAACCCCAAAACATGATCGCCGCATTCAAACTGATGGATCAAACATTGTTTATTCCCAATGCCAGATAGATAAGCAACCCGGCATTATTATAAAGATCCCCCGGCTGATTACAAAACACCGGGGAGATTTTCTCACAAAGAAGGATATTTATTCCGTTGGGGATACTGATTGACAGACAAAATCCCTTTGTCAGATAATTTTTAATTAGACGGATGATCGAATTATCGGTAAAAGAGGTCGAGGGTATTCGGGAAAGTGGTAAAACACGTGGTATCATCTTTTGAAAGGGCATGTTATGGGGTATCAACAGAGCTTCGGATTGATTTTGACGCGATCACGGATCTTTTCACAGAGGCTGAACAGCGAGGGCCGCAAAGTGTTGTTTGAAGATGAAACATATCGAATGCTGGCTGATTCAGGCGCGGAAACGCCTCCATCATTCAATTTCATTGTAAAAAAGGCAGTCAGCCTTCCAATGAAGTGATTGATGCCATGCCCAGTGACAAAGTGGTTTTGAAAATCGTTTCTCCGGGAATTATCCATAAAACCGAGGCCGGCAGGTCAGGATTGTTGAGAAAAAGCCGGAAAAAATTCGATCGGCAATGCGGCGCATGATGTATGAAGTACCGGACGCATTGGGAGATTTGATTGAACGCCGGAAAATTCATTCTCTGAGGCATACAGTGGTTTATCCGGGGATGCTTTAGCGAGAGAAGGCTATCGTTCAGGACATTCGCGGGATACTGCTCGTTCAGTTCATGCCGCCGGATTCTGAATCGTTCGGCAATGAATTGATCGTGGGATTCGCGACACACGGGAATTCGGCATGGTGATCAGTGCAGGACTCCGGTGGGACGGATACGGAACTGTATGCCGAACGATTCCCTGGTCAGGCCATTGTAACGGCATCACGGCCATGACCGACGGAGACACTTTTTTGGTCTTTTCAAAAAAACCATCAGTTACAAAAAACTGGCTGGGTTGACACGGGGCCAGCGGCGGATTATTACGGATGAACAGTTGATCGAATGTTTCAGCTCTTTTATCGCCATGGCAAATTATTATTCACCGGACAATTCTCAGACTCCCTATGTCATCGATGAACTGGAAATCAATCCCTTTGCTTTTACGGACTACCTGATGGTGCCCCTGGATGGTATGTGCCGTTTTTCCAGATCGGTTTCACTGCCGGTTCAACGACCGTTTCATAAAGTAGGTCATCTGCTTCATCCGGTCAAGATCGGCATCATCGGCGTTTCCACTCAAAGAGTGAATTTCGGCAGACTTATTTTAAATAATATTTTGGCCAATGGATATAACCCTGAAGATATCTGTATCGTCAAACCCGGCCTGGATATGTTTGAAGGAATTTTATGTGTGCCGGATCTGGCATCTCTTGATATGAAACTGGATCTGTTTGTTGTGGCGGTGAATGCACAGCAGGTTCCGGATCTGGTGGATGAGATTATTTTTCATGATGCAGCCAACGCGGTTATGCTGATTCCGGGGGGGATGGGAGAAACGGCTGAAAGTGAAGACCGCGCCCGGCAGCTGGTGCACAAAATCAGTGAAGCCCATTTGGAAGAAGGCGGGGGCCCGGTGTTTCTGGGTGCCAATTGCCTGGGGGTGGTTTCCCATCCCGGAAAATATGATACCCTGTTTATTCCTGAGGTCAAACTGCCTAAAAGGCGTGGCGATCACAAACGGAACACCGCCTTTGTCAGCCAGAGCGGTGCGTTTATGATTACCCGCCTGAGCAAATGTCCGGAGATCGATCCGGCCTATATGATATCCGTGGGAAACCAGAATGATTTAACTTTGGGGGATATTGTCAAATACCTCAAGGATGATCCGGATATCACGGTCATCGCCGTTTACGCCGAAGGATTCAAGGATCTGGACGGTCTGGAATTCAGCCGGGCCGTCCGGGAGGCGGTGCAAAACGGCAAAGAGGTGGTCTTCTATAAAGCCGGCCGCACCCCTGAAGGCAAAACCGCCACATCCGGTCATACCGCTTCTCTGGCAGGCGATTATATGGTCTGTGAATCCTGCGTGCGGCAGGCAGGAGGTATGATTGCCCGCACGTTTCCGCAGTTTGAGAATCTGATCATGCTGTCACAGCGGCTGCATGATAAACAGATCCATGGAACCCGCCTGGCTGCGGTCAGCGGGGCCGGATTTGAAGCCGTGGGCATGGCGGATAACATCCGGTCTGATGATTATTCCCTCCAGATGGCCGGATTTACGGATGATACAACCCGTAAACTCAGCAAATTTCTGGCTGCCAAACGCCTGGACAGTCTGGTGGAAGTCAAGAATCCGCTGGATATCAATCCCGCGGCAGATGATGAAACCCATGTCACGGTCGTCAGGTATCTGGCAGAAGATCCGAATGTCGATGCCGTCGTCGTCGGGCTGGATCCGTTGTCTCCGGCCATGAGGACCCTTGCCGAATGCAAGGCCAAAAAATATAATATGGATGACAAGGAAAGTATTGCACTGCAAATGCCGAAACTGGCATCTGAGCTGAGCAAACCGGTGATCGGCGTCGTGGATGGCGGGTATTTGTATGAACCGCTGGTGAACAAACTGCTCTCCCAGGGCATGACGGTGTTTCGATCATCGGATCGGGCAATACACTCCCTGGCGATATATATCGAGGGCCGGCTGTATGCGGCACAAATTCGTTGAGCAGCTGGCCGTCCACATCAGGGTTCATCTGTAAGGACTTTGTGTTTTTCAGGTTTCTGTTTGTTACTATAAAACCAAATCATTGTTCAAACAAAGGGATCTGCATCACTTTATCCTTGAGGTCTGCTTCCAGTTTCAACGGCCGGCCCCGGGTGTCGGCGATGACAAAGGTGACATCCGCATCCACACACACGGTGCCGGTGGCCTTGTTTATTATCTGCTGTCTGATTACGGCACTTTTGTTGCCGATTCTTTTGAGTCCGGATCGAACTGTGACGGTGTCTCCCACCCGGGCCGG
>JAGYOW010000160.1 GCA_018399285.1 Desulfotignum sp.
CCTGGATGGCATCATCCAGAGTTTTTCTGATCCGGCCGGTCTGATAGGTGGACAGTTCGGCCGTGGCATAATCCAGCTGGTCCCTGGCCACGGCGGCATAGGGGAATTCTGAGACATAGTCTTTGAGTGCCGCGGTTTCATAGGCCGCCGGACTGACCCCCATGTAGCCGGTTTTGATGGACCATCGGGCGGAATTTTCCGGGCCGGTCATGAATTTGATCAGCTGCATGGCGGCCCGCCGCTCTTCCGGTGTGGTCTGTTTGAAGATGTAGAAATTACCGCCGCCCGTGGGCGTGCCCCGCCGCTTGCTGGCCGGCAGCATGGCCACGCCGAAGTCAAAAGAGGCGTTGTCTTTCACCGCTGTCAGGTTGCCGGTGGAGTGCCACATCATGGCGGTTTTCTCCTCCAGAAAGTTCTGGCGCAGGGTGCCCCATTCAATGGTGCCGGCGGGCATCACCCCGTGTTTGCCCCCCAGGTCCTTCCAGAACTGCAGGGCCTCGATGACGGCCGGGTGGTCAAAATAGGTCGCATTGCCGTCTCCGTTCATGAGCACCTGTCCGTTCTGCATGGCCAAAGCCCCGAACATCCAGTAGGGGTAGCCCGTGGACGGGATCATGATTCCCCACCGGTCAGACGCGGTGAGTTGTTTGCCCATGGACACCATCTCGTCCCAGGTGGCCGGGGGCTGTTCCGGATCCAGACCCGCCTGTTTGAACAGGTCCTTGTTGTAGTACATGACAATGGTGGACCGCTGGAACGGGATTCCCCAAGTCTTTCCCCCCGTTTTTCCGTTTTCCATGAGGGTGGGATGAAACGAATCCAGCCACGCTTTTTCCTCGGCCGTCTGGACCACATCATCGAAGGCCACAATGGCATCCTGTTCGATCAGTTCATAGATATCAATGGAAAACAGCACGGACAGCTGGGCCGGCTGGCCGCTTTTCAGGGCTGCCAAAGCCTTGATGCGGGCATCATTGTAGTTACCGGCATAAATGGCGTTGACCTTGATAGCGGGATTTTCGGCCATGAATTCATCCACCATGCCGTCGATCACCTGGGTCAATGGCCCGCCCACCGCCACAGGATAATACATGGTCAGTTCCGTTTGTTTGGCCGCTGCAGTGCCTGCCGTAAGGCAGACAGTCAGCAGGAGCCCCATCACCGTCAAATGCATTTTTTCACGCATTTTTTTCTCCTTTACAAAGTGGGTTGGTTTCATTTTTTTACTGACGGCCGTGCCCTGAAGGCACGGCATCCTGGACAAAAATTCAAAAGGTTATAAAACATTTTCCGGTAACCGCCTGCCGGTTTTGTCAAACAGACAGACTGCTTCCCTGGGCCAGCTGACATAAATCTGTGCCTCAGGACCCGGGGGGATCCTTTTGCCGGTTCTGGCAAACAGGACCTGGTCATCCAGCCGGATGCGGACAATGGTTTCCGATCCCAGGTAATCCGCGGCGACAATCCGGGCTGGCAGTCCGGTGTCACCGATTAAAACATGTTCCGGCCGCACCCCTAGCATCCCCTGATGGCGGTGAAATGGTTCCTTCTTCCGGTCAGAAGGAAGGTCTGCCAGGGCAGCGGCCGCCTGTTCACCGTTCAGCGTCAGCAGGTTCATGGGCGGCGATCCCATGAAACGGGCCGCAAACGTGGTTTCCGGGCGGTCATACAAGACATGTGGCGGGCCGGCCTGCTCCACCCGGCCGGAGTTGAGCAGGATCACCTGGTCCGCCATGGTCATGGCCTCCACCTGGTCATGGGTGACATATATCATAGTCAGCCCGATCTCCTTCTGGAGCCGGTGGATCTCCCCCCGCATTTCGGCCCGGAGTTTGGCATCCAGGTTGGACAGGGGTTCGTCGAAGAGGAAGACCTTGGGGTGCCGCACGATGGCCCGGCCGACGGCAACACGCTGCCGCTGACCGCCGGAAAG
>JAGYOW010000161.1 GCA_018399285.1 Desulfotignum sp.
GCTGTCCGAGCGGCAGCTGGTGGCGGACAATTTTCTGAGGCAGGTCCAGGAAGTATGGATGTACGAAGCCGTGGCCAAGGGCCGGATCCCGGCACCCGGATTTTTTGATGACCCTGCCATTCGCCGGGCATACCTGGCCGGGGCATGGATCGGACCCACCAAGGGCCAGATCGATGAACTCAAAGAAGTCAAGGCGGCCCGGGAACGCATCGACGGCCGCTTGTCCACCCTGGCCCGGGAAACTGCCGAGCTGACCGGGGCGGACTGGGATGACAATCATGTGCAGCAGGTCAAGGAACGGAACGCCCAGATCCGGGACGGCCTGATGACAGACCCGACAGCGGATGATTTTGAAGACGTGCTGCCGGAAGGAGATGAACAATAATGGACAAGATCATTGATTTACAGCAGGCCCAGGCCAACCAGGTCACATTGTCGGCACCGGTGGTGCTGCGCAAAACCCCGGAAGGTGAAACCAAAACAGGGGAATTTGAGATCACCGCGTATACCGGCGCGGTCGTTGACCGGTGGTGGGGAAAGCTGGCCATTGATGTGGACGGGATTCAGGCCAAAGCCAGCATGCCGATTTTTCGGGAACATGCCCGGGAGGTGGTGGTGGGGTATTCATTGTCCCACAAAAAAGAAAACGGCGCGTTTCTGGTGTCCGGCAAATTCTCCAATGTGACCGAGGCGGCAAAAGAAGTGCAGGCCCTGGCCGGAGAGGGGTTTCCCTGGCAGGCGTCCATCGGGGTGAGGCCGTTGAAAATACTTTCCATTGAACAAGGCGCTTCCGCTTCGGTCAATGGCCAGGACCTGGAAGGACCGGCGGAAATCTGGATGGAATCGGAAGTGTTTGAAACATCGTTTGTCGCCCTGGGCGCAGACAGCAACACACAGGTGGCCTGTTTTTCACAGGTCAATGAAACGCCGGCACCGGTCGGCAATATACCAAGAAAGGAGCACGATATGGACATTACATTGTCTTTGCTGGAAAGCAAAGCCCCTGAACTGCTGGCACAGATCCGCAAGGATGCGGCTGACGAAGCGTTCAAAAAGGGAGAGGAAGCCGGCCGGGCCGCAGGCGCAGCAGACGAGCTGGCACGGATCAAAGGTGTATCGGAGCAGGCCATGGCCGGCCATGACGACCTGATCGCCAAGCTGATGTTTGACGGGAAAACCACGGGACCGGAAGCGGCCGTGCAGGTGCTGGCGGCGGAAAAAAAGATCAAGGAAACGGCCCTGGAGAACCTGGCTGCCGGCGGCATCGCTCCGGTCAACCAGTCAACCCCGCCGGCCGTTGATCCGCCTGCGGTTCCGGAAAACCCGACCACTGAGGAAGATTTCAAAAAGAACTCGGGCCTGGTGGAAGAGTTCGGAGACTTTGAAACCTACAGCGCTTATCTGCACACCGAAAAGCACTGGGACATCAAAAAAGCGAAAAGGAGAGAATAAGCCATGACCACTTTATCAGCAAACAAACCCCGCACCTGGGAAATCGGGGATCGGAACGAATTTCCGGTGGTCGCATCGGACATTATCTATGAGGGCGCGGCTGTCGGCTTGGTGAATGCTTCCGGACATGCACGGCCTCTGACATCTTCCGACCGGTTTGTCGGTTTTGCAGAAGCCAAAGCAGACAACTCCAGCGGAGATGCAGCGGATATCAATGTGCGCGTGGTCAAAAAAGGAGCTGCTGTCCTGCCCGTGACCGGCGCGGTCATCACGGATGTGGATCTGCCGGTGTACGCATCGGACGATGACACCTTTTCCTTCATCAAGACATCCGGTGTGTTTGTCGGTTTTTCCCGGCGGTTTGTGGCTTCCGGGTACATGGTTGTTGAGTTTGACGCCGGTGTGCTTGTGGATCCCCATGAAGGACTGCTGGCTGAAACCACTGCCGTCG
>JAGYOW010000162.1 GCA_018399285.1 Desulfotignum sp.
TCGCTTGCCTCGCAGCCGGGCGGAGGTCCGGATACGCCAGAAGCCATTCATGGGTAACCCGGGTATCATTGCAGGCAAACCCGTATTGATACCGCACGTCGTCCTGGATAAAAAACACTTCAAATTCCGTATCTTCCGAGATTCCCATAGAGTTGAGCCGAAAGGGATATCTTTGAATGGTTTCTCCTTCATGGTGAAGCCTGGAAGAGTCCTGGACAAAACGTCGCATGAAATCAAGGGCTGAAATCAGATTGCTTTTTCCGGCACCGTTGGGGCCATACATGACAGCGGATTTGAGCAGCGTTAAATCCCCTTTGATCGGGGCTTCAAAGGTGTTCAGAGTTTGCAGGTCCTTGATGCTCCCCCCGGCCACCATACTGATTACCTGTGGCTTCCACAATGATTTATAATTTTTTACCCTGAATTCAATAAGCATAATTTGTTTCCATTAAGTGTTTTCTGACTGTAAAAATACATTAAAATGCCAATTAAATTCAATTAAATGCATAGAACATGCGGTTTTGTCAATAAAATTATTAAACATTGTGATATAACCGGAATCATTTTTTTCCTGTATCTCTGCCCAGACGGTTGAGGCATGAGATCATTTTTGTCTCGCTGATCCCACGGAATTTGCCCCGGAGCATTCCGGACAGCGTAGGCTGGGGCATGCCCAGGATATCGGCTGCCTGCTGGTGAGTCAGATGCCGGCCCTCAATGATCTCACTGATTCTGGCGGCCAGACGAGCCTTTACATACATGATATCGGCTTCCGGACTCTCCAGATCCTGGTAAACGTTGGTGCTGCCTTTTTCAATGGTGGTCATGATGGTAAGGTTCCTCCCATGTCGGCCTCGATGACTTTTAACATGTCGCCCTCTTTTTCGATTGACCTAAGTGTTTTGCGGTTATACCATAACAGCAAGCTCAGACATTGAGCTGGTGAATCTTTTGCCAAAGGCTTTGGATTCTGGCTTTGCCTCAGTCGCCATCAAGACTGGGGCTTTTTTCGTTTTTGCTTGCCCACTGCCGACGTCTTTCAAATTCTGCCCAGGCAATCTCGTAGTCCGTCTCCCGGTCACATCGGTCAAAGGGCGCGGTATAGGTGATGGTACGCTCCCGGGGTCCGCCTGGCAGGGTGTCATCCATTATGGTACGGTTGACGGTGCCGGTTGTAAGGCAGATCCATCTGCTCGGGGGGCTGTTTTTCCGCTGTTTCCGGCAGTTTCAGATCCAGGGTCATCTGTTGTTTGGGTATGGTTTCAAACACCCCGCCCTTGAGGATATTGATCATGTCATTGATCCACTCTTCCCGGGTGGGGAGCAGATCCGCCTTTTTCATGTGCCAGAACCACAGGGCGCACCAGTAATCCATGGCCAGTTTCAGGCGCTTGTAGGGGGTGGAACGTCGCAGGACCAGGGAGAGCTGTTCCCGCTCAAACAGGTGGTCTTTCTGACGGATGGAAGTGACTTCACCGGTTTCCGGGGCCCGGCCGTCATGGGGCGTGGCAGACAAAAGGATCAGACTGTCAGACCGGCCCGACAACAGCTTTGCCAGCCGTGCCCGCTGGGAGGCACCTCCTCCGCGCTCGGCTACATTGTGGGCCTCGTCTATGACAATAATATCCCAGTAAGCATTTTCCAGATGGACCCGGTATTCATTGTTCTGCTTCAGGGTATCCACACTGATGATGGCCCGATCATAATAGTGAAAGGGATTGTGATTGACGGGAATATGGTTGCGGACCCGCTGAAGACCGACAGAATCCAGCCGGGTCAGGGGGATGGTGAACCGGGACCACATTTCCTTTTGGAACTGGGTCAGCAGACTCTTGATGGCCACCACCAGAATCCGTTTGCCCCGGCCCCTGCGGATCAGCTCAGACAGAAGGATG
>JAGYOW010000163.1 GCA_018399285.1 Desulfotignum sp.
TATCGCTTACAACAGCCGCTTTCTGATACTGCCCTGGTTCCGGGTGCCTCATCTGGCTTCATGGCTTCTGGGGTATATGGCCAGGCACCTGTCCCGGGACTGGGAAAACGTTTACTGTCATCCTGTCTATTACCTGGAGACCTTTGTTGACACGGAACGGTTTGCCGGCATCTGTTATAAAGCAGCAAACTGGCAGTATCTGGGTGATACCACCGGACGCGGCAAGCAGGATAACAGTCATATAAAAAACCGCTCCATCAAGGCAGTGTGGGCTTATCCCCTGACCAAAGATTTTCGGCAGCTGCTGACAAGGCTCCCCCATGGAAACCATTCGTCTGACAACTGAGGAGCTGGATGCTCTCATAGAACGGATGGAATCGGGCTGCCTTCAAGACAAAGATGTCGAAATCATCAAGGCCATGGCCCATGCCGTCAAGGTGTTGAGCCAGGCGGTCAAAGACAAGGCATCTTCAATCAAAAAACTTCTGGCCATGTTATTCGGCCCGAAGACCGAAAAAAAGGATAAGGTTATCAAACCCCGGACCCCCGGGACCCGCAAAAAAGACAAACCGGATCAAAAAAATGGACATGGCCGTCGACCTGGCGATGAGTTTACAGGCGCTGAAAGAAAGTCGGTTCCCCATGAAGCACTCAACCATAAAGACCCCTGCCCGTTATGTTTCAAAGGAATTTTGTACCGGCTCAAAAAACCGGGTCAGGCCATCTATTTTACCGGCCAGGTACCCATAAATGCCACCATTTACGATCTGGAAAAGCTTCGGTGCAATCTGTGCGGCGAGGTCTTCACAGCTCAGGCCCCCGGCAACAAAACCGGCAGGGATTATGATGCCAGCGCCATGGCAATGATCCCTTTGCTCAAATATGGGTGCGGCTTTCCCTGGAGCCGGCTGGCAAAACTTCAGGAAAGCCTGGGCATACCGCTTGCCGCCACTACCCAGTGGGACAAAACCGAAGCCGCAGCCGACCTTATCCACCCGGTCTTCCGTGAGTTGATCCGCCAGGCGGCCCAGGGAATTATCCTCCATAATGATGACACCCCCATGAAAATATTGTCCCTGGTGCAGGAAAACAAGAACAGAACAGCTGACGAAAGAACCGGCATGTTTACCACGGGAATCATCTCCCGGATCGATGATGACAGACAGATCGCCCTGTTTTATACCGGCCGAAATCATGCCGGTGAAAACATTACCGATCTTTACCAGAAAAGAGATCCCGGCAGACCGCCGCCGATTCAGATGTGTGATGCCCTGTCACGAAACACAACCGATGAGTTCAGTGGCATTTTGTGTAATTGCCTGACACACGGACGTCGAAATTTTGTGAACGAGATTGACAACTTTCCTGAGGAAGCTGAACATGTCATTGAGGTGCTTGCTGAGGTTTACCGCATAGATGCCCGGGCAAAAAAAGAAAAAATGACACCGGATCAGCGGCTGGACTTCCATAAGGAACACAGCGGCCCTATGATGGCGGAACTCAAATCCTGGCTGGACCGTCAGATAGACGAGAATTTGGTGGAACCGAACTCAGGGCTCGGCAAGGCGATCACCTATATGGACAATCACTGGACCAAATTGACACGCTTTTTGGAGGTTCCGGGAGCTCCGCTGGACAATAATATTTGTGAACGGAGCTTGAAGCGTTGCATCCAGCATCGGAAAAATTCATTGTTCTACAAAACCGAGCATGGTGCCTACATCGGGGACATGTTCATGAGTCTTATCCATACCTGCAACCTGATGCGGGTCAACCCCTTTGATTATCTGGTCACGCTGATAAAAAATTCATCGGCACTGTTCAAAGATCCTTCCAAATGGATGCCATGGAATTATCAGGAAACGATGGCCGAAATATCCTTAACTGATC
>JAGYOW010000164.1 GCA_018399285.1 Desulfotignum sp.
TCACCGGCCTTATCCAGCGATTCCCAGGCGTTGGTAACAATAGCGTCTATAATTTCATCCAGGTGGGACCTGTCAAGATGAATAACCGGTCCTGAATCCGGCAGATCCCAGATAATTTCGGCCTCCACTGGCCTGTCTGTTTCCAATCCGGCAAGACGCTGCCGGCATGCCTGGGCAAGATCAAGCATCTCTGGTTTTCCCTGTATCTGTCCCAGGAGCGTGAGCATGAACCCGGAAGTTTCTGCTGCCCGGTGGGCAGCTGTTTGAGCCTCCTTGAGATTTTTATACCCCCTGTCACCAGGCTGCAGGTCATCACCAAGCAGTTCAAGATTACCGCTAATCACCGCAAGATAGTTGTTAAAAAGGTGGGCAATGGACCCGGCCATGCGCTCAAGGCTTTTATTTTTCTCCAGCATCTGAAGTTTCTGCTGCAACCTGACCCGCTCGGTAATATCCGTGCCGGCACATACCACATATTCCACATTGCCCTTTGCATCGAGCTTGGGGGTCTTGGTGATGGCGATCAGTCGTTCTTCACCGTCGGCATTGGGAATCCACTCTTCCGAATACACAGGTTTCCTGGTCTGGAAGACCTCTATGTTGGAGGCCCTGCAGACATTGGCAACTGATTTGGACACAAATTCCTCCAGCCGCTTATGGGCGATGTCTTTGGGATAAAATCCCAGGAATTCGGCGTGGGACCGGTTAAGCCGGCCGTAGGTTTCAATGTCTGTCAAATACCAGACCTGGGTGTCGATGGTGTCCAGAAGAAGACGGAGGTCTTTTGTCCGCTCTTCCAAAAGGTCTTTCACCCTGAGCAGGGCCCGTTCCCGGCGGGCCCGGAGGCACTGCTCAATCAGGTATTCCGGGTCAAAGGGTTTACGCAGATAAACGGCCGCTCCAGCCTTCATCCAGGACAGTGACAGCCGGGGATTGGGGTCCGCAGTCATCATCACGAAGACGCAGTCCGGATTCCTGCCCTGGAATTCGTCAAGCAGCCCATCGCCCAAACCATCGGGGAGGTAATAGTCCAGAACAGCGATGTCATACACTGCATCGGCAAAACACATCATTGCTTCACCATAACTGAAAGCCACGTCCACCTGGTATCCATGCGCTTCAAAACGTTTGGCCACCAGACCGGCCTGGGTTCTGCTGTCTTCCACCACAAGGACCCGGAGGGATTCCTTTGCCTTTTTTCCGGAGCATACGGCCCGGACCGTATCAATAAAGCAGCAGCCATCCACGGGCGAGGACATAAAAGCGTTGGCCCCCAGGTCGGCGGTAATGCGCGAGGCTTCATCACCGGCAAAGGTGGCTGAAACCACCAGGATGGGCACCGTATTGAATGCTTCGTATTCACGCGAGCGCAGCAGACGGCAGAATCGCCAGCCGTCAATGCCGGGCATGTAAAGGTCGGTGACGATCAGATCCGGCGGGCATGCTGTATTCATTTCTCCAAGGGCTGCTTCAGCGCCTTCATAGGCGGTTACGCCGATACCTTCCCTGTTCAGCAGTCCAGCCAGCACCTTGATCTGAGTGGGATCGTCGTTGACAACAACAGCCTTTGGCCTGCACGTGTTAATTTTTTCTTTTTGCCGTTTCATTTTCTATCTCTTTTCCCATTATTCCACTTTTTTATCCAGAACTTCCCGAACCTTTACAGCCAGATCCGCCATTGAAAAAGGTTTCTGGAGGAAGGCCACCCCTGTATCCAGCTCACCATGACTGGCAATAACATTGGCGGTGTATCCGGACATGAAAAGGGGCTTAAGTGACGGGTTCAGGGACACCAGGTGTTTGGCCAGATCCCGGCCGTTCATCTCAGGCATGACCACATCGGTTACCACCAGGTCTATTTCACCGTTATGCTCTTGAGCTAAACTA
>JAGYOW010000165.1 GCA_018399285.1 Desulfotignum sp.
TGCTATTTTCATGGCATCCTCAATGGGTTTGGATAAAAAGGTTTATCTGCAACGATCATGTTCCGGACCGGCCGTGGATCAAGCGGCTCCGCAATTTTCCGGAGACCGTGTCCATGACCATGACCAGAGAAATGGTCAGCAGAATGAGATAAAATACATTTTCCCAGTGGCGCTGGGTGTTCATGGCCTCCACCAGCATCAAACCGATGCCCCCGGCACCCAGGGCACCGATGATAGTGGCGGACCGGACATTGGCCTCCAGGTAGTACAGGGTCTGGGAAACAAACACCGGAATGATCTGGGGAATGACACCGAACCGGTAAAACTGCCAGCGGTTGGCCCCGGTGGCATGGACCCCTTCCATCTGTTTTCTGTTGACGCCTTCCAGGGCCTCGGAAAACAGTTTGCCAAGAGAACCGGTGTCGGTAAAGGCGATGGCCAGGGCGCCGGTCAGGGGTCCCAGTCCGAAAGCCCGGATAAAGATCAGTGACCAGATGAGCATGTCAATGCCCCGTAAAAAGTCAAACAGCCGGCGGACGGCAAACCGCAGGGCCTGGGCCGGTGTGAAGTTGGCTGCCGCCAGTACGGCCAGGGGCAGCCCCACCAAAGCTGCGGTAAGCGTGCCCAGCACGGCCATCAGAAAGGTTTCCAGCAGGGCCACAAACACCTGTTTGTGCTGCCAGCCCGGATTGTTCCAGAAGGTGGTGGCCATCAGGCGCCAGTTGGGCATGTCAGGATCGAGCCGCTGGTCAGATAATGCCAGCGAAAACAGCTGACCCGGGGAATACACGGCAAGTTCCGATCGGAAAGGAAAGAAAAAATTTTCCCAGCCCATAAAATACCGGTGCACCTCGATCCGTGCTTTGGACACCTGGACCCGCCGCCCAAGGGTGGGCCGGGCGTCGAATTTGGCCGGTGTGGCCCGGAGCCAGTCCGGCGGGTCCACGCCCCGGGGCAGGGTTGTCTCGATGCCCGCATCCGTTATCCGGACGTGGACCGGACCTATGTCCGGTATCTGAAATACCACATGGGTATCGTAAATATCCACCTGGTATCCCCGGGCCAGATCCACCCGGGTCAGGTCATCGGCCACGGTCACCCACCCGGGGGGGTTTTCATAGGTGGCGGTGCGCTCGCCTTCCACTGCAATGGAAAGACCGCCGGCCCCTCTGATGGTTTTGGTGACATGGACCTTGTGGGCCACGGCATCGGTGGCCAGCAGCACCGCCCGCTGGGGCTGGGACCTGCTGATCAGTTCCCAGATATCAAAAGAGATGAAGGTGTACAGCAAATACAGGACTGTCAGCCCAATCCCTGCCATGACCATCAGGCTGTTGCGGCGGATTCTGGAAAACACGGCCGAAGATCCGGCGGCCGGGGCCGGCGGCTGTATGGCCAGGGTGGATGATGTCATGGGGTTCCTTTCTATTCTGAATCCCTGCCGGTCACCAGGCGCCGGCGGATAAAAGAGGACATTTGGTCGATAACAAAAATGGACAGAATCAGCAGCATGAACAGGGCCGCGGTCTCATGGCCGGCCCCTTTGCCCCAGCCGATGGTGCGCCGCAGTTCCATGCCGATGCCCCCTGCCCCGACAAACCCCAGAATGGCCGATGCCCGCACATTGATTTCAAACCGCAGCATAAAATAGCTCAGATAATTGGGCAGTACCTGGGGGAGGACCCCGTACCGCATGCGCTGCAGCCAGGTGGCACCGCAGGATGCCAGCCCTTCCACAGGATCTGCATCGGCATTTTCATTCACTTCAGAAAACAGTTTTCCCAGGGCCCCGGCCGTGTGGAACGCCACGGCGATCATGGCCGGCACCGGACTGGACCCCAGGATAAAAATCA
>JAGYOW010000166.1 GCA_018399285.1 Desulfotignum sp.
AATCGTTCAACAGATTATAACTTTGGAATGGAACTTCAAAAGAGGCGGGATCGGAAAAATGTTGCAAAAAACAGTTGCCCCCGCAAATTGCCGTGTTGCGTTAAAGGCTTTGAACCATTGGTTCAAAAGTGGGCATTCAATAATACCTTCAGGCTTTTCCTTACTGACGAGGAACCTGCACACCGGTATCAGTGTGAATTCCCTTTTTTATATGCGTTAGGACAAAGTCTATCATACAATCACGCACATTGCAGGGGGTCTATTGCTTGATCACAAATCCAACTGTTTCTCATTACAACCCTTTATCAATTTTTTTCATCAAAGATGAAATTTTATTCTCCATGTCTTTCTCAAGTTCAGTATGCTGTATTTTCAACTCATGAAAATCTCTGGTCAGGTTCATGGCTGCAAGAAGCAAAATGGCCATTCTGTTTCTTCCTGAATTTTTATTTGGAACCATGCTTTCTGCCTCTTGGATATAATCCATTAAATACTGGACGATCTTATTCGGATCTTTAACCTGATCATCCGGTTTAAATCTGAACTCTTCCCCAAAAAGATCAATTTTGATAATTTCATCCAATGAAATCCCTCTATCGAAACTGTATCATCGGCCCGAATCTATTCAGACTCATTCCGACTGGATAAAACTGTCCAGCTTAGTAAGAAGCCCGTCTATTTTCGATTGAATCACTGCCTCCTGCTCAGATGTCTGTGCTTCCGTCTGAATTTTCTGTTCCAAATCTGATTCCAGGTGTTTTATCCGTAAAGTCAGATCCTGATTCTCCAGTTGTAAAGACCGACAGCGTTCCAGCAGTTTATCGACTTTTTTGTCGATTTCATCAAACGTACTATGTATCTGATCATTCCCCAAAATTATAATCCTACGATGGTTAATTTTAAATCAGTATAGATCAAATCTCCTGTCAAAGTCAAGGCAATTCATTTTGTTTAAAACCATAAAAATCCCTTGTTTTTTCAAGATCATCCACGGTATTTACCCCCCGAACCTGTCCGGGATCTTTCAAAAGTTTCACAGCTACTTTATCATTGTTTTTGCAGGCAATACCCACCACATCCGTCAAATAATACTCAGCCTGATGATTATCCGGCTTCAACTGATCCAGGGCCCGAGACAAAAACTGCCGGTTGAAACAGTAAATACCCGTATTGACACGATGGATTTTCTTTTCCTCGTCACTTGCATCGGGTTCCTCGCGAATGGCAATAACGTGATTCAGCGGATCACAGATAATACGCCCATATCCGGACGGATTATCCATATCCGCCGCCAGAATCGTCACTTCTGCACAAGACGTTCGATGGGTTGTCACCAGATCCGCCACAGTTTCTGGTTGTATCAAAGGCACATCACCGTACAGGATCACAACATCTTTTACCCCCTGAGCAAGGGCCGGCATCGCACATTTAACAGCATCTCCGGTTCCAAGCAGTGCTTTTTGCAGGCTAAAGTTCACATGATAAAAGGCAGTAACGACCTGCTGTACTTTCCGGGCCTGATGTCCCACCACTACATGGATATGAAGATCGGAAATCACTTGTCTGGCACAGGAAATCACATGCAGAATCATGGGTTTTCCCGCCACCGGGTGAAGTACTTTAGGAAGATCCGATTTCATCCGGGTCCCCTTGCCCGCTGCCAGAATAATCACGCTTAACTCATCCATGTTTTTTCCTTTTTTATAAATAACTTTTGTCAAAAATTGTTCTTACTTTTTTCTCGAAATCTCTTTACCAGAAAGGATTTCGGGTAAAAATGCTTCTTTCCCTCTTTTTTAATCTGAATTTGAAAGTTAAATTGTATGCGAACCAA
>JAGYOW010000167.1 GCA_018399285.1 Desulfotignum sp.
GCAGCGGTTCGTATAAATGCCGGCCGAACGGAATGGCGCGCAGCCCGGCAAACCGCCAGGGTGTCAGCTTGCCGGAATCGATAATCCCCTTGAGTTCCTTGAGCTTTTCGATAATCTCGGTCCGGGATTCTTCCACCAGAATCCGGTAGGATCCATCGGGAAACGCCTCGCCGGCCTGGGGAAAATTGGGATCAGTCCCATCCAGAAGCCGGTATTCCAGGTGGGGCAGCTCCCACTCTTTTTTCCGGAAAAAATAATAGCGTTCACAATATTTCTTGAGCAGCGCTTCAGCCAGTTCCTGCCACAAATGGATCTTTTCAAAGGCATCAAATGCCAGCTCGCTTTCCGGGATCAGCAGCCGGTACCAGGTGGTGTCCGCCAACAGGTCTGCCAACGTCCCCCGGGGCAGGTTCAGGTTGTGCCAGGCCCGCTCGGCCTTGAAGCGCTGCAATTCAAAATACAGGGCATCCAGGTCCAGAAACGCAATATGTTCCCGGGTCAGCCTGCCCTGGTTGGGCCGGCCCTGCTTGTCGGTTGCGCCTGCGCCCGTGGACCGCAGCGCCTGAATCTTGGGATACCAGTTCAATACCACGGGATTTTTCTGCAAATAGCGCGTGGCCGGCTCTTTGCCGGGATCAGGGGGTGCCAGCCCGGGGACCGGCCCCAGTTTTTTAAAGGCATCGCCGGACTCGGTGCTCACGCCGTTGATGGTCTTTTTCAACCGGATCGTCTTGAGCTTTTTGCTGCCCAGGTTGCGGATCACGGGCAGGAAAAACGCGATCCGCTCCTCATTTGCGGGCAGGCCTTCTTCTGCCAGAAACTCCCGGAACTGGGCCATGTAGTCGGCCTTGATGCCAAAGATGTTCAGGGTCTCCAGGGTGCCCAGATACGGCGGCCGGACCACCTCATCGGGAATATGCACCCGGTTGCTGCGTTTCAGGCTCCGCTCATACCCTTTCAGGCGAACCCCGCGCCCGAACAGCTGGATGATCTGTGCCCCTTCGGTTCTTCCGACATTCATCAGCCCCATGGTGCTGACCCGCCAGCTGTTCCAGCCTTCCGTGAATTTTTTGGAACCGATGAGCAGGTTGACAGAGGACTGTGGTTCGTTGATCGCCTTGAACAGGGATGTCTCGAAATCCCGCTCTCCCACCACCAGGTGCGGTTCCCCCTCGCACAGCCGGCACAGTTTGGTGTCATCTCCCACGTTGATCACCCCGAACGGTTCGTTGTCCCCCACCCGCAAGGCGATCTCACCCGTGACACCCTTGAGGTTCTCCACGTGCAGGGCACTAAATAAACATCCATGGCGTTTTCCTGGGTCTGTGTGTCCAGGTTCAGAATCTGGTATTCCTTGCCATAGCCGTCTTCATGGAAATATTTATAGGAATAATCAAACAGCACGCACCGGCTGTACAGATCGGACAACTGCCGGCTGCCTTTCACGGCCTGGCCGAATGTGGCGGAATACTCAAAGGAAAACCCTTTTTCGCACAATGCATTGCGGAACCGCATCCAGGTCCCTTTGTCGCCTGAACTGGCCCCCCGGTGGCCTTCGTCGATCAGCACCAGGTTGTTGTCTTCAAAGGCATCCACGGCAACGGTCTTGTCCCCCATGACATCCCGGAGCTTGTTGATGTCGATGATCTCCACGGCCCTGCCGGCAAACAGTCCCCGGCCGTTTTTATCGAACAGTTCCGCATGAATGCCCGCAGCGGCCAGCTCCCTGAGATGCTGATGGCTCAACCCCTCGTTGGGGGTGAGCAGGATGATCCGGTTCAGGTCCCGGCGGCGGCGGTGTTTGGTCAGGTAATGCTGGTATTGCAG
>JAGYOW010000168.1 GCA_018399285.1 Desulfotignum sp.
ATATTGATCCGCATGCTCATTGAAGCCGCGCACAAGGCCGGCCGCAAGGTGGGGATCTGCGGGGAAGCACCCAGCAATGACACCGAGTTTGCCGCCTTTCTGGTGGAAGCTGGTATCGATTCCATCTCGCTGCAGCCCGACAGTGTCCTCCAGGTCATAAGGCGCGTGGCCGAAATGGAACAAAACTGATTTCAATTTTCAATTAAAATGCCAGACAACATAAATACAACAAGGAGAAGACAAATGATGTATGCAAAAATAAGCAGCGCAATATGTGTGTGGGGTTTAATGGTCATGTTTGTAACAATGCCGGCGGGTTTTGCCAACACATCGGAGAACCAAACCTCGATCAATGCTGTTAAGCAGGAAACTCAGGATTTAATTGAAACATTAAAAGACTATACGGCTGATCAGCGTGACGAGGCGGTGCAGCAAACCGGAAAGGCTTTGGATAAACTGGATCAACGCATTGATGAACTGGAAACAGATATTCAAAATAACTGGGATACAATGAACAGGGCCGCCCGTGAAAAAACCCGTGAAAACCTCAAGACGCTGCGCAAACAGCGCAACCAGGTAGCTGAGTGGTACGGCAGTATGAAAACCAGTTCCATTGATGCATGGAAGGAAATGAAAAAAGGGTTTTCAAACGCTTATGAAGCACTCAGCGATGCATGGGCAAAATCTGTAAACGAATTTGATGCAAATAAATAAAGCTAAATTATGGAAAATAAAGATACAGAATATCCGGCCCTGGATGATAAATCGCCCTGGATGCTTGGAGCGACGGAGACGGTTGAACACCTTGATTCACAGTCTGATGACGGGCTGAACCCAAAACAAGCCCGCAAACGTTTGCAAAAATATGGTCCCAACCGGATTGAAGCGACCAAACAACGTTCCGCATGGAAGATATTTACTGCCCAGATCAAGAATCTCATTGTATTACTTCTGGCTGTGGCTGCAGGGGTATCTTTTATGCTCGGGCAGTTTCTGGAAGGGATCGCCATTCTGGTGGCTTTGATTGTCAATGTGTTCATCGGGTTTGGAACCGAACTGCGTGCCATGCGGTCCATGGAAGCATTACAGCAGATGACCCGGATGCATACCAAGGTGCTGCGCCAGGCAAAGATACAAAAAATTGATGCCGCCAAACTGGTTCCCGGTGATATTGTGGTTCTGGAAGGCGGAGATCTGATCCCGGCAGATCTCAGGCTGATTGAGGCCAACCGGATCAAAGCCGATGAATCCGCCTTGACCGGAGAGTCTGTGCCGGTGGATAAGGATGTGGCGGCCCTGGCCGGGGACACACCCCTTGCCGAGCGAAACAACATGCTTTTCAACGGCACTGCCCTGACCCAGGGATCAGGAAAAGGCGTGGTGGTATCCACGGGCATGTCCACCCAGCTGGGGCATATTTCACGGCTGGCTCAGGGCGCCCAGGAAGAAGCCCTGACTCCTCTGGAAAAGCGGCTGAACAGCCTGGGTCAGAAACTGATCTGGGTCACCCTGGGTATTGCCGTATTGATAGGGGTGACAGGCGTGCTGGCCGGTAAAGATCTGGTGGTAATTTTCAAAACATCTGTCGCACTGGCAGTTGCAGCCATCCCGGAGGGGCTACCCATCGTGGCCACCATAGCACTGGCCAGGGGGATGTGGCGGATGGCCAAAAAAAATGCGCTGGTTAACCGGCTTTCTGCGGTGGAAACCTTAGGTTCAACCAGCATCATCTGCGCGGACAAGACCGGCACCCTGACGGAAAACAAAATGACGGTGTCAAAGCTGGTTCTGATCGATTCAGACGAGGTGATGCATG
>JAGYOW010000169.1 GCA_018399285.1 Desulfotignum sp.
CTACTGGCATCTGCAAGGGGCGGTGCGCATCCTGGTGGCCCTGGATTTCGGGGATGACAATCTGGCCGGGGGCAAGGCGGCCAAGTGGTGGCTGGATCACTTTCCCCAGGCGAGGCGGTGGCCGGTGCCCCAGGGCAAGGACCCGGGCGAGGCGTTTGAAAAGGGCGTGGACATCAAGGCGTGGATCCGGTCCGGGCTGCCGCCGGCCGTGACCATGGAGCTGGCCCAGGATGAACAGTATCTGCCGCCGGCGGGCATGGCCCCGATCCAGGAGCTGTCGTATCTGCTCAAAAAATACCCGGTGACCCTGACGGCCACGGAGACCCTGGCGGAAATCGATTTCAACGGGCTTCGCAACAAGACCATCCGGAACCGGATCAAGGATCTGTTCATGGGGGATGACGAGGTGCACTGGTATCTGCGCATGTATCACCCGGATGACGTGATCACCGGGGACAACTGCCGGGTGGTGCATGCGGAAAAGGCGGGGGCGTAATGACCGAAGATCAGAAAATATTCACCAGCCTGTTGCAGGTCAAGGACTACCTGATCGAGCAGGGATACAAGGTGTCCAAGTCCAAGATTTATCGGGATGCGGAGAACGGCAAGATCCAGGCGCAGACGGACGGGTCCGGGAACAAGTCGGTGTCTGCCATCGCGGCGTGGGAGTATGCGGAAAAGCATCTGGAAAAGGTCGGTGCCAATAAAGGGGATCTGAAAAACCTTCAGGCCACCAAGCTGTTGGAAGCCATCAAAATCCAGAAGATCGACCGGCAGCGCAAAACGTTTGACCTGGAAAGGGAGCAGGGAAAGTATATCCCCCGGGCGGAGTTTGAATCCGAGCTGGCGGCCAGGGCCGCGGTGCTGGAATCCGGGTTCCGGCATCTGTTCAATGTCAAGGCCCGGGAGTGGATTGCGATTGTGGGCGGGAAACCGGATCGGACGGCGGATTTTCTGGCGGCGTTGAATGACGGGCTGGATGAGCAGTTGAACACCTATGCCACCACCAAGGTGTTCCAAGTGATTTTTGAGGACAGAGACGATGAGCAGGAATCGGGGGCGGATGGGTCCGGGGACGATGGCGGGGCAAGCAGAAAGGAAAGCACCTGATGGCAAAGCTGGTCAACCAGATATTCTGTGAAACTCACCAGTGTCCGATCTCCATCACCGGGTGTATGCTTCGGCAGCAGCGGAACCAGGACAATCCCCCGGTCTGGATGTACAACAAGATACCGGGAGACCCGAAGTGCAGCGACTGTGCCCAGGGTAAGGCGGTCATGAAAAAATACAAGCATTTGAAAACAAAGCTGATGGGTGCGGATGACGACCAGTATGAAAATAACAAACTCGCGGCAGCAAACAGAAAGGAGAAGTTTATGGCAACGGATACCACATCATTGGATAACGGCCCTGCCGGGATCCCGGCGGATCAGGAAGCCGGCCAGGAGCCGAAAGAAACCGGTTCAACTGAAAAGGCGAACACGTTTATGGAAACCAAAACCTGTTCGGACGTTGACTGTCATTTTATGTGTTACATGAATGAGGCAGATCATTATTTCTACCGGTCAAAAAATACAAAGGACGGGTTTGAAGGCGTCTGCAAGAAATGTAAAACCAAAAAGGCCAGGGAACGGCGGCATGCCAAAAAGACCAACCAACAAGGAAAACCTGTCAGTTCAAAAAAATCCAAACCAAAAAAGAACCCGGAAAAAAAGGCAGCTGCATCACCGGAAACGCCGGTGGAGAAAGTGGTGACGCCGGACA
>JAGYOW010000017.1 GCA_018399285.1 Desulfotignum sp.
TATCTTCCGGGCGTTTTCCAACGGTCACGACGGGGTGTTCATCGGCGGATGCAAACTCGATGAATGCAACTATGTCACCCACGGCAATTACGATGCCTATGCCAACACCTATATCGCCAAACGAATATTGACCCATATCGGGCTCAACCCGGACCGGCTGAGAACCGATTTCATGTCCGGGGCTGACGGCCATCTGCTGGCACAGTATACGGATGAATTCAGCCGGCAGATCACGGAAATAGGCCCTTTGGGATCCAGCGAAGGCCTGGACCCGGACACGGTGAAGTTCAAGCTGAGGGCCGCCAGAAATCTGGTGCCGTTCATCCGCCTGGCGGAAAGAGAAAAACTGCGGGTGCCCCTGAAATCCAAAAAAGCCTATCAGGCATTTTTCAGCAGCCCGGACACGGATGACCTGTTTGACCGGATGCTCACGGACAAACTGGCCGTGAGCCAGATTCTGCTGCTGTTAAAGGAGAAACCGCTGTCCACCGGTGATATCTCCGGGCAGCTGGGGTTGAACCCGTCCGAGGTGTCCCGTCATATGATCACCTCTTCCCGTCACGGTATGGTCAAATATGATACGGCCAGTAATTGTTACGCACTGGCCAGGGCATAACCTAACTTAATTTTGTGGGAAGCATCCGATGGAAATTGAAAAAATAGATCAGATAATCGAGAAGCACCATGGAGAGGCCAGCAATCTGCTCCAGATCATGCTGGACATTCAAAGCGAGAACAACTGGCTTTCCAAACAGGCCCTGGCCCGGGTCAGTGAAAAACTGTCCGTTCCCATGACCCGGATTCAGCATATCGCCACATTTTACAAGGCATTCAGTCTGGTACCCAAGGGACGGCACAAAGTGCATATCTGTGTGGGCACGGCCTGTCATGTCAGAGGCGCCACCCGGATTCTGGATACGGTGGAGGAAGCCACGGGCATCAAGCCCGGAGAGACGGATCTGGATCTGAAATTCAGCCTGGAGACGGTCAACTGTCTGGGGTGCTGTGCCCTGGGGCCTGTGATGGAAGTGGACGGCAAGGTTCATGGAAAAATGTCACCGGTCAAGGCGTCCAAAGCCTTGAAAACATATGAATAGGGGAAAATTATGGCACGGTTAGAAACGCCGGAAGCGTTGGAAAGTTTTCGGCAGGAGATATTGTCCCGAAGAGATCCTGACAGCCCCTGTGTGTCCATTTGTGCGGGTGCCGGGTGTGTGGCATCGGGTGCGGATGAAGTCATTGCCGCATTTGAAAAGGAGATCGAGGCAAAAGGGTTGTCCGCCACAGTGTCCACCAAAGGGACGGGATGCCCGGGATTCTGTGAACAGGGCCCCGTGGTGGTGATCTATCCCGAAGAGATCTGTTATCTTCAGGTGCAGGCCAAAGATGTGCCCGAGATCGTGGCACAGACCATTGAAAACAAACAGGTGGTGGAACGGTTGTGCTTTAAGGATCCTGCCACAGGGGAGCGGGCCGTCAAAGAATCGGATATTCCGTTTTATCGGTCCCAGCAGCGCACGGTGTTATGCAACAACATCAAAATCGATTCCAAGCGCATTGAAGATTACCTGGCTTTGGGCGGATATGCGGCCCTGGCAAAGGCCCTGGGTCAGATGACCGATCTGGAAGTACTGGAAGAGGTGAAAAAATCCAATATCCGGGGCCGGGGCGGGGCCGGGTTTCCGGCCGGCCGAAAATGGGAAGGGTCCAGAAATGCGGAAGAGCCCATCAAATATGTGATCGTGAATGCGGATGAAGGTGATCCCGGCGCGTTCATGGACCGGGCCATCCATGATCAATGTCTTGTAAATGAGCCATTTGGACTGATTTTAGGCGGATATGCCGTCAGCCCATGAAGGCTACCGCATGTGCGCCAGGAATATCCGCTGGCCTGAAAAACATTCATCTGGCCATCCAGCAGGCGGAACATTACGGGCTTCTGGGAGAGAACATTCGGGGTCCGGCTTTGACTTCCGGTGATCTGCACCAAGGGGGCCGGGGCGTTTGTGTGCGGAGAATCCACGGCCCTGATGACGTCTCTGGAGAGGCAAGGCCGGAGGAACCCCGGCCCAAGTATGTCCCGGTCCAATGTCAAAGGTTTGTAGGAACGGCCATCCGTGCTCAATAACGTGGAAACCTGGGCCAACATCCACATGATCATCGACAAAGGGGCGGACTGGTTCACCTCCGTAGGCACGGACAGCTCCAAAGGCACCAAGATCTTTTCCCTGGTGGAAAATCACCAACACCAGTCTGGTGGAAGTGCCCATGGGCATGACATTACGGGGAAATCATCTATGATATAGGCGGCGGGATCCCCAACAACAAGAAATTTAAGGCCATTCAGACGAACTGGACCCTCCGAAGGCTGTATCCCGGAACACCTGCTGGACTAGGTGGGGTTTGACTTTCGCCCGACTCTAAGGCCCGATTCATGATGGGATCCGGCGGCATGATCGTCATGGACGAAGACGCCTTGCACCTGCATGGTGGACGTGGCCAGATATTTCGCTCGCGTTTCTCCACGGATGAATCCTGCGGCAAGTGCGTGCCCTACAGAAGAGGGCTGCGCCAGTACCCGGATTTTTGACCAATATCACCAAAGGCAGGGTAAACAAGGCGATATCCGAGCTGCTGGAGGAACTGGCGGAAACCGCTGTGGAAGCGTCCTTGTCGCGCTCCTACTGGGAAAAAGGGCAATCCACCGTACGTTGAAATATTTCAGAGAGAAGAATATAAGGCACATATCAACGAAAAACGGTGTCCGGCCCTGTCCTGCAAACAATTGATCAGTTTCTACATCGATCCGGACAGGTGCACGGGCTGCGGTACCTGCCGCAAGCAGTGCCCGGCTGATGCAATAAACGGAGACAAGAACCTGATCCACATCATTGATCAGGATAAATGCACCCGGTGCGGCACCTGTTTTGAGGTGTGTCCGCCGAAATTTTCTTCCGTGGTCAAACTGTCGGGAGACCCCGTGCCGGACCCCGTGCCCGAAGAAGAGCGCACCATCCGGAAAAAAACGAAAGAGAAAGGATAGGCCATCATGGGTGACATACAATTTGAAATCGATGGACAGACCGTGACAGCGGTTCCGGGCATGACGGTTCTGGAAGTGGCCCGGAAACACGGGATCTATATCCCCACTTTGTGCCATCATGAAAAACTGGAGCCGTTCGGCGGCTGCCGGCTGTGTATCGTGGAAGTGGAGGACCGGGGCTGGACCAAGTATGTGGTGTCCTGCGTATTCCCGGCAGCCAGCGGCATCATTGTCAGAACCCGGTCTGAAAAAGTGGACCGGCTGCGTAAAACCATTCTTGAGCTGCTCATGGCCCATGCACCGGATGCGCCTCAGTTGGTAGAACTGGCCAAAGTTTACGGGGCAGACCCCAACCGGTATGAAAGCGATCCTTCTTTTTGCATCCACTGCGGCCTGTGCGTGCGGTATTGTGCGGAAGTGGCCCAGAAAAACGCCATCGGATTCGTGGACCGGGGCATCAACAAAGAGATCAGTTTTGTACCGGAAATTGCGGCCCAATACTGCAATGACTGCAAGGAGTGCTTTCCCTTGTGTCCCACCTCCTATCTCCAGGCCGCATTTGTCTATGCCCAGGCCATGACGTTTCCGGGTGCAGGGCATAATTGATAACCAGTTGATTCAAAAATGCGGCAAGTTGTGCAGAATATCAGGATGAAATTACTTTGATTTGATTGTTTAAAACCACGAAGAACACGAAGTATACGAAAAGACTATTTCTTCGTGTACTTCGTGTTCTTCGTGGTAAGAAAATTCAATAGCGATGAAGGCCTGAAATGGATGGGTGGCCGGCAGGAATGAATGGACCGTGTGTTTCCTGGTGCATAAGCATGGACTTTTTGATGGAAACCAGGTAAAATGAAAAATTATTTTATGACGATAATCCAGGACAAAAGGATCGGAAAAAGGGTGGATATCAAAAAAAGACATACCCAGCAGTTCAGGGTGTTTGAATGCAGTACTGACACCTGTGATCCCATTTCCATGGATCTGATCGGGGAAGAGCCTTTTTTGATCCGCATCGAGGACCACCCCTATTCCGTGGTGATGCGGACCCCGGGCAATGAAATCTGGCATGCGGCCGGGTTCTGTCTGGGGGAGGGCCTGGTGAACCGGCCGGAAGATATCCGGACCATCGGATATGATGTCAACCTGGATCCCAATGTCATCGATATCTGGCTGACGGAAGCGCGCAAAAATAAGATCAATCATCTGCTCAAGCGAAAAAGCTTTGTCAGCCAGACCAGCTGCGGTATCTGCGGCAAAGAGATGCTCAAAGACATTCAGTCTTCGGTGCAGCCGGCCCCGGACGGATTCAAGCTGTCCCTGGACCGGGCCATGACCTGTATTGCCGCTCTGTCCAAAAATCAGAAATTCTACCAGCGGACCCGGGGATCCCATGCCGCCCTGCTGTTCGGCCCTGATGGAGAGACCCTGGCGTTTGCCGAAGATGTCGGCCGACACAACGGTCTGGACAAGGCCGTGGGCAAAGCGTTTCTGGATCATACCCTGGACCGGGCCCGGATTCTGGTTTTGTCATCCCGGATCAGCTATGAACTGGTTCAGAAAGCGGCCCGGGCCCGGATTCCGGTGATTATTTCCAATTCCCGGCCCACGGCCCTGGCAGCGACCATGGGAAAATCATTGAACATGACTCTGGCGTTTCCTGTCGGAGAAGACCAGATCATGGTGGTATGCGGTGAGCACCGTTTTATTCACAACAGCAATTACATGCGGGGAATCTCCTGAAGCCTGGGAGGACTTACCCCCGAATCTGATTTAAATACTGAGGAGGAACCATTGAAAATCTTGACAACTGTGAAAAAAGTCGTTGACGTGGAGTTGAATATCCATGTGGAGAACGGCGCTATTCTGGACAAAGGGTTGCAGTATGTGATCAATGCCTGGGATGAGAATGCCGTGGAAGCCGCGGTTCAGCTCAAGGAATCCCACAAGGCGGACACCACGCTGGTATCTCTGGGCAGTGGGGACAATACCGATATCATTCGAAAATGCTATGCCATGGGCATCGACAATGCGATCCACATCGATGATCCGGCCCTGGCAAAAGCGGATTCTCCCACCTTTGCCAGAGTGCTTCAGAAAGTCTATGAAGCAGGGGACTATGATCTGGTGATCACGGGCAAGCAGGCCCAGGACACGGATGCGGGACAGGCCGGTATCATGCTGGCTCAATTTTTGAACATTCCCTGCGTCAGCAATGTGATCAAGATCGAGGTCACGGATGACTCCCATATCCAGGTATCCCGACTGGGGGATGCAGGCACGGAAATTCTCGATGTGACCCTGCCGGCCGTGATCACGGTGAGCGATGGTATCAATGAACCCCGTCTGCCGGCCATGCGGGGCATCATGATGGCCAAGAAGAAAAAGATCAATGTCATGGACCTGGCCGGGCTGGGGACATCTTTTGAAGACGTGGGGGGAACCGCCCCGACATCCGAGATCGTGGAATTCATGCCCACGGAAAAACGCAAAGGCGGACAGAAATTCGAAGGTGAGCCCGCTGAAGTCACTGCCAAGGTGGTGGATCTGCTGGTGAATGAAGCCAAGGTGTTATAAACCCCATATCAATCGTGAAGGATAAAGACCATGACAAATATACTTGTAGTTGCAGATATTAAACAGGGGGAGCTCAAAGGGAGCACTGCCGAACTGTTGTCCAGGGCCCGGGCTTTGGGGGCGGATACCGCTGTTGTGGCCGTGGGCGCCCAGGTGAAGGATCTGGCGGATCAGCTGGCGGCAGCCGGATCCGATACCCAGTATATCGTGGAGGATGCCTCCCTGGAGATTTTTTCCGCCAACCCGTTTGCCGCAGCCGTTGTCAAGGCGGCCAATGAATTCAACGCCGATATGGTGTGGTTCGGGTTTTCTGAAACCGGCAAGGCGGTCGCTCCCCGGGTGGCCGTGCAGCTGGAAGCCGCCTGTGCCACGGAAATTATTGACGTGACCATTGACGGGGATGCGGTTCAGATCATTCGTCCCGCCATTGCCAACAAGGTGCTGCAAAAGGTGAAGGTCAACGCCCCCAAACTGGTGGCTGTGGTCCGGGCCGGTGCGTTTGAGGCGGACCCGGAAATTGCGGGCAAAGAAAACGTGGTCGCCCTGGATCCCCCGGAAACCGATACCCGTGCAAAAATCAAGGAGCTGATTTCCGATGCATCCGGTGAAATCGATCTGACGGATGCGGATATCGTGGTGTCCGTGGGACGCGGTGCCAGGGATCAGGCCGGGGTGGATATGGTCAAGGACCTGGCCGATGATCTGGCTGCCGGATTCGGCTCTTCCCGGGCCATGGTGGATGCCGGGCTGATGGCCCACAACAAGCAGGTGGGTCAGACCGGAAAAATCGTGGCCCCGTCCCTGTATATTGCCGTGGGTATTTCCGGAGCGATTCAGCATCTGGCGGGCATGAACGGGTCCAAGGTGATCCTGGCCGTGAACAAGGACCCGGAAGCGCCGATTTTCAATGTGGCGGATTTTGGGATTGTCGGGGACCTTTTTGATGTGGTACCATTGCTGAAAGAAGAAATAAAAAAAATCCGGGCGTAACAGCCCGCAACCCTGAACCTTAGAAATTTGTACATGAGGTAGATATGAGTCCGTTGTTCATGACCCTTTTGCTAGTGGTGGGCCTGGGCATTTTTGCCAGGACCATGTATCAGAGAATCCTTTTGCTCATGGCCCTGGAGCCGACGGACCGGTTCAACCGGATCAAAGACCGGCTCAAAAACATGGTGATCATTGCTCTGGGCCAGAAACGCCTGGTGGGCCGGAAAAAAGAACGGGCATCCGGTATCATGCACGCCCTGATTTTCTGGGGATTCTGTGTTCTGATCATCCGTTCCATCACCCTGTACGGCGAAGGATATGTCCACGGGTTCCAGCTGCCTTTGCTGGGGGAATCCTCTGTTCTGGGATACCTGTACATCGCTTTGAAGGATATCATGGAAGGGGTGGTTCTGATCATGGTGATCTGGGCGTTTTACCGGCGCCTGGTGGTCAAGCCGCCCCGGCTCCACAACACCTGGGAAGCATATCTGGTTCTGGGCATGATCGGGGTGTTGATGATCTCGGACCTGCTGTATGACGGGGCCCGGTTCAACTTGATCGCCTCATACGGCAATCCCGGGGACCTGCACTATTTCAACAACCCGACATTCGGCCAGGAGTTTCTCTGGACCCCGGTGACGGTTCTGGCCGGCAACGTGATCTCCGGTTTTTCCGCCACGGGTATGGAACGGGTCATGGGCCTGATGTTCTGGATTCATATCATCACCCAGCTGGCGTTTCTGAATTTTCTGCCCCTGGGCAAACATTTTCATGTGATTACCTCTTTACCCAACGTATTCCTTAAAAGCCTGGATTATCCCCATGACAAGATCAAGCTGCTGGATCTCGAGGATGAATCCGTGTGGGAAGACGAAACCTTAGGCGTCAATCACCTGCACCAGCTCAACTGGAAACAGGGCCTGGACCTGTATACCTGTACGGAGTGCGGCCGGTGCAAGGAGGTGTGTCCCACTTATGTCACGGACAAGCCCCTGAACCTGCATGATTTCAATGATACCCTCAAAGCCGAACTTTATGCCAATGCCGACAATTTGATCCTTCGGGCAAAACTGGCCAAAATCCTGACCGGGGATGCGGAAAAAGATGCCAAAACCAAGGAAAAGATGGCCGTGTTCAAACCGGAAAAAGCCCTGGTAGGAGAAGTGATCGCCCTGGATACCCTGTGGGCCTGCACCACCTGCCGGGCCTGTGAGCAGGTGTGTCCGGTGACCATCGAACATGTGCCCCGGATCATTGCCATGCGCCAGGGACAGACCCTGATGCAGGGGGAATATCCCCAGGAGCTCAATACGGCCTTCAAAGGCCTGGAGCGCAACGGCAACCCCTGGGGTATCGGGTATGACAAGCGGGCTGACTGGGCTGAGGGCCTGGATGTCAAGCTCATGGCCGATCATCCGGATGCCGAGTATCTCTTGTGGGTGGGATGTGCCGGATCATTTGATGACCGGACCCAGAAGGTGACCAAAGCCCTGGTGAAGATTCTGAAAGCCGCCAAAGTTGATTTTGCCATCTTGGGTACGGAAGAAAAATGCACGGGTGATTTTGCCCGCAGGACCGGTAACGAGATGATGTATCAGATGATGGCCACGGAAAACATCGAGGTGCTCAACGGATACAATGTGAAAAAAATCATTGCGGCCTGCCCCCACTGCCTGAATACCCTCAAACATGACTATCCCCAGATGGGGGGGCACTATGAGGTGGTTCATCACAGTGCGTTCATCAATCAGCTCATTGCGGATGGCAAAATCCGGGTGAAAAAATCTTTGGCAGGCATGCTCACCTACCATGATCCCTGCTATCTGGGCCGGTACAACGAGATTTACGATGCCCCCAGAAATGTGTTGAACACCCTGTCCAGCCAGGGATTGAACGAACTGCCGCGCCACGGCACGGAAAGTTTCTGCTGCGGGGCCGGCGGGGGCCGCATGTGGATGGAAGAGACCATCGGATCCCGCATCAATGTGGAACGGTCTAAAGAGATCGTGGCTGAAAATGCGGAAACCGTGGCCGTGGGCTGTCCCTTCTGCCTGACCATGATCGAGGACGGCATGAAGGAACTCAACAAGGACGAAGATATCAAGACCCGGGATATTGCTGAACTGGTGGCGGAACATCTCGCTTAGAAAGCCGGGACAGCCAGACAAAAAACAGACCATATAAACGATAAACAATATACAGGGAAAGCACAGGCAAAACAAAGGCGGAAAAACCCGTCTTTGTTTTGCCTGTATTTGTATCCAGGGAGGTATCCATGCAGTATCATATGCCGTCACGTTTGTATTTCGGACCCGGACAGATCCAGGAACTTTCAACGCTGATTACGGCGAAAAATCCGGTCCTGGTAACGGACAAGGGCGTGGTAAAAGCCGGGCTTGCTGCGCCGGTACTGGATCAGCTGGGCAAAATGCCGGTATTTGACGGCATCGAAGCCAACCCCAAATCCGATACCATCAACAAAATCGCAGGTGAACTGCGGCAGCAAAAGCCGGATCTTGTGATCGGCTTAGGAGGCGGCAGTCCCCTGGATGCGGGAAAAGCCCTGGCCCTGCTGGCCACCAATCCGGGAAATATTCAGGATTATGAAGGCAAAGAAAAATATGCAGTGGATCCTTTGCCGTTTGTGGCCATTCCCACCACCTGCGGGACCGGATCAGAAGTCACCTGGGTAGCGGTGATCACGGATGTGGACCGCAGATTCAAGATGAGCATCAAGGGGCCCAAACTGTATCCAACGGTCTCCATCGTGGATCCGGATCTGATCGCCACTTTGCCTGCACCCATGATTGCAGCCACGGGCCTGGATGCGTTGACCCATGCCGTGGAAGCTTATCTGGCAAAGCCGGCCACCCTGATCACCGATACCCATGCAGTAAAGGCCGTGGGGTTGATCCTGGGATCCATTGAAAAGGCATTTGCCGATATCCGGAATAATGCCCGGCAAAGAGAAGATCTCATGTACGGTTCCATGGTGGCCGGCCTGGCATTCGGCAATGCCGATGTCACGGCGGTGCACTGCATCTCCGAGTCCATCGGTGCTTTGTATGATATCCCCCATGGGGTAGCCAATGCCATGTTCCTGCCCCATGTTCTGGATTACAACCTGCCGGCCTGCACCCGGAAAATGGCCGCCCTGGCCCGGACCACGGGCATTGATGCGGTATCCGATGACCAGGCGGCAAAAATGTTCATCCAGAAAATCAAAGACCTGTCCAGGGCTCTTAAAATTCCAACTTTCAGAGACCTGGATATCGGATCTGACCAGTTTTCCCTGATTGCCGACATGTCTTTTAAGAACAACTCCAATGCATCCAATCCCAGGGATTTAGGGCAGACCGACTACGGGAACATCCTTGAAGCCGCCCTTGGGGCGTAACCTTTCCGGGAACATACAGCAAAGGAATGGGTATGGATTTTAATCGCTGCATGAAACATCAGCTCATCCGCAAGACGGTGCGGGAATTTGCTGAAAACGAGATACGGCCCCTGGCAGCGGAAATGGACAAAGGCCCGGGATTTCCGGACGATTTGATGGAAAAGATGAAACCGCTGCATTATTTCGGGCTTCAGGTACCCATGCACCTGGGCGGTGCCGATCTGGACAGTATCAGCTATGCCATTGTGATCGAGGAAATTTCCCGGGTGTCTGCCGCCCTGGGATTGTGTATCACCGTGCATAACAGCGTGGGTATCTATCCGATCCTCCGGTTCGGCACAAGGGAACAGCAGCAGCAGTTTGTGCCGCCCATGGCCGCAGGGGAGCGTATCGGCGCGTTTTGTCTGACCGAAGCCAATGCCGGTTCCGATGCCGGCGGGGTGGAGACCGTGGCCCAGGAAACAGAACAGGGCTTTGTGCTCAACGGCACCAAAATTTTTGTGACCAATGGGGGTATCTGCGGCACGATTCTGGTGTTTGCCGTATCAGACATGGACCCGGCCCGATCCAGTGTCTTTATCGTTGAAAACCACACCCCCGGATTCAGTGTCGGAGAAATTGAAGATCTGTGCGGCATGCGGGCCAACCCTGTCGCTTCCCTGTTTTTTGAAGACTGCCGGATTGCAGCTGATCATTGTCTGGGAAAACCGGGACAGGGTTTGAAAATTGGGTTGACCGCCCTGGATACGGGCCGCATTGGGGTTGCGGCCCAGGCGCTGGGTATCGCCCAGGCCGCGTTCGAAGAATCCGTGGCCTATGCCAAAGCCCGGCAGCAGTTCAATCAGCCCATCTCCCGGTTCCAGACCATCCAGAATTACCTGGCGGATATGGCGGTTCAGATCGATGCGTCCCGGCTCCTGGTTCACCGGGCCGCGGCTCTTAAAGACAAAGGGCAGCCTTTTTCCGCCCAGGCTGCCATGGCCAAACTTCACTGCAGCACCACGGCCCGTACGGTGACGAATCTGGCCGTGCAGATTCACGGCGGATACGGATACAGCAAAGAATATGATGTGGAGCGGTATTTCAGGGACGCCAAGGTCACAGAGATTTATGAGGGCACCAGTGAAATTCAGCGCATGGTCATTGCCAGAGATCTGCTGACCCGGCCGGTCTGATTCGCGCAACCCACAGACAAAAGGCATTTTCATGTTACATATTATTGTGTGCATCAAACAGGTTCCCATGGTTTCTGAACTGCCCTGGGATCCCAGAACCGGTACCCTGAAGCGGGAAACAGCCCAGGGCATGATGGATCCCGCAGCCCGAAGGGCGTTGGAGGCGGCATTGCAGATAAAGGCGGACCGCACATCCGGACCGGTCAGAATCACGGCCGTTTCCATGGGCCCACCCATGGCAGAAGAAGTGTTGTATGAAGCCAGGGCCTTAGGCGCGGACCGGGGCGTGCTGCTCACGGATCCGTGCATGGCCGGGGCCGACACCTGCATGACCGCCGTGATTCTGGGAAAATTCATCAAAAATCACTGCCCGGATGCCGGCCTGATTCTGTGCGGGTCCATGTCCAGCGACAGTGAGACCGCCCAGGTCGGACCGCAACTGGCCGAAGATCTGGACATTCCGGCCATCGGATATGCCCGGCGTCTGGAACTGCTTGACGGCTGCATCCGCGTGGAGCGGCATGTGGATGATTTTCTGGAACTCATGGAGATGGACCTGCCCGGGCTGGTGACCATTGACCATGCTGGAGAATCAGATCGGTACACGCCCCGGTATGTGGCTTTGGGCGGTGTGGAAGCCGCATTCAACACCGGTAATATTCAGGTGATGAACCGCCGGGCCCTGGGCCTGGACCACGCGTTCAACGCCCTGAAGCACTCGCCCACAAAAATTATGGATGTGTATTCCCCGGTCACTGAAAAAAAGGGCCGGGTGTTGACCGGGGCCGTGAAAAAAATGGTGGATACCCTGTTTGACGATTATGGTAAAATTATTTCCAGTGCCATGGGCAAAGACTTGAAAACCCATGATCATGAAGAGGATAAATGAACATGGAAAAACAGATCTGGGTATGGGCCGATTACAGAAATTATTTTCAGAGCCGGGTGACCCTTCAGATTCTGGCCCGGGCCACGGACCTGGCAAAAAAAACTAATGCCGTGGTGTGTGCTGTGGTGTTCGGGGATCGGGTGGATGAATATGTGGCGGAATATATCGCCCATGGCGCACAAAAAGTGTATGTCACGGATGATCCGGTTTTAAATATATATAATGTGGAATCCTATGCGTTTTTGCTGTCTGCCCTGGTCAGACGGTTCCAGCCCGAAACCCTGCTTGTCGGTGCCACCCGGTTCGGTCAGGAGATCGCCCCCAGGGTGGCCAAACAGCTGAATACCGGGCTCACGGCCGACTGCATCGACCTGGACATCGATGACAAAGGCCGATTGGTGCAGATCGCCCCGTCATTCGGCGGTAACCTGATCGCGAAAATCATCACGCCGAATACCCGGCCTCAGATGGCCACCATCCGGCCCGGTACGTTTCAGGAACTGCCCCATGACGATGATGCCAAAGGCGAGATAATCCCCATTTCTTTGCCGGGCCACATGCCTGCACCCAGAGTCCGGTGCCTGAAATCAGAACTGCACCCGGTCCGGGCCCGGAAAATTGAAATCGCGGACATTGTCATCACGGGCGGCCGGGGCATGGGATCCAAGGGGAAATTTAAAAAACTGTTTGATCTGGCAGCCCTGCTGAATGCGGAAGTCGGCGCCACCCGGCCCGTGGTGTATGCGGACTGGATTTCCTCAGACGCCATGGTAGGCCAGGCCGGCAAGCATATCCGTCCGAAGCTGCTGTTTTCCTTCGGTGTGAGCGGCGCCATCCAGCACACGGCGGCCCTGGCTGATGCAAAGTTCATCGTGGCCGTGAACAAAAATCCCAACGCCACCATGATGAAACTGGCGGATGTGGCCCTGGTGGCAGATGCCAACCAGGCCTGTTCCGGCATCATCCGGGCAGTGAAAGATCGGATCAGGGACTGACGGCAGCCCCGTTGCCATTACCCGGAACAAGGTTCCCAGGGCTGTGCGGATGTCCATGGATCAATATGAAGCCATGCAGGAAACCATGACCATTCCGGGAGACCGGGACATGATGGATCAGATTCGCCGTTCCATCTCTCAATCAGGCAATCCTTCGACAAAGCTCAAGGGAAGTGCAAACAATATCCCTTTTCCCGGTTCAGTAAGATCTCCGCAGAGAGATTTCACGGTACCTATCGCTTTTTCAAGGGTCTCTTTGTCCCGAACCACAGTGAAAATCATTTTATTTGATGGTTCCATGTTTCTCAATGTTTTTTTAATCCCTTCGATGCCCGGTGTGGCTGCACCGATTTGCATAAGGACCCGTCCCATACCCGTACTGTTGATCACAGTCGATCCCTTAATATTCAATCCGGCAAATTCTTCGAGAATGGCGGGGAGGTGTTCTGTCTGCTCCAATACGTTCACAAGTAAATACATGATGGTTTTCCCTTTCGGCTGTTAGCATATTCGGGTCAACTTCCTGAACATGTTGAGTCATTTGATCTAAATTTATCAGTTGAATGACCATATCAAGTTTTGAATTCTAATGATATCCGAAAATAAATGATTTTTGAAAGTTTCAGCCATGGGATAGTGATACATGAGCAGGAAAAATCGGTAACGGCGTAAAGCCGGCGGGAACTAAGCGCAGCTGAACTCCCTTCAGTATGCACGGCATTTTCAGTCATCGGTTGCTTTTCCCTGGCCTGGAATGATTTTAGTGACTGAGGCTTCCCTTGTGAACATATTCCTGCGGTTCCATCACACGATCAGGATGGCAGCAATAATCAGCATGTACGTATCGTAGGGTTGCGCATCAGGAAAGATCGGATTCATCAGTAAAAAATGGAAGAATGCAGACAGCAGGATGCTGCCATGAGACCTGTTGGATAGTGCCGTTGCAATGACGCTTGATCGTCAGGCATCCGGTAAAGAATGCCGTGAACGACCACTCGCTCTGCTGGGTTCCGCTAACAGGAATGCAGGCAAATGCCACAGCCCCCATATGGCGCCAAGAATCAGTCCGGCCCAGAGGGGGGCGAACTTCCTTTGCAGGAAAGTGGCGCAAGTCCTCGCCAGCCGAATTCCTCGACCGGGCCTTTGATGGCGGCGAGGAACAGTGCCGCGAACAGCGCCAGAGCAATGCCCGGCCAAGGAAGCGCCGAAGGCCGACAATGCCACGTTGCAGGCAACAAGGATGAATGCCGCACGAAGCATACACCGCCAGGAAAACAGGGGATGATTGAAGCGTGAGCTACAAATATTGTTCCCATAAGTTCCGGGAGAAAGATGTACAGTCCAAGTGGATACCTCAGGTTAAGCCGGACGAGGATCAGCAGAAAGGGGTAAAATACGGAATTGTATCCGTATGCGTCATGAACCGGAGTGATTGATTTCATATTATTCCTTTTCATTTCTTCTTCCGATGAATACCTGCATTAACCGCTCTTCAATGATCCTCAAAACATCCCTGACATGCTGATTTTGGCCACCTCGGTAAAGTGGTGTGCCCGGCTTGGATTGTGTAGAGGAACAACAAAGCAAATTGCCGTTTTCAATGTCGTTCATCTTTAGGTTTTAAATATTTATGGTATCCCTGATCAACGACAAATATTTTTCCCATCGCATTGAATCGCCAAAAACAACCCAGATGTTTCATTGCCTCACGAATAATGTTACCCAAAACAGATTATAAAAATATGGAGGCTGTGATTGTGAGGTCATTGATGAGTTTTCAAGCAAAAAGAGAATTGTTGGCTATTGTTGCGCCTTCGATACAGGGAAGAAAATAAGAAAACGCAAATCAATTATTTTAAACGAGTTCATTTCTGGCCACTGGATATTCACGTAAATATGCGATCCGTTTACTATCTTCCAAACAAATACCTGTGGTGAAGAAAATTAAAAAGCTGCGCCCCCAGATTTTATAATAACGACGTACAAGAAGCATTGAAAATTGCCTCCGGGCAGCAGTAAACTATATCGCTTCTAAAAGGTCGCTCCATTTCTGATAGACTGCCGGCATTGGAAAGGCATGGACATCTCAACCTTAATGACGAAACCCTTTTCCCAACTTATCTCAATAAGCCCGGCAACGATTGGATCGGATTTTGAAACCAATAAAGAAATAATGGCCGAGCATGAGCACGACAAACCAGGAAAACGCCTTCAAACACCAGGTCCCAATAAGAACATTTACCGATTGGGAAGATGAAGAACCAGGCTTCTTTGAAGCTGATTTGCTGCACATTGCGGCTGGAGTATGGAGTGAGGAAATCTTCACACAATTGGTTTTAACAGATATTTCGCCATCACTGGGTCGAATGCATGGCTTTACCCATATCGCAGCGGTTCTGTTGCCGTCCACGCGCTGGATAAAGCTCAACGATTAATACCTTTTCCAATATTAGGGATCGATACCGACAACGGAGCAACTTTATCAATGCGATTTGACTCATATTGTGAAAAGGAAAATAACCTTCACGAGAGGAAGAGCATATGCTGAAAACGATCAATGCTATGTAGAACAGAAAACGGTATTGTTGTAAGACAGATAGTTTGATATGATCGTTTTGAGGACCGCCGCAGACTACAGCAATTGAAAAGCTGGATTCCTGATAAATCATTCTCTTAGATCCGGTCCGCCTGTTAAAACAAATCTGCCTTCGGATGCCTTGTGGAAACATGTGCTTTTGGCAAAACAGCCTTCACCATCAGAAAAGGAAGAGAACAGCCGCTATATGGATTTAAATTGGAATCAACTCCGAAAGAATTGTTGAAAAATAACAATGACCATTTGGTCTTGAAACTCTGTATCATAAAAGGCTGCATAGAAAAACAAAAAACCGCGTGTCAAACACAGGTGGAAAACCAGGGAAGATCCTTTTGAAAATGTCTGGGATGAAGTACGGTCTTGGCTGGAGAATGATCCTGAAAACAGCCACTTTAATACTTTTAGAACTTCAAAAATATCCCGACGATATTCTAAAGGGCAGTTAAGGACATTACAGCGCAGGGTCAAAGCATGGAGAAAAGGCTATTATCATGATGATAATTTGTTAAAAAGAAACCTTCGGGCTGGAGAGGATTCTGGCAAGCGGAAACCTCAAAGCTATAACTGTTGCTGATAGTCTCCAAAAGTGAAAAGGAAACTTTGCAGTGCAATAAGGATTTTTGCCAATTTATACGTAGGACTCTGTCCCCCAAACCCTCTGGGATTTGACGCATTACGCTAAAGAGCGCAAAAGGGACGATGCATTACACACCGTCCCCATGCTTCAGTTACCAGGTACGGCGCTCAGGTTGCCTCCCTGCGGGCATTGCCCTATCCTTGAACTGTAGAGTATGGCCAATAGAACCTGTGATTATAAAAAAGTGACTTGACAATCTGAAAAAATATAGCAATTTGAAATGAACTAAGTATTTGAAATAATGAGAAAAATCAAGATTTGTTACGTACAGGGATAATTATATGCAACTCCGTCTTCACCCCACATCACACCTGCCAGTACTGATTTTTTTGCAAATCAGATCTGGACAGCAATACTTTACACATTGGGGGGTCTGCTTTTCCTCAAAATAGAGATTTTTTATAGGAGCTATGAGATAGCTATCATTTACAAGCTAACCGATCCAAAAGTTCCTCTGGGATATTTAAGAAACTATATTTTCGGTTAATTGGACTGATACTGTTTTTCGCATTCTTGCCTTTGCTTTTGCAGGTTAATGCGTCACTATTGTCCGATATTTTTCAAGGATTTGACTCATAACGGGTCTAAGTTCATTGGGCCGAACAATTCAAAAGATCCCCTTGTTGTGCCCTTGGAAAAGAGACTTACAGCCTTTTCCGGTTCCGACAATTTCAATATTTTCTTCCTAAAACCACCCCTGAATCAATCCCCTATAAACCAAGCCCGGGTTTCCACTGGGTCTGTTTCGTGGATCAAAATCAGTCAGCAGGATATAATCGTATACTAAAGCCAGTGCTCTTCCGTAGTCAATGATCTGTTCGGTGGTTCTGTTCCCGGTCCCATGGGCATAGGGCGACCTTTCTTCCAGGTGAAAGTCGCGGCAATAACTCCGTGCATGGCACGAGCAGATTCCGATTATGGCCGTAATCCAATAGAACTTTGTATTTCTGAACCACTAAATTCAGTTACGGCCAGGGTTTTGATTCTATGATAAAATGTCATAATTCCATTTGAACTGTTCAATGGGTATGTTCACACCATGCAGTGCTATCGCAGCAAGGGTGTTTGAAATATTAAAATCTATCATTCCGTCGAAAGTAATGGGGTATCTTCAAGGGTGCAAATATTGAGGTCCAATTCACTATCCCTGATAATGACGTTTCGGTCGACCAGCGTAACAGCGACTTCCATTTTTGACATGCGCTTTAAATTTTTACACGTCCAGCAAAGCCAAAATAATATTTCCACGGGCACGATCCAGAATTGTCATGGCTGTTTCTGTCATCTGCATTTAAAACAGAAAACCCTGTCTTCTTTTGACAACCCCTATCACAGTGGATTTTATCATGCACAGATCTTCCTGGGATTCTATCCTGGTCACTGCCCAGGTGATCCGTTCCAATGTTCAGCAATAACACCCACATCAACTTTTTGACGCCAAGACCTCGTCTTGCGATGCCCCCACGGGCAACTTCCAGGACAATGTGATTCACTGATGGCTCCCTGGAGACACACCGGCACCCTCCGCCGCTGTAACTCCGGATAAAATTGGCTTTCCGTCAACTATAACACCGGTAGTGCAAGCCAGCTCACCATTTTTCCTGAATATTTGAGTGTAAGGGCAATGAGTTTGCAGGTTGTTGTTTGCCATTTGTTCCAGTCACGGCTAAAACTGGAATTTTTTCATAACCCATGGGGAAGAGCATTCAATAAACGGCTTTGCAACATTCCTGCTGTCCTTTTGTGGGTTCAAGATGCATTCCTGAAACCTGGTGCGGCATTCACTTCAACCACTTTAAGGCCAGAGGATTCAAGGGGCAGGAATGTCTTTTGCCAGTTACATCAACACCCACACAACCAGCCCGATGATCTGAAAGCGGCCCGTTCAGCCATGAAACGGATATCCGGGCTGACCTCATCAGTAACATCTGTGGCAGTCCTCCCTGGCTGAGATTAGCAGTGGCTTGGTGATAGACCACCTCCTGTTTACCCGGTACCGTATATATTGAACGGCCTCTCTTAAGGCTAAAAGCCTTTGGGTCATGTCATCGACTTCAATCTGTGTCAGCACCTTTTCATGTCCAAAACCGCGCAAAGGGATCGGAGTTAACAATTTGAATCAACCATGGATGGTGATATTCCATCCCCAGACATGGGCCGTGGTTCTCTTTGTCGCAGCAATAAATTCTCCCGTTGATGACCAGGAAGACGGAAGTCGCCGCCTTTGGACATATTCTTCTTTCGACAATAACTTCGGGTGGTAAGCAAACGCCGCATGGAAAGGCCATCTTCAATTGTTCAGGATCGGTAACATTAATCGTGACCCATTGCCGCGATTCCACATCCGGCTTGACAACAACGGCAGTGCCAAGGTTTTCAAAACCAAGAGTGCTCTTCCTCGGAAGATACCACCGCCCCTGGGAAACCGGAATGCCAGCTCTTTTCAAATAGGTTTTCACTTTCGGGTCTTTTTCGTCAGCCGTTTCCACGGCAATGGCTGAGGTCTGACAGGTGATTGAGGCTTGAATCTGTTTTGATGCGCACCATAACCCAACTGGATTATGGCTGTCTTTGTTCAGCCGATAAATGGAACCCTCTGCCCGCCTCTCTTTGACAATACTCCAGGTCGTGGGTCCAAGCATATGATCTTCCCGCAAAATCTGAGATCGGACAACGCCTGCTTGATATCGAAATGGTTTTCCCGGGCAACTGCTTCAAACAGAGATACGGCAACTTTGGCCGCTTTTAAGCCCACGGATTCCACAATGTATCGAAAGACAACAATGTAAACCCCTTTTGTGATGTATCCAGGGTTTTGCCGTATCCGATGTTCATCCCGGCCAAACATTGAAGTTCGAAATGGCAATATGTTCAATAATATGACCGGCCCAGGTTCCTCTGAAGCCGTGTGGATAAAGCCTCCAGGCTTCCCGATGGAACAGCCGTGTCTTGAAGTGTTGGCATCAGTGTCAACAATCGGTCTGAAAACCCGTCTATTTTATCTGATGGCAGATTTTCATAGGCTTTAATATCCAGACCATAAATATGGCGGTATGCTGCGTATGTCTATTAGGGCCGCGTAATGCTTCCTGCTCTTTAATCTCAATCATATATTCCCCCTTCAATCATTACGACGCTATAAGGAAGAAACCGTCTTTTTTGAAATCATATCCATATCCATCCACTAACGAATGAATGCGGACGTTTTCTACGGCAATAGGTTCTCCCGGCTTAATATTCATTATATTGGAATACCCGATACCGCTTCCATCAATAATAATCACCTGGCCTGTACCCACAATTTCGGCAACCTGTCTCCTTGAGAACAACCCCGGACCTTCACCAATACCCACACCGATACAGGCTGGATTGAGGTGACAATCTGAATCAACCGCCCGACACGGCCCCTTGCCATAAAATGGGTATCAAAAATGATATTATCCACAAAAACCAAATCCAGGTGTTGACAGGACACTGCCTTTGAACAGCCCTTCTTCACTTTTGCCTTCATAAATCATGGTATCGGAAAACACGGCAGCACCGGCACTGGTGCCTGCGATAAGCGCGCCATTTTCCAGACGCGCCTGTATGGCATCAAGTACCTTTGTCCTCCCATAATGGTTGTCAGCCGTAACTGGTTCCACCCGTAAAGAAAATCAAGTCAAGATCTGTGATTTTTGCGGCTGACTTTCTCGTCATTTGCCTGGATTCTTTCTTTAATATTAAATATGTCTTATCCTGGACGCACCAAGAGATGAAAACACTCTATGATAATCTTTGCCCCGCTGTTCAGGATCTTCACTTGCCGTGGTGATGATACCGACCTGGTAATCTTTTTGCCGATTTCAAGAACCACCCGCTTGAGTACGATCAATTACTTGCCTTGTCTTCATTGCCGCCAATTGCAATCAGGCGTCCCAGAAATAAAGGATTTAATGTCATTGGTATTTATTCTCCGTCATATGCGACCATGCCATGCCATTGCGGGCATTTGATGCAAATCCATTCCGGGTTAAAATGATGAGTCCGATATCGACACGCAGGTCAAACAAAGTGATGGCCTTATGTGCGGCGTCAACTGGACTCATGCTGTTTTCCAACCAGGTGTAAACCCTTTTTGCAAGAAGCCTTAGTGCAATGAATTCACCATCCTGTGCAGGCGACAGCGCCTGATGCACCACAGAACAGGACCGCATCCCGGCAACGGCACATCCCCCACCCGCCCCATGGCTGATTTTTCAAGTCCTCCTGAACTTAATCGCTGCAGCAAAGACCATCAAAAGCAAACCGCTCCCACGGTATCACATGATGTTTCCGGGCGTTTCTATTTGGTCGGGACCATTTAAATCTGCAACCGGAATATGATGTTTTTTGGCAAAGATCCTGGCCCCGTCTCCCACCAGAAGAATATGCGGAGAATAACGTAACACCCCATGAGCTATATCAATCGGGTTTTTTATATTTTCCACACAGGCAACCGCTCCGAATTCATTGCTGCTCGTCATACAGGATGCATCAAGTTGCATGGTACGGCCATCAATTCTCAATTTTGAACCTGAACCGGCATTAAACCTGGGGTCATCTTCTAAAACCTTGACAGCATCAACAACAGCAGCCAAAGCGTTTCCTCCATTTGCCATCAGATCCATTCCCCTGCTGGCGGCAGAATCTGTTCCATCAAAATACTTGGGATTCGAGCCTGCTCCTCCATGGGTTAGAATCGCACGTTGAAAGTCTGGCACCGATTTTCTCCAATTTAATTTTATTTAACACTTTAGACACATTGAACTACTGTATGGTAGGCTTTTACCTTTGTGTATGCAAGCGATTAAAAAACGGAGATTACAAGTCGGAAAGGATTGTTTGTTAACCCCGAAAAGTTCTCAACGGAAATTTCGCAAATGAAAAAGTGATCCTAGCAGGTTTTGAATATTTATGGTATCTCAAAATAAATGACCCTAAGATTTTATATCTATGGGATAATTTAGCACAACTTTATTCAATCTTCATAAAGGTTCATATCTGGGTAATGTTTTTTGGCACATTCCTGACATATACCATGACTGAATTTGACGTCCGAATGCTCATGGATATATTTTTCAATTTGATTCCAATATCCTTTATCATCCCTAATTTTTTTGCAGTGGGAGCAAATTGGCAGAAGTCCGCTTAATGTTTTTATTCTAACAAAGCCTTTTGAAGTTGTACGATTATCCTTTCACGTTCTTTTTCAACTTTGATTCGGGCATTGATTTCATTTTTCAAATTTTTGTTGGTTTCATCAAGTTCCTTGAAAATCAAACCATATGGTTGACGTATTCCGGTTTCAATTATTGCCTCAACTTTCGGGATTCAGCCGAACAATGAAAAACATGACATAACTATTTGAAATAATATCAAAAAAACTTGAAGAGCCCAACTGTTTGATATATACTGGATTCGACAAAAAACACAATAAAATCAAACAGAAAGGGCTCAAACGATACATAACAAGATTGACACAGAAACGCAAGCGGACATTAAAATTTTCGGCAAAATTGATGGCTTTTTCAACCAGTTTAAAATTGCTACTTCTTTGCATCAATGCGGCATTAGAAAACGACATGGGCATAGCGTGCGCACCTTGATTTTGGCCATATTCACCCTGCCCTTTGTGGGGCAAAATTTTTTCAGGGGCATTGCAACCAATGACACCCTGGCGTTTGGTAAAGACGCAGCCTATGATGTTCTGAAGGGGTGTCAATCCAATTGGAGAAAGCTGTTGTTGAGCATCGGTACGAAGCTTTACGTTTTTTTGAACCGGCTGACAGATGAAGACCGCGAATCTGTTCTGATTGTGGATGACAGCCCTTATGACCGTTCTCGATCCAAAGCGGTAGAGCTGTTGTCCCGGGTGTGGGATCATAGCAATGGTCGATTTATCAAAGGGTTTCGGATGCTCACGGTTTGCTGGTCCGACGGATACAGTTGTCTGCCATTGGATTTTTCGCTATTTGTCATCTGCGGATGCCAAAAACCCGGCTTTGTGATAATCGCAAATCAATGGACAAGCGGTGTTGTGCATGGCAACAGCGCCAGGAAGCCGTAGTCAAAGCTCCGGAAAATTTGAAACCATGGTCGATCGGATTTTGGCAGCGGGTGTCCAGGCCAAATATCTGCTGATGGACAGCTGGTTTGCAATGCCCGCAACCATTACTGCGTTAGCCAAAAATATAACTGTTGTCGGGATGGTGAAAAAACCCCGAAAATTCATTATGAATACAATGGTCATTGGGTGGACGACAGACGCGATCTATCAGCTGACTCAAAAAACGCCGTGGCCGTGCAAAGATCCTGGCAAGTGCTTTGGTGACGTTAAAAGGCGGACAAGCTGCCAGACTTGTGTTTGTGCGGGACAGGCGCAAAACGGACTGGCTGGCATTGATATCCACGGACCTTGATCTGTCAAATGAAGACATCGTTCGGATTTACGGCAAACGCTGGGATATGAGGTGTTTTCAAAATGGCCAAACAGCATCTGAAGCTGGCAAAGGAGATGCAATGCCGCGATTATGATGCCCTGGTGGCCACACAACGATTGTTTTCCTGCGGTATATGTTTTTGGCGTACCAGCATCGGATAGAGACTGATGACAGGACGTTTGGAGAATTGTTCTATGCCTGCTGTGACGAGGTCTCCGATATTTCGTTTGTTGAATCGCTTTACAGAATAATGGCGCTTGCCGACAACAAATTGAAAAAGCTTAGCAGTTATTGTGAGAAAACAGCGACAGCATTTTTTGATGTAGTTATGACTACAGCACTACAATGTTCCAGTTTGTTAGAAAACAAAATTAGCCAGTAATTTTTAAACCCGAAGAAAGTTGAGTGAATAACCATTCCTTTTTCCAGCATCATCTGTGTCATCTTGAGAATAGAAGTTCATCTTCCACCAGCAGAATGGTTTCAGTTCCCCGGCGGCGGCTTTTTCTCAGGCGCCATCTTTTTCAGTGTTTTCATCGGTAACTAAACGGGGCAGGTAAATTTTGAAGATGGAACCCTGACCAAGTTCGCTATGGCTTATTAATGAAACCATTGTTCTGTTTGACGATGCCATAAGCAGTGGCAAGCCCCAGGCCGGTGCCTTTGCACCTTGGTAGTGAAAAACGGCTCGAACAAATTATCCAGGTATCCTTGTCATGCCGCAGCCATTAATGCTGATCGCCAGCAGCACAAAATCACCAGGGATAAAGCCAGCGTGTTCTTTGCAGTATGCTTCATCAAACGTCTTTCTTCCGGTTTCTATGGTGAGTTTGCCTACACCGTCAATGGCATCTCTGGCATTTACACAGAGGTTAGCCAGGATCTGATCTATCTGGGACGGGTCCATTTTCACCGGCCACAGATGAGTAGCTGGTTTGCCCATACCAGATCAATATCTTCACCGATAAGCCGGCGCAGCATATTCAGCATGCTTTCCACGGTATCGTTCAAATCCAGCTTTCTGGGGGAGATGATCTCTTTTCTGGCAAAAGCCAGCAGCTGCTTTGTGATATCAGTCGAACGCTTCGCTGCGGTTTGGATTTCTTTCAGGTCGGAAATCAGATCGTTATCTTCATCCGCCTTCAATAGTGCCAGTTCCGTATGTCCCAGAATCACCCCCAGCATGTTGTTGAAATCATGGGCCACGCCGCCGGCCAAGCGGCCCACGGATTCCATTTTCTGGGCCTGGAGGAGTTGCGATTGAAGCTTTTCCCGTTCCGCCTCTGCCTGCTTGCGCCCTGTGATGTCACAAAACAACTATCCTGCTTTCATTATCTTCTCCGTTTCATCTTTGATAGGGTGCAGCATTGGCTGTCACTATTCTGTCTTCACCCTCTTTGCGGCGTATAATGAAATCTCTGCTGTTTGTTTCTCCGAACATTATTGCCTGGGCAAGGAGGGACCTCATCGGTTCCTAAGTGGCCTGCCATCAAGGTCAAGGAGGTTTCCAGCTTGCGCATACTGTTCGACTCCGACTCCGTTGACAACGCTCTGGCGGTCACCGCCACGAATTGTAATCCTGCATCATTCACATAGCCCGAGTCCGGCCATCCGGCACTCGGCAATGGCAATGCCAGCAGGACTGCAGTCCATGGCAGCTTGCAGAATAGCTTGAGCCTGGCACTGCAGTTCTTCCTCCGCCTGCTTGCGCTCCGGTGATATCCCGGGTGATGGAAAAGACAGATCTTCATCGGTGATGCGCAATATTCAGGCCGACATAAGCGCTGTTTTATTCTGCCCGTTTTGTCGGTGAATTCTGCTTCCAGGTTTTCAACAATCCCGTGTTCTTTAAGCCCGGCAACCAGCAGTTGCCTGTCTTCTGGATTGGCCCAGATATTGAGTGCAAGAGAGGATTTTCCCACCACATCCTGGCGGGTATACCCCATAAGTTTGGTGAATCCATCATTGATATCAATGTATACTCCGTCTTCAAGCCGGTTGAGTTGATGGAATCCGGGCTTGTATGAAATGCCAGACGAAATTTTTTCTTCACTTTCCTGCAACGCTTTTTGCGCCCTTACGCTTGGTGATATCTGATAATTCCCCAAAAGCCCTTGTATATCAGGATCATGCTAAAAAGATTGCATCCTGAAAATTCTATCCATTTGTAGCTGCCATCTTTACAACGATATCTGCATTCCATCGTTCCGACGGCATCAGGCGTGTGCATGATCTTTCAAAAAACCGCTGTGTGAATTCAATATCATCCAGGATGTGTATATTGTCCCAGGTGCTCCCCGACAACATCTTCAGGTTTCCAGCCAAACAATTTTTCGATATTCGGGCTTTTATATCTATTGATGCCATCCTGATCGATGATAACAATTACATCCCCGATATTCGCTACCATCTTGCTGTGCTTGGCTTCACTTTTCTGAAGTTCTTTTTCAATCTTATTTCGGACATTGTCGGCTTTCTCTAATTCCTCAATCCAATCTTTTCAATTCTTTATAGGAAGGTTTTGCTGTCATACTAAGCCCTTTTTGACTGTAAAGCGTATATTTTTGCGATGTGCTCGATATTTCTGGCTGAAAATACTGCTTTTGAGTTCATCCAAGCTTACCTGCTGAAAAATACCTTTTCCAAACTCAAATATCTTGCAATTATGTTGCGAGTTGCCCCTGAGCCTTGATAACCGGGCGTTTTTTTCCAACATTGGGCATGCAAATAAATATCCCCATTAAATACAACAAGTTGTCAGGATACTACAACTTTGTAAAATATGCAACATAACAATTGACTCCTGCCCTACTTCAGGGTGCCTTCGACTAACCTTGAGGTATTCTCAAAGGCTGTCCAATATTCAAGGACATTTGTTTGTTTTCCCATTGGATTAGTTCATCTATTTTGGGATCGGATTTAAGCTGCTGCCGTGTGAAGAGTGGATAAAATCTTCCTGTATTTGTCTCTTCTGATTGGGTCCAGTTGCAGATAGACCATTGTGGATTGAACATTGGCATGTCCCAGACGATTTTGATTTCAGACAGGGCTTGCCTTCGGAATACCATCCGGATGGCACATGAGTGCCGGAAGCTATGAACAGGATGCATGAGAGACAGTCGTTTGGATGGTAAAGCCTGTTCAAGGCACCGCTTGCAGATGCGGTTGATACCATGGCGTGTCAGTGCAGATCCTCTTTGGTTTTATGAACAAACTCTTTTTAAAAACAGGCGAGGGCGGCTGCGGTATTCTGCAATGTACTGATGAACGAGTTCGGTCACGTTTTCCGGAGAAGCAGTTCAATCTGCCGGTATCTGTTCCCCTTGCCGAAGGACAGCCAGAGTTTTGTTTTCGTAATCAAAATAATCCAGCTGAAGTGTGGCGATTTCTGTTGCCCTGGCTCGGTATCATACAAAGAGATGTAAAGGGTATAATTCCGGAACCCGTCTTTCTTCTCAAGCAATGCCAGTGAAGATTTTGTTGATTTCCTGGGGATACAAAAATCCGATCAACTTTGCTGGCTGCGTTTTTCTGGGGTATGGCAAGGATCGCATCCGCCTGCTTCTGTAATTCAGGAGAGATGAAACGGATCATTTGGCAAAGGACTTCGAGACACCCAGCCGCTGATTTCGTGTCTTGGCAGTGTTGGAACGATCCAGTTCAGCTGGTTGAAAACTTAAAATCAAATCCGTTGTCAAATGCTCAAATTCCAGGACCCACTGTTTTATTCTGTGATACCGGGCGGCAAATGTGGTAAAAACAAAGAAAAGTATCGGTAGCTTTTTTATCGTATTAGGGCTGCATCCTTTGATCTGAGGCGGTATTGGTCCGAAAATTTAATTATACAACTTGTCAGTCGCGGTTTTCTCAGGATATCGGCAAAATTGAGAGGCGTGTCCTGCTTTCGCATCAACCACTCTCAGATATTCCATAGTGTATTGATATTCATGACCCATATAAGCGGCAAGTACCGGCGGCACATTCTGGAGACTGTTTCGGGCAATGGCATACTTCAGCGTGTAGATGGCAAGAATGCCGAGGACTGTGCGGGTAAGGTTTTCCAAAGTGGTGTCGCCTATGACATTTCCTGGGGTGTCAATGCCGATTTGCCGCACGGCACTGGCAGAAGAACAACGCGAATACGCTGGTGCCCAGAAAGCCTCTTTGCAGGCCTCCTATAAACAGATAGGGATTGATATCATGTTCAATCAGGCCGCCCGGCATGAAAGATAATTGTCGATTTGTCTTGCAACGGATCCGGGTATCGGGATCAAACGGTCTTTGCTGAATTTGGTTTCTCAACCTAAATTGTTTTCATCCGGCCGATAATCCGCCAGCTTCAAACGCAGGGGTTCGCTGATCCTCAGTCCGCGACGAGCCAAAAGCAGTATCACCAGATACTCACTGAAATCTTTAAGAAAAACCGCTGTGTGTGCCGCCTGATCCGCCGCAAATCACATCCAGTAACATCAACCTGTTCGGTGAAAAGACAAAAGGACAAACGGCCGCCGTTGAAGGTTAGAACGTCCTTTAACGGATTGTTGAGAAGGGATCCTTCCGCTTCAGATACTCAAAAAGCATCGAACAGCAGACAGGGTGATATTTACAGTAGACAGTTTCTTCTCCAACTTCTTTGCTTTTCTGAAGTTCAAATAAAATCAGGGTTCCAAACACTTCGAGGTCGGCCTGTTTTTATATTTATCAAAGATCACAAGTCGGGATCCTGATTAACTTTCCTTGTAACCCAGCCCTTTTCGATAGACAATAAAGTTTTCCAGTTCACTGTTCAAAAAAACTTTCAAACGGTTTCATCAAACAATATCCTCCGCATCAATGCTACATGGACACTTAAATAATTGTTCGTTGATTCGATACTTTCATGTCCCATCATTTCTTTGATTTCAAAAATGCCGGCACCTGCTTCCAGCATGTTTTGTGCAAGGTATGCCGCAGCCAATAAGCTGTGCCTGGAAGCCCTGCATCCCGCAGGGCTTTGTCAAATAAAATCCGGTTAGATTGCGGCGCTCATGGGCGAGGTCGGCCAGAAGGCAAAAGAGACCTATCGCGGCTTTGGACAGCCTCCAACGATATAGGCGGTTATTGCCTTTAATGTATCCTCGGGAATCGGCAGTTGAAGGGGACGGTTGTTCTTCCTGTTTTCAATTCCAGTAAGCCTTTTCTAAAGAGATGTCATCCAGAGTGATCCGACTGATTTCAATGGGGCGTAATCCAAGATAATAAGCCAGGTGTGAACCTGGGCACTACGTACAGGTTCACAAGCCGTGGCGCGGGGTAAACAGTTAAACAGCTGACGAACTTCACCGGGTCTTAAAATTGCGGTGGCTTGGCTCTGGCATACATTGGCGGACTGACCAAAAGATCGGCTTGAATTTCGCCTGATCAAATTACGTTCGTTATACAGATATAGCGTAAAAAACACCTCAAAAGATCGGTAAAAAGGCGCTGGGTGGCTTTTTGCATACGATGCATTGAACATCGCCAAAAATTCATCTACATGTTCTATGTTGATGCGGATCAGTTCTATCACAATTTTTGTAGATGGGTGCCAGGCTTTAATGACCATTGTTATAAAAGTCAATCTGTGTCGGGCCGCTTTGGTGAATTTTAAAAAATAATCCAGATATTCCCGGCATATTTCAGTTCATATCATCGGCAATTGGCTTTTCTGGTGTCAGCTCAATATGGTTTCGTCTCCATAGGCAATTTGTTTCGGAATTTCCAACCGATTCCGTTTGACGGTTTTGCAGGCAGGTGGCTTTTGCGGACCGGTATGGATTTAACCGGTAATGAAAGTACTTGATAAATTGTGCCGTCAGGCAATCAAATCCTTTTTCAGCAGTCCGTCCGGGTGTTAATGTATTGGTTCAATGACATTTTAAGCAAGGTACATATTTTATCAACAATGTAAAAACTCAGCCCGTTTCGGTCACCGGCCAGGACCAGAAAAAAAAATACAACAAAAGCTCATCAGGGCTCAAAGTTTGCCGAAGCCACCAGTAAGAAACCGGTGGGGAATAAAACTGAACCCTCCTTTAATACCGCACCCTTGAATCGTTTAGAATTTGTTTTTATCATGCCGCACCTCCCGGTTGGTCAATTACCCATACCCCCGCCTGGGGAATTTTTGTGACAGGTTGACCTAAAACACCGCAGATCCTGTAATATGGTTTGATTGAAGGCCGAGAAGGCCGGGTCCACGGCTATTATTCTTGTCGTACACCAGACCGGCAGCTGTGTTGGAAGGTGTATCATCCATCTTTTTGAATTGGAACGGTTGGCGGTATCGGCGGCGTTTTTCGCTTCCCGGTGTTGCTTTTTCCCTTTATCCGTCTGCCGATATCTTCTCTGGGCTTCTCTTCTATTCATAAGGTTCAGCTTTACGACAAAATCACTACCACGGTAGGCATGGCCTCTCCAGCACGCCCGACAAAACAAAGGGAAAATCCACCAACGACGCTGTAATTACAGGAGTAAATGCAATTCAAGGGCATCCTCCAGTCTTGCAGACAGACGGAAGATGAGTGTAGAAAGAAAATAGTTTGTGTGGGCTTTCAGCTATCTGCGGAAGTTACGATCTGCGGCCTGGAGTTGGCGCTCCAGGCTTTGTAGCTGACCCCAATTGTATTGCTGATTAATTGAATTTTCTACGCAAGTTAAGACGAGTTCAATATTTTAGGATATTGCAACCATACTGGATTCCATAAAATATCAACCATAGTTTCGTTATCATGAGAGCCTTATCAATGAAATGCAGGCATGTCAACTGTTCTGTTCCAGTGCGATCACATACCTGCTGGTAACGCCCTGGATGCCTTTTTTTTGCATTGTCGAAACAACTACCGGGCTGAAACGCTGGGACAAAATGGGCGCCTGGAGGATGTGGGCGATCAACGGGGCCGGCGGCATCAAAAGGACAGCCAGCAAAAGCAGCATCTGGTTCCGGTACAGGCCGGTTTTTAAAAAAACGGCTCTGACACGCAACCGCATGAAAGTAACATACTGTTTTCCTTGGGCATCTCTTTTGACCAGGAAACATTGTCATTTATGCGGACAACATCTTTGGGCCTTTACCCGGAGACATCATCGCCACCCGGTCGGATATAACCTGTTCGATTTCCTGCCAGCTGATACACCCGGTCGATTTTTGAAAAGATTTTTTCCCATGTGTAGGGAAATGTTTTGGTGCAGGCATAGTCCCAGTCCGGCTCGGGATGGGCTTGAACATCCTGGATGGTTTGTGCCAGAACGGAGGCCAATCGGTCTGCCAGTTGCGGCATATCCGATTTATAAGGGGTATCGATGGTTTCAAGGGGTGGCAGGTCCAAAAGCCGGACCATGGGATTGTCATCGTGTCCCAGCACCTCTTTTACCCCGGGCAGGGCCGTGGTGACCAGCCGGCATCCGCAGGCCAGGGCCTCCATCAGCACCAGGGGCAGTCCCTCATAAAACGAGGGCAGCACAAACACATGGGCGGTTCGCAAAAGTTTGCCCAGATCGTCATGGCTCAACGGTCCGTGGTAGACCACTTTTTCTTTTAAAGCGCCGGCCGATTCCAGACAACAGGCCTTTTCCCGGTCACTGCTGTTGCCGGCCAGGTGCAGCCGGAAGGGCAGTTGCCGGATTTTCGCCAGGCTGTTGAGCAGCCATGGCACGCCTTTGGCCGCACTGAGCTTGCCGGCATAGACCAGTTCCACCACCCCGTCAAAGGTCTTGGGAGTATGGAAAAAACAGGCATCATTGTATCCGCCACTCACCACATGGGTGCGGGTCGGGTCTGACCCGAGCTTTTTGATGATTTCCTGTTTCTGGCTTTGGCTCAGGGCGATGACATGGTCGATCTGTTTGAGGTCCGCCGTGACCCTTTCGCTGATTTCCGGACACAGCACATGCTGGCGCAGGCAGGTGCCGTGGCAGGAGGTGACCATGGGAATGCGAGGAGCGAGGTGCCTGGCAATGGCGGATACGATCCACAGGTGATGGGTATGAATAATATCTGGCTGAAACCGCTCCAGTGCCTGGCGGATCTTTGTTTCAAACGCCTGGTGATAGGCAGCCAGGTCCCGGGATCCCATGTGTGAAAATACCCGGCTTTCATAGGGCATGACATCGCTCATGCCGGGAATGGGGAAATCCAGGTCTTTGCCGTCAAACCGGATAAAGATGCAGTGATTGTCTTCAATCAGCCCGGCAGGCAGTATGAAATTCCCCTGGACCCCGGCCACCAGAAAATTGTCATGCCCGGTTTGGGCGCTTTGAACAAGGACCTGCTGAATATATTTTCCGCTGCCGGTGAAATCCGGGGACTGGCTGATGATATGAAGGATTTTCATCTCAATCCAGGCTCAGGCCGGCCTGGCACTGGTTGCACCGCACCACGCCTCTGAAGACCTTGTGGCCGCATTCCGGGCAGAAATACCGATCTTCTTCGTCCTGCATCCATTGCGGGGTGCCGATTTCCCGTCTCAGCGGTGTGCACCGCAGTATCACCTTTTTTCCCACGGTCATGGGAAATTCATCGATGAACCGGCAGGGAAAGTCATCGCAGAGATGACATCCGGAAATTCCTCTGGCCAAAGCGCACTCCCGGATATCGCATTGCCGGCAGTGCATGAACCGGTTGTTGGACAGGCACCCGTCGCAATGGATATCTTTGGTGGTCAGGTTGTCGCAGTTGGGCAGGAGGCCTTTGCCTGGGATTTCTCCTTTATATAAGGAAACCAGGCGCTCCTTGAATTTTTCATTCTGGTCCCGGTGGGCGATGTGAATGGCACAGACACCGCAGTAAAGCCCGCAGGGGGATGCAAACGCAGGATTCGTCATATCAGGCCTCCTTGGAAAGGGATTGTTGGCATACGCCTGAATTCAATTTAGATGGGCCGCCCCTGGAAGTCAACACCCATCCCCCACAATATCCGGGTCCGGTCCGGATATTTTCTTAAAACATCGACATGTAACGGCCATACCCTTCCGCTTTCAGCCGGTCTGTGGGGATGAACCGCAGGGATGCGGAATTAATGCAGTACCGTCGGCCCGTGGGGGCGGGACCGTCGTCAAACACATGCCCTAAGTGGGAATCCCCATACCGGCTTCTGACCTCGATTCGGGTCATGAAAAGGGATTTGTCCGCTTTTTCAATCACATGATCCGTCACCAGGGGTTTGGTGAAGCTGGGCCAGCCCGTGCCGGAATCAAATTTGTCCGTGGAAGAGAACAAGGGCTCACCGGAAACAATGTCCACGTAAATGCCCGGTTCTTTATTGTCCCAGTACGCATTTTTGAACGCGGGCTCCGTGCCGTTTTCCTGCGTGACCTTGAACTGGAGCGGGGTGAGCTTCTGTCTGAGGGTGTCGTCATCAGGCCTGAACCATTGAACCGTGTCATCGGAAGATTGGGGGCTGCTTTCATGAGATGATGCAGGCAATGGTTGTTCCGCCAGGGGTCGGTTTTTCCACGTCCGGTTCAGAAACGGATCCCGGCCCGATCCCATCCGGTAATACTTGTATTGAAGTTTGTTTTTCTTGAAATAATCCTGATGATAATCTTCTGCCGGGAAAAATTTCTCGAATCCGGTAACCGGTGTGACAATGGGTTTGTCAAAAATGTTGGCATCGTCCAGGGCTTTTCTGGAAGCCAGTGCCTGTGTTTTCTGATTTTTTGTGTGATAGAAAATTTCCGGGCGGTACTGGGATCCCCGGTCCACAAACTGGCCCTGGGCATCTGTGGGATTGATGTGGCGCCAGAAAATGGTGAGCAGGGTATCATACGATACTTCATCCGGATCATAATGAACTTGAATCGCTTCGGTGTGGCCGGTGGTGCCTGACGACACGGACGTATAATTCGGGGCCGGGTCATGTCCGCCCGTATAACCTGAGACCACTTTTTTTACACCCGGCACGGATGAAAAATCCGCTTCCGTGCACCAGAAGCAACCGCCGGCAAAGGTGGCGATTTCCAGTCTGCCGTTGGGTTTATGTGGTGATTCAGCCGTGGCGGCAAATGCGAAAACACCTAGACACAGAATCATGGTAACGAACATCATAATGATGGCAAGATCGGGTTTCATGGCATATTCCTTTCATAAAAATTCATATCAAATATTAATTCGTATTAGGAACTAATATAATCATGCCGTGTGTGAAAACAAGGAGGGCGGGCAGGTGGGCCGGTTTTCATGGAATGATAAAAAATCAGAGACCAGAATGGATGTCTGGAAAATCAAATTTCCTAAATAATTTCTTGACATGTAGCTGTATTGTATCTAAATAGTATCTATGGAGCAGCTGGAATGATCAGCTGCATCCAAGATTGCAAACAGGAGTCTGTGGTATTATGGCAAACAAAGATGAAAATCAGGAAGGGACAGAATCCGATTACAGGGAAACCAAGGTGAAATTCGAGATCTACGGCCGTGAAATGATCGAGAAGGTGGTGAACTCAAGCGGCAACAGCGGGCGGGTGTACCTGCCCCCTGACTGGATCGGTACAAAAGTCAAAGTGGTTAAGTGTTAGCAGGGGTCATCCTTTTCAACGCAACGGGTTTTGATCTGTCACTGTTTTTCATTTTGATGGAGAATTCAACATACTAGAAAGGAGAAAACAATGGGAAATGTTCCTGACACCATTCAGACATGGCAAATGATTCAGCCGTTCAAAAAAGACCGGGAAACCGGTGAGGTGACGCCGGGTAAACTGGAAAAAACCCATATTCCCGTGCCTGAACTGGGAGCGGGGGATGTGCTGGTGGAGGTGGCCGGATGCGGGGTCTGCCATACGGATCTGGGCTATTTCTATCAGGGGGTTCCCACGGTGAACAAACCACCATTGACCCTGGGTCATGAAATCTCCGGAATCGTAGTGGATGCGGCGGACGACGTCAAGGCATGGATCGGCAAGGAAGTCATCGTTCCTGCGGTCATGCCCTGCCGCAAATGTTATTTGTGCAAGACCGGCCGGGGCAACCGGTGTCTGGCCCAGAAAATGCCGGGAAATTCCATGGGAATTTACGGCGGATTTTCATCCCATATTCCCGTACCGGCCATTGACCTGTGCCCGGTCACCAACCGGGGAGATATCCCTTTGGAAAAACTGGCCGTGGTTGCGGATGCCGCCACCACGCCCTTTCAGGCTGCCAAACGGGCCGATGTGACCATCGGCGATCATGCCATCGTCATCGGAGTCGGCGGGGTCGGTCAGTACATGGTCCAGATTGTCAAGGCCTTAGGGTGTGATACGGTCATCGCCGTGGATATCAACCAGGAACGCCTGGACACCATGCTGAAAAACGGGGCGGATTTCGCCGTGAACTCCATGGGTAAATCCCCCAAAGAGGTGTCGGCTGAGATCAAGGCGTATCGCAAGGAAAAAGGGTTGCCCGGATATGGCTGGAAAATTTTTGAAGTATCCGGCACCAAGCCGGGTCAGGAACTCGGCCTGGCCCTGTTGAGTTTCACCGGTAAAATGATGGTGGTGGGATTCGGTCCTCAAAAGGTGGAATACTCCATCTCCCGGCTCATGGCGTTTGATGCGGAACTGATCGGCACCTGGGGATGTCTGCCCGAATACTACCCATCGGTCCTGAGCATGGTCACCAGCGGAAAAATCAATTTTGAAGCGTTTGTTCAGACCCGCCCCATGAGCACCATTGCCGAAAGTTTTGACGAAGCCCATAAAAAGTCACCTGATCAGCGTATCGTTCTGGTACCTGATTTTTAATAGTTTAACGCAATTTATTAACAAGACAAGGATGAGTGTATGAAACTGGAAGGAAAAAAAGCCATTGTCACCGGCGGCAGCCGTGGAATCGGACGAGCCATCGCCCTGCTTTACGCCAAAGAAGGCGCCGATGTTCTGGTCAACTACCATTCCAATGACGCGGCAGCCAAAGAAACCGTGGCGGAAATTGAAAAACTGGGCAGAAAAGGCGTAGCCGTGGCTGCGGATGTGGCCTCTTACGCCAGTGCCCAGAACATGGTGGAAGAATGCGTCAAACAGCTAGGAGGCGTGGATATCGTGGTGAACAACGCCGGGGTGTCCAAACCGTCCATGCTGTTGAAAATGAAGGAAGAAGACTGGGATGCCATCATTGACATCCATCTGAAAGCCGCGTTCAACACCACCCAGGCCGCGGGTCGCCATATGAAGGAACAGAATTCCGGGCGGATCATCAACGTGATCTCAACGGCCGGGATCTTCGGCACCATCGGTCAGATCAATTATGCGTCCGCCAAAGCCGGGATCATCGGGTTTACCAAATCCGCGTCCCGGGAGCTGGGCCGGTACAACATCACGGTGAACGTCATCTGTCCGGGCATCACCAAAACCGAAATGACCGGCAAACTCCAGTCCGATGAAAAACTGCGCAAAATCTATGAAGGCCGGATTCAGCTGGGCCGGTTTGCCGACCCGGAAGAGATTGCCCCGGCCTTTGTGTTTCTGGCCTCGGATGACGCGTCCTATATCACCGGGCAGGTGCTGGGCGTGGATGGCGGATATATCGGATAATCACGCCATCCGTCCAGACAAAGAATGATAAAGATTTGAATAACAACGAATTTGATAACAAAAAGAACAAGGAGGAACCATGGCATTAGAGTGGATGCCCAGAGACAATGAACCCAAAGATCATTCATTGCATAGAAATCCCTATTGGAGCAATGAGGCCCCGGGGGTGATTTTTGAGAAAAAACCCCTGACCGACCCGGCCGGCAAAGAGGTAAAGGGTCTGTATGTGGCCTGGATCACGTTGAACAACCCCAAGCAGTTCAACTCCTATACCACGGACATGGTCAAAGGCGTGATCGCCGGGTTTGAAAACGCCTCCCTGGACAGAAGCGTCATTGCCGCGGTGTTCACCGCGGTGGGTCCTTATGCGTTCTGTACCGGCGGCAACACCAAGGAATACTCGGAATACTATTCAAAACGCCCTGATGAATACGGCCAGTACATGGAGCTGTTCAACCACATGGTGGATGCCATTTTAGGCTGCCACAAACCCGTGATCTGCCGGGTCAACGGCATGCGGGTGGCCGGGGGCCAGGAGATCGGTCTGGCCTGTGACCTGGCCATTTCATCCGACCTGGCCATTTTCGGTCAGGCCGGCCCCAAACATGGATCTTCTCCGGCCGGCGGATCATCTGATTTCCTGCCCTGGTTTCTGACCATGGAAGATGCCATGTACAACTGTGTGTCCTGTGAAATGTGGTCTGCCTATAAAATGAAAATGAAAGGCATGATCTCCAAGGTGGTGCCCGTATTGAAAATCGATGGCCAATGGGTGAGAAACCCCATGATTGAAACCGATAACTATATCAAAGACGGCGAAATCGTTTACGGGGAATACAAAACCGGGGATGCCCTGGCAGAAGGCAAGGCTTTGCTGAAACAGCACCAGGCCAACGCGGATTTCGAGCTGCTGGACAAGGAAGTGGACAAGATCATCTGGCGGTTTGCCAACCTGTTCCCGGCGTGTCTCGTGAAATCCATTGAAGATGTCCGCCAGAAAAAGAAATTCTTCTGGGATACCATGAAAAACGATCACCGCCACTGGCTGGCTGCCAACATGAGCGGTGAAGCATTCCTGGGCTTCGGTGCCTTCAACACCAAGAAGATCACGGGCCAGGATACCATTGATTTCCTCAAATTCCGTCAGAACGTGGCTGATGCCCGTGACTGGGATATGGAAATGTTTGCCGAAGTCATGGGCAAACCCAAGGAATAGGTGTGAAGTTTTAAGTGTTAAGTTTTAAGTTTTAAGTGTGAAGTAGGCGGGGTCAGGTTCGGGGTATTGCGGTTGGTTGCAGTGAGCCGGGCCTGACCCCTATTTTTTGATGTAGATATACCCGCCACGGCCATATCCGAACAGATGGAACAGATGCAGGTAGTGGGTTGAGATGGCCCGATAGAACCGGTTGAAAGATACCGTGTAAGGATACGGCTGGGAGGAATCCACATCCAGGATTGTCACATCCCCCGTGTCCGGATTAAATCCCCCCACGGGTGAGATATGGGGAATGTTCAAATCCGTCACCAGGCTGCCCTGATCAAAATGGGCAATGATGATACCGTCACCGGTGCTTTCAAATTGCTTCAGCCGAAACTTGAGCGTCTGACAGAAATCCGCGGCGTTGGACGGGTCCCAGGGGGCCTGAACAACCTGGATGTCCCGGTAATCAATGTTGAACTCATCCAGGCTGGCTTTCACCACCTGGCCCAGCATGGGCAAAGGCAGTCCCCGCCGTCCCTGATATCCGTCCGGCCCCATTCTTTCCTTCCAGTGTGCCGCAGTCACGCGATTCAATAGATCTTGCTGGGTGACCGGTTTTTCTGGCAATCGGCCCTGATTTTCCAGTAAGGTATTCACCACACAGGCTACAGATGCCACAGAACAGGAGGATTCATGAAACTGCTTGACATAATGGCGGTAAAGCCCCGTCTTGACCGGATTGCCTTTAACCGTTGGCGCCAGGGGTTCCCGCCGGGCCCGGGAACGGCCAAATGACCCTGTGGCCGTGAGTTTATGGAAAAAAAACCGCAGATACAATACACTGCGCATGAGGTAAAATAAAATTTTCATCGGTTTTTCTCTGGTTTTTCATGGGTCTGCATAAAATCAATATCCGTCAAAGTGATTCTGAAACCATGATTTGTCAATAGACAAGATGGCGATATCCAGATTACTTTCATTTTGCGGTTGCAATATTCCCACAGGCCGGGTAAACACGGGTGGCAGAATCCATCTGGTGTGACCGGTGCCATTGCCTGAAACGGGCCTGGCTGGACAGAGTTTTGATGACGCGTTGTCATAAGAAAAAAGGGAATTCATGCAGACAAAGAACAATGCCGTTGATACTGCCGCATTTGGCGGACAGGGCTGGTCTCCCAGAATCCGGAGCCATGCCATGGAAATCGGGGATATCTGGGCCGGCTGCGGCCTGGACAGCGAATGGAAACCATTGAAAACCGTGCTGGTGCATCGGCCGGGGCCCGAGCTGTCCGTGTCCCGGGATCAGGCAAACGCATGCCAGCTGGCAGAACCCCTGGATGTTCAAAAAGCCGGGGAAGAGCATGATCGCATGGTAAAGATTTACCGGGAAAATCAGGTTGAGGTTCAAATGCTGACACCCGGGCCCCGGGGCCCGGTTCTGCCCAACCAGCTGTACTGTGCGGATCTGGTGGCCATGACCCCCCAGGGGGCGATTCTGGCACGGCCGGCCTCCACGGTCCGGGCCGGAGAGGAGCGATGGGTGGCCCGGACTCTGGGAATGCTGGGAATCCCTGTGCTCAAGACCTTGACCGGCACGGCCACATTCGAAGGCGCAGACCTGATGTGGCTGGATCCCGCCACCGCCGTCATCGGCCGGGGACTGCGCACCAATCAGGCCGCCATCGATCAGATCACCTCCCTGTTGTCGGAAATGGGCATCACCACCCTGGCGTTTGATCTGCCCTTTGGCACCATGCATTTCATGGGCATGCTGAGGGTTGTGGACAAAGATCTGGCTTTTGTCTGGCCCCGCCGGACCCCCTATGCCCTGGTCACGGCCCTGAAAGACCGGGGGTTTCAGGTAAGATCCCTGCCCAGTGAAACCGAGGCCCTGTCCGGTATGGCGTTTAATTTTGTGGTGCTGGGGCCTAAAAAGATCATGCTGCCGGCCGGAAATCCAAAAACCGTTGCCGGATATGAAAATCAGGGCATTCACTGCATTCCCGTGCCCGTGGATGAGCTTCAGAAAGCCAATGGTGCGGTGGGATGCATGACCGGGATTCTGCACAGAGAAATATGAAAAACAGGCGGTTTTTCCGGTGATTCACAAAAAACCCGCGATTATATATTGATTTTGTTGCCAACAATTTATATAGATCAGGTGACATTAAAAAAAGAACCCCATTTCTGAGGAATATTACATACGGGAGGAGCACGATGAAATCATATGCACGTTTGGTTTGCTGGGTTGTGGCTTTGATAATTATACCGGGACAGGCCCTGGTACTGGCTGACAAAGACCCGGAACAGCTCATGCTGCCCACCGGCACCATGACTCTTTCAGCCCCGCCCGATGCGGAACGTGAACCTGCCTTGTCACCGGTGGTGTTTCCTCATTCTTTGCATTTTGCTTATTCCTGCAAGGACTGCCATCATGAATGGGATGGTTACAGCGAGGTGCAGAGCTGTGCCACCTCCGGTTGTCATGAAAATCTGTGGGCGGCCCCTCCCGGCACCACGCCTCTGGGAGAAAAACGGATCAAATCCCTGGCCGGGGCCTATCATCAGACCTGCCGGGACTGCCATCGCGAGGAGATGAAATCCCAGAAGGCTGCCGGCATGACCCGTTTTTACACCGGTCCCATCGACTGTGACGGATGTCATCCCGAACCCCATGCCGAACCCGTCCATGACATTGAAATGATGCCGGTTCCCACGGGCAACCTGACCATTGCTCCGCCCGAAGAGGTGGATGCCAGACGGGCCGCAGTTGAATTTCCCCACGGGGCCCATTTCGACTATTCATGCCAGCTGTGCCACCATGACTGGTATGGGGAAGGTGAGGTGGAAGGCTGCATGACCGAAGGGTGTCACGATCAGTTTGAGCCGGATCCCTCCACACGCAACATCAAGGATCCGGCCAATGTGTACTATTACCTGGCCGCCTATCACAACACCTGTCTGCCGTGCCACAGAGAATTGCAGCAGGAACGCAATGCCTTTATAGACGCCGGTATCACGGATGCGGAAGAACTGCCCGCCGCCGGACCCGTGGCCTGCATTGAATGTCATTGATACCCTGCGGGCCGGGAAATTTTTAAGACCGGTTGACTGACTGCCGGCAGTATTATCGCATCAGGAGGACGTCTCCTGGCGGATTTCATGGGCTTTGCCGTCCAGCACCACATACAGGCGGTCCTCTTTTTCTTCCAGAAGACGGGCCAGTTTCATCAATGCCCGCTGGCCGAATTTGATGCAGTGCTCAGGGGTGTCAACATACAGGCTGTCGTCCCGGGTGAACAGCTGGGACGGGTCCAGGGGCAGGGTGTCTGTGGTGTTCAATACCAGGGTTTGGTTGTCTTTCAAGTCCACCACAAACAGGGCGGTGTCTTCATAGGGAAAATACACTTTTTCTTCGCATCCGTCCCGGATCTGGTAGACGTGATATCCCTGATCGTCTTTGCGGATGGATTTATGAAAATAAGCGATAATTTTAGGGTGTTCAAATTTGCCGTGCTCATTATGCCAGATACCGTTTTTATCCATCCAGAAAACCGCGTTTTCCTTGGGAACGATAATCTGTTTCATGTCAGATGTCATATCAGTGACTCCTGTTGTCATCAAGATTAATATCTGTGAATGGTCTTACCTAAAAAAGCCGTGAAGAACAATAGAGAATCCGCATTTTTTTCGCATCCAGACCTGCCCGTGACCCAGGTGTTGCCGAAACTGGCTGCAGCCCTGGCGCATCCCGGACGGGCCGTGCTCCAGGCCCCGCCCGGATCGGGAAAAACCACCCGGGTACCTCTGGCCCTGGTGGATGCACCCTGGCTGGCCGGAAGAAAAATACTCATGCTGGAACCCCGCCGCCTGGCAGCCCGGGCCTGTGCCCGGTTCATGGCAGGATTGTGTGGGGAGTCGGTGGGAGAAACCGTGGGATACCGGATCCGCATGGAGACACAAGTCGGCCCCCACACCCGCATCGAAGTGGTCACGGAAGCGATCCTGACCCGGATGATCCAGAATGATCCGGCCCTGGAAAAGGTGGGTCTGGTGATTTTTGATGAATTTCATGAGCGCCATATTCACAGTGATCTGGGCCTGGCATTGTGTCTGGAATCGGCGGAGGTGCTGCGGCCGGATTTGCGGATACTGGTCATGTCCGCCACCATGGATACCGATGCGTTGGGCGCACTTCTGGACCCGGTAAAAATTGTCACGTCAAAAGGCCGGCAGTGGCCCGTGGATACAGTATATCAGCCCCCGCTACCCGGCCGGTCCGGCCCCGGACCGTTCGGTTCTGTGCTGGCCGGGTGTGTGTCCGCCGTGCGCACGGCCATCTCGGATCATAAGGGAGACATTCTGGTGTTTCTGCCCGGGGCGGCTGAAATACGGCGCATGGAACAGATGCTGGCGAAAAACACCGGCTCGAATGTGCAGGTGTTTGCCTTGTCCGGCCGGCTGTCGTTTGACCGGCAGCGGGCCGCGCTGGCACCCTCCCCGCGGGATCACCGCAAAGTGGTCCTGGCCACAGCCATTGCCGAAACCTCCCTGACCATCGAAGGAGTGACGATTGTGGTGGATTCCGGTCTGATGCGAAAGCCCATGTTTTTTCCGGGCACGGGCTTGACCCGGCTTCAGACCCTGCCCTTGTCCCGGGCATCGGCAAACCAGCGCCGGGGACGGGCCGGCCGCACCGGACCCGGCATCTGTTTCCGCATCTGGTCTGAACATGTACACAAGGGCCTGGTACCGTTTTCCCGGCCGGAGATCCTTGAACAGGATCTGACCGGGGTGGCCCTGGAACTGGCCCTGTGGGGAGTCCGTGATCCGGATACATTAAAATGGCTGGACCCGCCGCCGGCCCGGGCGTTTTCCCGGGCCAGGGACCTGCTGCATCATCTGGGATGCCTGGATGATGCAGGCAATATCACTTCCCACGGCAAAACCATTGCCGGCGCCGGGATTCATCCCCGGCTGGCCCATATGATTCTGAAAGCCGACGGGTCCGGCAACGGATTTCTGGGCTGCTGCCTGGCCGTGCTGCTGGAGGAAAATCAGGACCTGCCCGGATTCTCCCGTGATCCGGATATCCGCAGCCGTCTGGAAATACTGGCTGGTTTTCAGCAAAACCGGAACATATCGCGCGGCCAATCATCCCAAAACCCGGATATGTGGGTTCACAGCATGCAGCGGGAACTGAAAAAAGTGCAGGCCCCGGCAAAAAACTGGCTGGCCGCATCCCGACGGCTGGCCCGGAAACTGGCAATCCGTGAAACGGCCATAGATCCGGAAAAAGCGGGCATCACCCTGTCACTGGGCTTTCCCGAGCGGGTGGCCGCCCGCCGGGGGCCGTTGTCGTATATCATGGCTTCAGGCAGTGGTGCGGTTTTTAACGCATCCAACACCGTGTCCATGCATGAATATATCCTGGCGGCCCATGTGGGAGGGCATCCTGAAAACGCCAGAATCTATCTGGCCGCCCCTGTCTGGTTGCAGGATCTGGAACAGGTATGGGCCCATGAGATAAAAACCGGTGAATCCGTGGTGTGGGATTCGGACAAGCAGGGGGTCCAGGCCACCAGCCAGACTTTTTTCGGACGGATATTGATCCGGCAGACCCCGTTGCCGGACCCGGATCCGGAAGCCGTGCAAAACGCCATGATGGACGGTATCCGGCAGATGGGCCTGGCCGCACTGCCCTGGACCCGCAAACAGATGCAGTTTCGCCACCGGGTGTGTTTTCTCCGGGAACAGGCCGGGCTTTCTTGTCTGCCGGATTTGTCCGATGCCGGTTTGACACAAACCATTTCCCTGTGGCTGGGGCCTTTTCTGACCGGGGTCCGGTCGGCCCGGGATCTGAAACAGGTGGATCTGGCCGGAGCGCTTACTGCATTGTTTTCCTGGGAGGACCGGCACCAGGTGGATACGCTGGCCCCGTCCCATATCACCGTGCCTTCAGGTTCCCGGATTCCGTTGTCTTATACAGACGGCAGTCAGGTGCTGGCTTCGCCGATTCTGGCGGTCCGGCTTCAGGAGATGTTCGGCGAGATCCGGACCCCGACCGTGGCCAGCGGCCGGATTGCCGTGACCCTGCACCTGCTGTCTCCGGCCGGCCGGCCGGTCCAGATAACCAAAGATCTGGAAAATTTCTGGAAAAACACCTATAAAGAGGTGAAAAAAGATCTCATGGGACGATACCCCAAGCATTTCTGGCCGGACGATCCCTTGACGGCCGTCCCGACCCGCCGGGCCAAACCCCGAAAATAAGTGTTTAAAAAAAAATAATTTTCATGATAAGGTACCCAAACCAATCGATTGAAAAACCAGGAGACGCCCAACCCGGAAGTCCGGGGATGTCATGAATCAGAAAATGGTGTACCGGTCGTCCAGAAAAGCAGCCGTAGTTACCCGGGCAAAAATTGAAAGCATTTACCGGATTTTTTCTAACAGATTTAAAAAATATGCAGATTCTTAATACCATCATTCCTATATTCAGCGTGATTTTTCTGGGATGGCTGGCCCGTCGCCATGGGTTTATTCCCCAGGCGTTTGCCGGACCCGCCAACCGGCTGGTGTTTTATTTCGCCATTCCCGCCATGGTGTTCGCCGCCATTGCAAAGGGATCCCTGAAAACCGATTTCAACCCGGTTCTTCTGGGATGTACCCTGGCGGCGGTTGGCCTGTCTTTCGGCATGACCTGGGTGGTGGGATGGGCGGCAAAGGTACCCCGCCGGCGGTTCGGTACCTTTGTTCAGAGTGCATTTCACGGGAACCTGGGATATATCGGCCTGGCAGTGGTCTTTTATTACCTGGGCCAGGAGGGATTTGTCAGTGCCAGCCTGCTCATCGGGTTTATCATGATTTTGCAGAACCTGCTGTCCGTGATCATCCTTCAGGTTTACCGGGACAAAGAAACGTCCCGGAACGGAGCCGGAACCGTGTTTTTCAAAATCATGGGCAATCCCGTGATTCTGTCCGCAGTGGCCGGAATCGGGTTTTCATTGACCGGAGCTGCATTACCTCTGGTGATCTCCCGGACCCTGGAAATTGTTTCCGGTATGGCGCTGCCCCTGGCGCTGTTACTTATCGGTTCAGCGCTTAATTTTGATCTGATGAAAATACAGCTCAAGCCGGCCCTGCCGGCGGCTTTTGTCAAACTGGGCATACTGCCGGGAATCGGGGTGGGGTTTTATTCTCTGTGGGGCCTGTCACCGGAAATTTATGTGCCCGGACTGATCCTGCTGGCATCACCGTCCGCCACCATCAGTTATGTCATGGCCGTGGAAATGGGTGGAGATGCGGATTTTGCCGTGACCGCCATCTCCTTGAGTACGCTGATGTCGGCCCTGACGTTTTCCATATGGCTGCATATGGTGTAATGGAGTGTGCATGAAAAAGATTTCACGGGACATATCTCAAGAAACAACCGGGCGACATTGCTGGTAATGATGATCACGTTGATCATCGCTGCCGGGATCGGTATGTTCATCGCCTGTAAAATCACCCGGCCGGTATCGAACCTGAACATGGCTGTCAGTGCCATTTCCCGGGGGAAATGGGATCAGCGCGTCGGTTACCGGGTCGAAGAGGCGATGCAGTTCTCGATCGAAGAAATCCTTCCGACGGATTCTTTACAAAAGATTCAGATGGTCATCGAAGAGGAACTCACGGCCGAAGCTGCCGGAAACAGTGATCCGGACAGGTCCCGGATCATCGAATATCAACAGTACAGAAAAGATGGATCCATCATTCCGGACAAACTGCGGGAGGTGCTGGATGGGTGACCGGTTTTCCGCGGTTTTTTCCCTTGACCGGACCGAATGGCTGCCCTAAAGTGTACATATGGGATAGAAAAACGTACGCAGTCTGCTGTGGAGGGAATCAATGAAAACAATTACCGTCACGGAATTAAGGGGAAATATATTTAAACTGTTGGATGAGGTATTGAGAACCGGTGTCCCTATCGAGGTCAATAAAGGGGGGAAGAAGGTAAGGATTGTCCCGGTGGAAGTATCCAACAAACTCCAGAATTTAGTATCAAGGCCGGATGTGATCAACGGAGATCCTGAAGATATCGTGAATACTACCTGGGAAAAAGAGGTCCACCTTGATCTACCTTGATACCCATGTGGTGGTGTGGCTGTATGCCGGAGATGCGGCACGGTTGAGTGAACCGGCCAGAGACTTGATCAATGACAATGACATCGCATTGTCACCCATTGTCCGCCTGGAATTACAATATTTATATGAAATTCAACGGATCACTGTTACTGCAGAAGAAATTGTATCGGATCTGTCTGAACGAATCGGGCTGAAAATCTGTGATAAACCGTTTAATGTTATTATCAGCGGTGCTTTCGGTTTTTCGTGGACTCGTGATCCGTTTGATCGGATCATTGTTTCCCATGCCTCTGTGAATAACAATATTTTGGTGACAAAAGATCAAACAATTTTAGACCATTATGAAAACGCAAGGTGGTGAGTCTCAATGAGAACATCCCCGCCCGTGAAATATCCGGCATCAAACAGGTCAGCCACTCCGGTGAGTTGATGGAAGGCGGGCAATGACATTTTTCAGACACTCAGTGCTTTTCCTTGTGGCGGCATGGATGGGGATGATCACCCCGGTCTGTTCCTTTTCCGGTGAGACCGGCCCCCGATCGGTGCTGATCCTGAACTCCTATCATGAGGATTTCAAATGGAGCGCCTCCCAGGTAAGTGCCGCCAAAACGGTGCTGCACGATGCGTTTAAGGACGTGGAACTGTTCGTGGAATATATGGATACCAAGCGATTCTATGATGACGGGTATCTGGACGCGCTGTTTCAGATATATCAGCGCAAATATTTTCGCATGGCCCTGGATGCCGTGATCACCACGGACGACAATGCCCTGTGGTTTGCTTTGGCCCATCGATCAGACCTGTTCAGGGACATCCCCGTCTCTTTCTGCGGGATCAATAATTATGATGAAGGACTGCTGAACAGGCACGCCCGGGTCACAGGGGTGGTGGAGGTGCTGGATGTCGCCCCGACCATCGACCTGGCGTTGACCCTGCATCCGAAGACCCGCCGGGTTGCCGTGGTGGCGGACAGCACGCCCACGGGCATGGGGCAACTCAAGGATGTTCAGGCGGCGGCCCGGAATTTTCCGGACATTGAATTCACCTATCTGCAGGGAAAAGACCTTTCCCATGAAGACCTGTTCAAGGCTCTGGAGACTCTGCCTTTGGACACGGTGGTACTGCTGACGGTGTGGCTGCGAGACCGGCATGATGCCTACCTGTCTCCGGAACAGGGCGGTCCCCTGATTTCCGGTCACAGCGCGGTGCCGGTCTATGGCATCATCGATATGTATTTCGGCACCGGGATTGTGGGCGGCAAGCTTCTAAATTCCATGTCCCACGGCAGGATAGCTGCTGAAAAAGCCGTGACCCTGATGACCGACCCCCTCCCGGAAAATCTGCCCGTGGTCAAAACCAGCATCAATCCCTATATGTTTGATTTCGCTCAGCTCAAGCGGTGGCAAATTCCCATGGATCGGCTGCCGGAGAACCGTGTGGTCATCAACCAGCCGGTATCCCTTTATGACCGGCACAAGATCCTGATCTATTCCGTGCTGGGGGTGTTTGTTGTGCTGGTGGTGCTGATCGGGTATCTGGCCGTCAATATCGCCCACCGGAAAAATGCGGAGCAGCTGTTGACCGCTTCGGAGCGCAAATGGCGGGATGTCCTGGTGAAAACGCCCCAGATCGGTGTGGGCTTAGACCGGAACGCCACCATTGTGTTTGCCAACCATAGTCTGCTGAAACTGACCGGGTGGGCTGAAGCCGAGGTGATCGGGCAAAACTGGTTTGACCTTTTCGTTCCGGAACCGGTGAGAGAAGCGGTCCGGCACGTGTTTGACACGGTCATGGCCACCAGAGATACCCAGGCCCTGTCCAGTTATGAAAACGAAATTATCACCCGGTCCGGGGAATACCGGTATATTGCGTGGTCCAATGTGGTGACCCTGGATACCCAGGGGGAGGTGGTGGACGTGACATGTCTGGGCATCGATCTGACCGAGCGCCGGACCTGGGAACAGGCGCTCCGGGAAAGCGAGGCGGCCCACCGGTCCATCCTGGCCGCCATGGATGATGCCATTTACATCACTTCACCGGATTTTCGTATTGAATACATGAACCCGTCCATGATCGAGAAAATCGGCCGGGACGCCACCGGGGAAACCTGTTTTCGGGCCATCCACGGCCTGAATGCCCAGTGCCGCTGGTGCCGGTATGACGAAGTCCTTGCCGGGCAGGTGGTCAAAACGGAATTCGACCAGCTGGAGGACGGCCGGACCTATTACATTTCCTATGCACCGGTGCGCAAGGCAGACGGCTCCGTGTCCAAACTCTCGGTTTACCGGGATATCACCGAGATGAAACAGCTGGAAATCCGGATGCAGCAGGCCCAGAAAATGGAGTCCCTCGGCAGCCTGGCCGGCGGCATTGCCCATGATTTCAACAACCTGCTGTTTCCGATCATCGGCCTGTCTGAAATGATGCTGGCGGATATGACCCCCGGCACGCCGGAACATGAGAACACTCAGGAGATCCTGCGGGCCGGTCGGCGGGGCAAGGAACTGGTCAAACAGATCCTGACCTTCAGCCGCCGGAACGAATCTCAGCGCATGCCGGTCCGGTTTGATGTGGTCCTCAAGGAGGTGATCAAGCTGTGCCGGGCCACCATTCCGTCGGACATCGCCATCATCCGGGATATTCAGCCCGATTGCGGCATGATCCTGGCCGATCCCACCCAGCTGCATCAGATCGCCATGAACCTGATCACCAATGCCTATCACGCGGTGGCGCTTTCCAGCGGCAAAATCCATGTGTCCCTGACATCGGTGACGGCCATGCCGCAGGACCTGGCGCCCCTGGTCGACAAACCCAATGCCCCGGCCCCGGGTCCTTATGTCCGGTTTTCCGTGTCAGACAATGGGTGCGGGGTGGATCCCGGGAGTCTAAAAAAAATTTTCGATCCCTATTTCACCACCAAGGAACCGGGCCGGGGCACCGGGCTTGGCCTGTCCGTGGTCCTGGGGATCGTCAGACAGTGTAAGGGAGATGTCACGGTCCACACCGAACTGGGAAAGGGCAGCACGTTCGATGTGTATCTGCCGGTCATTTCCGATGAGGCCAAAGAAGACCCGGCCGAAAAAAAAGAGTCTCTGGCCGAAGGAAACGAACACATTCTGGTGGTGGATGATGAACCGGTGATCGTTGAAATGCTGCAGCAGGCCCTGGAACGCCTGGGATACCGGGTCACGGGATTTTCCGCCAGCATGGAGGCCCTGGCAGCGTTTCGACAGAATCCGGCCGGGTTCGACCTGGTGCTGGCGGACATGGCCATGCCCGGTATGAACGGGGAACAGCTGGTTAGAGAAATGACCGCGGTCTGTCCGGATATTCCCGTGATCATCTGCACGGGTTTCAGTGAACGCTTGAACAGGGATATTGCCGCGGATCTGGGAATCAAAGGCCTGCTGCTCAAGCCGGTGATCCTGTCCGACCTGGCCGATATGGTCCGCCGGGTTCTGGACGGGGCGGGAGAGCTGGTTGAGATCGCTTGAAACAGGGGTGCCGCTAAGGAATAGATAGAAAAAAAGAGCTGGATGGAGAAAACAGGATGGATGACAAAGATAAAATGCTGAATGCATTTAAACGCGCGCTTCTGGATGTGGACCGGCTGGCGGCCAGACAGGTGATGGAACAAAGGGGCCGGGATATGCGGCCCATACAATTTGCTGAAAAGGTGGTTCTGCCGGCTCTGGAACAGATGGGTGCCGGTTGGCAGGACGGCTCTCTGGCCCTGTCCCAGGTGTACATGGCCGGCCGGATCTGTGAAGAACTCATTGACGAGATGCTGCCGCCGGCAGATCCTTGATTGTGGGCGGGGCCCCGTTCCGGTTTGACGATCAGTTGTGGCAGACGGTAGGCACAAACGTCATGTGCGAAAACGCGTCAGATGTTGTTCCCGCCATTGAAAAAATGATGGAGGAAAAAACCTGAACCAGGTATCGATGACATCCATGCAGCGGGTTTTGACCACCCTGGGACACCGGGAGCCGGACCGTGCCGGATGTTGAAAACACCCCGTGCCTGGCCCGGGTCCTGGCCGCCACCCGGGGGCTCAGGGACCGTGTCCGGGATCAGGTGCCCATTATCGGGGTGGTGATGTCCCCGTTTTCCCTGCCGGTCATGCAGATGGGATTTGACCGGTACCTGGATCTGATGTTTGAGCAGCCGGACCTGTTTTCACACCTGATGAAAATCAATCAGGCGTTCTGCATCCAGTGGGCCAATGCCCAGCTGGCAGCCGGTGCCACGGCCATCTGCTATTTTGATCCCGTGTCCTCCACCACCATCACCACCCGAAAGATGTATTTGAAAACCGGGTTTGAGGTCGCTTGTCAGACCCTGGCACAGATCAACGGGCCCACCGCCACCCACATGGCCTCGGGCCGGTGTCTGCCCATTGTCCAGGATATTGCGGACACCGGCACCGCCGCAGTCGGGGTCAGCTGTCTGGAGGATATCCGGGCCGTTAAAGCGGCCTGCAAAAACAAACTGACCGTGATGGGCAATCTGAACGGCATTGAAATGCGGCGGTGGTCCGGTGAACAGGCAGAAAACCATGTCAGAGATCTCATTGCAAAAGCCGGTGCCGGCAGCGGATTTCCCAATATGCCATGGCTTTTGATCTGCTCACCCGAATCGCCCATGCTGCCACGGAAAAAGAGGTGATAGACAATATCCTTCAGGTGTTTGACCTGCTTTTTTCGCCCCGGACTTTGTTTTATGCGGCCCTGAACCATGACCGGCAGGTGGACCGGGTCTATTTTCTGTCGCCGATGAAAGACGCAGTGCCCGCCATTCAAACCCGGTTGTCCGGTTTCAGTCGCCGATACGCCTGGACGGATTCGGGCAATGGATTTCAAATAATGATCCGTTATAATAAAACGGATCTGGGAGTTATTGAAATCGATGATGTCCATTTTCCTGATGAAAAGGAACGGTATCTGAGCTTAAGTCTTTCCATCACCGAGGTCTGCGGTCTGGCCATTGAAAATGCCAAGCGGTATCAGACCATCCGGGATGCTGAAAACCAGCTGAGAACAGAAAAGGAAAAACTGGAAAAAGCGTTGTCCGAGGTCAAGACCCTGAGCGGGTTGATCCCCATCTGCAGCCACTGCAAAAAAATCCGGGATGACAAGGGTTACTGGAACCAGGTGGAAGCCTATATCTCGCAGCACTCGGATGCGAAATTCAGCCACGGCATCTGCCAGGACTGTCTGAAATTGCATTATGCCGATTATATGCCAAAAACCAAGGAATAACCTGCATCATATCCGGCGTGACAAATAAATTTTCCTTGACATACCCTGTTTTCCTATTCTAGTATGAGCGGATTGGGGTTGACAGGCAGGTGAAATTCGCCTGCGTTGACATTTAAAATTTGTGAAGGAGATTCAAACGATGAAAAAAATGATTCGCCGCAGTATTGCTGTGTTGTGCGTGCTGGCTTTTGCCGGATCTGCCGTTTTCGTGCAGACCGCTTTTGCCGCAGAATTGCCTGAACTGAACCTGAAGGTATCCCAGGCCATGATGCCCAAGACCAGCCTGACCCATCAGCTGATTGAAGAATTTGCTGCCAATGTCACCGAGCGGACTGATGGCAAAGTGACTTTCAAGATTTTCGGCCCTGAGATCGGGGACTGGACCGAACTGGAGCGCATGACCAAACGCGGGGCCGTGGATATGCAGTTCAACGCATTTGACACCGGCCTGGATGCCCGGTGGAACTTTTTCACCCTGCCGTTCATGGTATCCAACTGGGACCAGGTCAGAAAAGTGTTCAGCAAAGGCGGTATTATCACGGAACTGGGCGAAAAATGGGCCGAAGAAAAAGGCCTGTACTACTTAGGTCCCTGGCTGAACAACCTGGCCAGTTTGGGGATGCAGGACAAAGTGGTCACCAATGAAGCCGATGCCAAGGGTTTGAAAATCCGGGTGCCGCCCATTGATACCTATCGCTGCTTTGTGGATAAAATGGGATTCTCTCCGGTGACCATTCCCTGGGCCGAAGCCCCGACCGCCGTGGCCACGGGCCTGGTGGACGGCTGGGTGGGTTCCGGTGCCGTGTACATGTATGATTTGTTCCGGGATGTGGCCAAAGTCATGGTCGTGACCTATGACAGCCCGGAAACCTGGCATGTCACATACAACCTGAAAAAATGGCAGAAACTGCCGGAAGCCTATCAGACCATCATTACCGAGGAAGTGGAAAAAGTCATCGACAAACACCTGGATCTGGTGGAAAAAGAAGAGATGGACAATCAGGCCAAACTGATCGAGGCCGGTTGGCAGATCGTGGTTCCCACGGACGAGGAAATGGCGGCATGGAAAGAAAGCTGCCTGGAATGCTGGGATAGCTATGAAGAGATCGTCGGCAAGGAAAATATCGAAAAACTGCTGGAAGAAGTCAACCAATAGTCCGGTATGATTAATTTTGTGCTGCCGCCCGCAACTGGTTTTCGGGCGGCAGCGTTTTTTTAACAGCACCTGTATGAGATCCAAAAATGACACATGATACCATGAACGCCTCCAATCCCCTTCACCGGGCCGGACTGATCCTGGTTAAGATTCAGCGGTTTTTTCTGTTTTATCTGTTTTTGGTGCTGGTGGTGGCCATGCTGTTTGAGCTGCTGGTCCGGTTTTTTCTGAAACAGTCCATTTTCGGGCTATCGGATTTCATCGGATTTGCATCCGTGTGGCTCTATGCCATCGGCGCGGCCCTGGCTTCCTATGACCGCACCCATATCAAGGCGGAATTTGTGAACGTATTTGCCAAATCCCCCCGGGTCAGAAACATGTGCCGGCTTGTGAGCGCCCTGGTTTCTGCGGGCATGTCCGTGATTTTCACCAAATGGAGCTGGGATCTGTGCGTCTACAGCGTGTCCGTGGGGGAAGTCACCCAGGCCTATCCCGTGCCCAAGGTGATTTTCCAGTCTTCTTTTTTTGTGGGCGGCATTCTCATGGTGATCTATTTTCTGTGGGAAGCAGTGGACTGCTGGAATGATTTTAAAAACAATGCATGACCGGTTCGAAAAACAGACCCGTCCTGCTTCAGAATATCGAATATAGAGGAATCCCATGGAATTTGTTCTGATCGGTTTTGCCGTCTGCCTGGTGCTCATTGTCATCGGTGTGCCCGTGGCCATGGCTTTCGGGGTGCTTACGGTCATGCTGCTGTATTTTTTCGGGCAGGATGCCGGGTATCTCATTGAAGTCACTTACAAAAAAGTGGATTCGGTCATCTTGTTTGCCGTGCCGTTGTTTATCCTGTTCGGCACGCTTTTGGATGCCACGGGCCTTGCCAAGCGGCTCATCGATTTTGTGAATCTGCTGATGACCCGGTTCCGCAGTGCCTTAGGCGCCGTCACCGTGGTGACCACGGCGTTGTTCAGCTCTATTTCCGGCACGGATTCGGCTGCCATCGCCTGCATCGGCACGGTCATGATTCCGCGCCTGGTGGCCAAAGGGTATCACCGGGGCCATGCCACAGCCCTGGTGGCATGTTCCGGTATTTTAGGCCAGCTGGTCCCCCCCAGCGTACCCATGATTTTTTACGCCATCATCACGGGATCTTCTATTTTAGGGGTGTGGTTCGCCACCCTGGGCCCGGCCATTCTCATTGTGATCATGTACTGCTTTCTCAATGCCTGGGCCGTGCGGAAAATGCCCATTGTGCCGGAAGAAAAATTTGATTCTTTCGGCGAACAGATGACGCATATCACCAAAGCCGGGATTCACTGTATCCCGGTGCTGCTGCTGCCGTTTTTTATTTTCGGGTCCCTGTATTCGGGGTTGATCACGCCCACGGAAGTGGCGTTGATCGGGGTGTTTTATGTGCTGGCCTTGGGATTCTACTACCGGGCACTGACCTGGCAGGAGATCAAGATTGCTGCCATCAGCACGGCGGTCATCAGCGGGGCTGTGACCCTGATGTTCTATTTCACGGAAACCACCAGCAAGATTTTGATCCTGGAAGGGATCACGGATGAGCTGGGGGCCTGGGTGGTGGCCAACTCCCCGAACCAGGCCGTGACCCTGTTCATGCTCAACATAATTTTGCTGCTCCTGGGTATGATGATGAATGATCTGTCCGGCACAGTGCTGTCCGCCGGGCTCCTGTGGCCCATTGCATCAGCTGCCGGCGTGGATCCATACCATTTTGCCGCCATCACCGGGGTGAACCTGGGACTGGGCACGGTCACACCGCCCACGGCCCCCATGCTGTTTCTGGCGGGCCGGATCGGTAACAGTTCGGCAGAAGAGTATATCAAGCCGGCCCTGGTGCTGATGCTGGCCGGCATGGTGCCGGTGCTGCTGATCACCACCTACTGGCCGGACCTGTGCCTGTTCATTCCCAAAGCACTGGGGTTTATTAAATAAGAAATTTGAATCAAAGGGATAATTAAACGGAAACCGGGCCGGAAGTGTGCCCGGTTTTTATTAACGCAACAAAGATATCGTAAGGATGATTATCAATGGAAAACAAATATGATGCCATTGTCATCGGCGCCGGCATCATCGGCGCCTGCACCGGATTCGAGCTGGCCAAAAAAGGCCTGAAGGTGCTCAATGTGGACAAACTGCCGGAAGCGGGTCATGGCTCCACCTCAGGATCATGCGCCATTATCCGGCTGCACTATTCCACTCCGGACGGGGTGGCCATGGCCAGAGAAGGCTATTTCTACTGGGTGGACTGGGCCAAGTACTTAGGCACGGTGGATGAAACCGGGCTGGTGAAATACATCAACACCGGGTGCATGGTCATGAAAACCGAAAAAAACCATCACCTGGAAAAGGTCAGGGCCGCCCTGGATGAACTGAGTGTGCCTTACTGGGATTTCGGCCCCAAAGAGATCACGGAACTGCTTCCCATCCTGGACACCCGGGGATTCGGTCCTCCTACGCTGCCCAATGATGCGCGTTTCGGCACCCCCACCCGGGAAGCCATTGCAGGCGCCCTGTACATTCCGGAATCGGGGTTGATTTCCGATCCCAAACAGTCCACCCACAACGTGCAGCGGGCTGCTGAAGCCAGGGGCGGGAAATTTCTGTTCAATGCCCGGGTGGCCGAGATCCGGAAAAAAGACAACCAGGTCCAGGGCATTACGCTTTCGGACGGCACACAGATCGATGCCCCCGTGGTGATCAACGTGGCCGGACCCCACTCGTTTCAGATCAACCGCATGGCCGGCGTGGAAGACGAGATGAACATCAAGACAAGGGCCCTGCGCCAGGAGGTCTGCCATGTACCGGCTCCGGAGGGATTTGACTACAACCATTTGGGCACCATTATCTCGGACGGGGATGTGGGATGCTATTCCAGACCGGAAGTGGGCAACAACATCCTGATCGGGTCAGAAGATCCGGAATGCGACACCCTGGAATATATCGATGATCCGGACAACTACAACACCGACTTCACGGAACAGTGGACCACCCAGGTGATGAGAGAGGCCCAGCGGATCCCGGACATGCGCATTCCCAACAAACCCAGCGGCATTGTGGACCTGTACGACTGCACCGACGACTGGATCCCCATCTATGACCGATCCAGCCTCAACGGATTCTACATGGCCGTGGGCACCAGCGGAAATCAGTTCAAGAACGCGCCTGTGGCGGGCGCGCTCATGGCCCAACTGGTGCAGGAAGTGGAAAACGGCCGGGATCATGACAAAGACCCGGTGCATTTTACCATGAAATACACCAAACGGCCCTGCAACATCGGGTTTTATTCCCGGTTGCGCAAAATCAATCCGGATTCCAGTTTTTCCGTGATCGGATAAATGCCGGTATAAAACCACGAAGCACACGAAGATCACGAAGAATCAATCTCTTCGTGATCTTCGTGCATCAATTGTTTTCATCTTCATAGATATCCAGATCCGGGTAGAATTTTTCCGCGCATTCCCGGCAGATGCTGTGGCTGAATTGCGCATCGTAATGCTCGTGGATATAAGTTTCCATCTGCTTCCAGTACCCTTTGTCGGCCCTGTGCATCAAAGAGTGCAATGCCTTGGGCATCGAGGTGCAGACAGTCATCATGTCTGTTGAAAAAAAATGAAGTGTCCATGATGGCGGTGAGAACACCGGTAAATTGGTTTTGTTGGTGTTCCACCCGGCGGCAATCATGCAGATCATCACCAGAATCGGCATGAACATGAGGTCCCGGAAAAAAGCGGCCTGCCTGTTCGTCATTGTCTTTAACAGCCGGGCATTGGAAAAAAACTGGACATCAATCTGTCTGTCCAGAGCGGTTTTCAATTGTTGCACAAACCGCTCAACGGCCCGGGTCTGAAAATGGGATGCTGTGTTTTCCACGGAAATCCGCATTTTGGGCAGGGGTTTTTCAGCGATGACAACACCGGCCTACCCCAGACATATGATAAGAAAAATCATGACAACGATGCTGTTTTCGGCATGCCTTTTAAACCATTTTCTCTGCTTTTTCCCCCGTCATCGTCGGGCTGGTTTTGTTTTGACCTTTAAATCGGGGCAGATAGATGTTGAAACAGGTCCCTTGGCCGGGCTCACTGTGGACATGGATGAATCCTTTATTCTGTTTTACGATGCCGTAGACGGTTGAAAGTCCCAGACCGGTTCCGTGGCCTACTCCCTTGGTAGTGAAAAAAGGTTCGAAGATATTGTCCAGCGTATTTTTATCCATGCCGCAACCGGTATCACTGATGGTCAACCGCACAAAATCACCGGGAATGAAACCCGGATGTTCACTGCAAAATTTTTCGTCAAAAGAGTGTTTGCCGGTTTCTATGGTAAGACTGCCGACACCGGTGATGGCATCCCGGGCATTGACACATAAATTGGCAAGGATTTGGTCGATCTGGGAGGGATCCATTTTTAAGGACCATAAAGAACCGTCCGGCTTCCAGATCAGATCTATGTCTTCACCGATGAGGCGACCCATCAGATTGAGCATGTTTTCCACGGTATCGTTCAAATCCAGCTGTCTGGGTGAGACAGGTTGTTTTCTGGCAAAGGCCAGCAACTGATTTGTGATATCAGCTGATCGCTTTGCCGCAGTTTCAATCTCTTTCAGGTCAACATGCACTGAATCGTTTTTGTGGACTTTTTCCATGGCAAATTCCAGGCGCCCCAGAATGATTCCCAGCATATTGTTAAAATCGTGGGCCACACCACCGGCCAGGCGACCTACGGATTCGATCTTCTGGGCCTGAATGAGTTGGGCTTGAAGATTTTCTTTCTCAGCCTCGATCTGTTTTCGTTCAGTAATATCCCGACAGATGCAAAAGATGTGCTTTTGCCCATCAAACCAGGCGGCATTGGTCGTTATCTCAACATCATAGGTGCTGCCGTCGCTTCGCAGGTGTGTGGTTTCAAAATGATCTCCTTTTTCATTGACCCGGTTTATCATTTCAAGTAACTGTTCGGGTGGGAAAAAATTTTCCCAGTCAAACACCTTGAGCCGGGTCATGGAGTCAAGAGAATGGCCGATCATGTCGGCAAACCGCTGACTGGATTCGATCACCTGTCCTGTCTGATCCAGGATGACAATACCGTCCCTGGACTGTTCCATGAGTATCCGCCAACGAGCTCTTTCTTTCGATGCTTTATCTGACACTTTGTTTTTCATCGGTCCTTTATTTTATTATCCGGGAATTGGTGCACCAAGCCCGGAAAGTTTGTCTGTCTTAAATTCTATTTGTGACCGGTATTTTTTTCAATATCCATATCCGGTTTCCACAGCACTTCATAGAGTTCACTGCGCCGGCTTTTAAGATTTCTGACACTCCCGATCTGGCGCAGCTCTTTTAACAGATCCCGGTCCAGGTCCACCATCAGGGTCATCTCCGTGTTGGGTGTGGCTTCCGCCGCAATGGCATCATGGGGAAACGCAAAATCAGACGGGGTGAATACGGCGGACTGGGCATACTGGATGTCCATATTTTCCACTTTAGGCAGGTTGCCCACGCTGCCGGAGATGGCCACGTAGCATTCGTTTTCAATGGCCCGGGCCTGGGCGCACCGACGGACCCGCAGATACGCGTTTTTGGTGTCGGTCCAGTAGGGCACGCACAAAAGGGTGATGCCTTTTTCCGCCAGGTACCGGGACAGTTCGGGAAATTCCACGTCATAACACACCAGGATGCCGATCTTGCCGATATCGGTCTGAAACGCTTTTAAAGAATGCCCCCCCTTGAATCCCCAGTACTGGGCTTCGTCCGGGGTGATGTGCAGCTTGTCCTGGGAATCCCAGGTCCCGTCCCGTCTGCACAGAAACGACACGTTGTACAGAGCGTCATCCCTGAGCTGGGGCAGGCTCCCGGTCACGATATTGATGTTGTAGGTGATGGCCAGGTTCACGAATGCGGCCCGGATATCGTCAGTATATTCGGACAGGGACCGCATGGCTTCGGCCGGATTTTCCTGATTGAAATTTTTGAGCAGGGGCGCATTGAGCAGTTCCGGAAACACGATCAGGTCCGAGTTGTACCCGGCCATGGCATCCACGAAAAAATCCACCTGGTGGAGAAATTCCTCCAGATTGTTGAAGGACCGCATCTGCCACTGGACCACACCGATGCGGGGATAGGCTTTGCGCCCGCCGAACAGGATCTGTTTTTTTTCATAATAGATGTTGTTCCATTCCATGAGCACCCCATAAGCATCGGACTGAGTGTCCTCGGGAATGTAGTTTTTCAAAATTTTTTTGATGTGAAAATCATTGGACAGCTGGAAGGTGAGTACCGGGTCATAGATCTCAGTGGCCTTGACCTTCTGAATATACTGGGCCGGGGTCATCTCTTTGGCATATTTGCCGTACCCGGAATCCGGGCCGCCGAAAATGATGCTTTTCTTAAATTCAGGGTTTCGCACAATCTTTCTGGCATCGTACAGCCAGCCTCCCAGGCGCAGACCCCGGTACTCCGGGTCCACGAAAATGTCCACCCCCGTACAAAAGCATCGCCTTCCGGATCATGAGGGCGTGGACATCCTACCGCCGGTCACCATGTCTACAGGGCGCCGCCGTTTTTCAAATTCTTCGGCAGTGATTGATGATGGCCAGCCGCGCAGGTCGATCCGTTTGTCCCGATACGATGATCTGGCCTTCGGGAAACTGATCGATGAGCACGGCAAATTCTTCCGTCCAGGCCCGCCCATGCCGGCGTACACCAGTTCATGATGCGCTGATATCGGGATAGTCCTCTTTTTCAGACTTCTCAAAGTCAGTTTGTGGTCGGTGGGTTCAATGTCGGTCATGTCCGCTCCAATACTATAATATATCCATTGCCGTCTAGTCAAATTGTATTATATCAAGATTGCTTCTGAATTGCCACTTTTGAAACCGGATCACCTGGACAGACTCATTCTCCGGGCAGAGAACAGGCGTTGGTGATTTTGGGAGGAACCGCCGGGGCGGGCTCAACAACGATTTTCCCGGCCGCCTTTGCCATGCCGGTCAGCATCCGGGAAACACATACTGGTGAAACGGTACAGGGCATACCAGTGGAAGGTTATGCCCCATATGCCTCTGGGCAGAAACCGGGACAGCAGCGTCAGATCGCACCGGTCCGTTCCGGCCGGGGTGATTTTGATTTCAGCAACGCCTGGCCCGGCAGTTTCATCTCCGCTCAGCAGTAGCCGGTGCGGCGTGTTCATCTCCAGGACCCGCCAGAAATCCAGGGCATCCCCCACCCGCAGATTGTGCCTGGATCAGCTTCGTCCCCGCTGGAGACCCACACCGCCGGAGAAGATCCATCACGCCTCTGAGTTTCCACAGCAGATTCAGCCGCATAATATCCGGTCTCACTCGCCCACCTGTTCCACGGCCGGCCACAGGTCTGATGCGTTCCCCGAAACTGCGGCCCCGGTACCCGCATTTAAGAATCGTCCCCCCGGAATGGAATCCCCGCAATGGCCCATTCCGGTAGATCAGGTCTCCGGCATCGGCCCAGCAGGTGTCCACCTGCCCTGCCGGACCCGGTCCAGGCCCGCTCAATGGCCTGGCCGCAGGTGAGCAGATCCTGGGGGATAATGTCTCTGATGCGGTGTTCCGTGCACACCGTGGGCAGGCTCAGTCCTTCAGCCAGGGGTCTGGCAATGGCGGCCGGCACCGGGGTCACCAGATGAATCCATAAGGAAGACAGCCGGGGGGTGAGCACGGGCACCGGGATCATCACAGGCTTCGGCAGGCCGGCCTGTTTGGCGAAAATGGCGAACAGATCCCGGTAGGACACGATGTCCGGGCCGCCGATGTCAAAGGTTTTGCCCCGGGTTTCCGGATGTTCCAGGCATCCTTTCAGATATTCCAGCACATTGGTGATGGCAATGGGCTGGGTGGGCATGCTCACCCATTTCGGGGTGATCATCACAGGCAGTCGTTCGGCCAGGTACCGCAGAATCTCGAAACTGGCGCTGCCTGAACCTAAGATCATGGCGGCTCTGAGCACGGTGCCCGGCACCGGCCCGCTCTGCAGGATATTTCCCACCTCGTTTCTGGATATCAGGTGTGCGCTGATATTTTGATGATGGATATCTCCTAAGCCGCCCAGATAGATGATGTGATCCGCCCCCTGGTTTGCGGCGGCTTTCCCCATGTTGGCGGCCCCGATTTTATCCGCATCCCGGTAGCTACTTTTTCTGGAGAGCATGGAGTGAACCAGATAGTAGATGGCCCCGCACCCGGCAACGGCTTTATCCAGAGAAGCGGTGTCCATGATGTCGCCGGTCACCAGTTCGATGCCGGGATCTGTGCCCCAGGGCCGGGCTGCCATTTTTTCAATGGACCGCCCCATGGCCCGGACCCGGTATCCGGAAGATAAAAGCAGCGGGATCAGACGGCCGGCCACATATCCCGTGGCACCGGTCACCAGGATGGGTCTGGCTTTTTTTTCATGCATAAGTTGTTCTCAATGAAATGGGTTGGTTTTTTGATAAACAGCCATTTAGTCTTGTTGTCAATTTATGTAAAACGCGTAAAAATTGCAAAAGGTTTTTGTCAATCAAGTTCTTCTTGGCATGAGAATACGTATTGTGCTATAGCCAGAGTCAGCGATTTTGAAAAAAATCGTCAATTTTTCAAACAAGGAGGGACTGCCTATGGGTTAACGCCATCTCGCTTTTCATGGGACAATTGTGTCATTTTCACGAAAAATGCCTGAATTTAAAAAAGGAGATATGCCTGATGAAAAAAATACCGATGTTATTTGTCATTTTATCCATCACCCTGATGTTTGCCGGAACGGTTGTGGCCAAAACCACGTTTCTGGGAATCGGCACCGGCGGCACCGGCGGCATTTATTACCCTTATGGGGGCGGCGTGGCTGAAATCTGGTCCAAACATGTGGACGGCGTCAAAGCGGTGGCGGAAGTCACGGGCGCCAGTGTTGAAAACATCAAACTGGCCCACAAAGGAGAGACCGTTATCGGTCTGGTCATGGGGGATGTGGCCATGGCCGCTTATAACGGCACGGATGCGTTCAAAGACAAGAAACAGAACGTACTCTCTCTGGCGACCATGTATCCCAACCTGCTCCAGGTGGTGGCATTGAAAAAAAGCGGGATCACCAACATCGAACAGGTCAAGGGCAGAAACATCAGCACGGGCAGCCCGGGCAGCGGCACCAATTTCATGGCTGAAGCCGTGCTCAAAGCTTTGGATATCCCCCTGGACTCCTACAAAGACAGCCGGCTGTCGTTCACCGAAAGCGCCAATGCCCTCAGAGACGGCACCATTGATGTAGGGATCTGGTGTGTGGGACCGGGCACCAGCTCCATTCTGGATCTGGCCACCACCCATGAGATCACCATTCTGCCGTTTACACCGGAACAGACCCAAAAAATTCTGGCGGCCGAGGCCACTTATGCCGGGGTGGATCTTTCCGGCGGTGTCTACCGGGGCGTGGATGAAAACGTGCCCACCATCGGGGTGTGGAATGTGATTATCTGCCAGGCATCCCTGGACACGAATCTTGTATATGATTTGAGTAAAGCCTTGTTTGAAAACAATGACTATCTGAAAAAAATTCATCCCACTGCCGCATATACCGTTCCTGAAAACACGGTCAATTATTCTCCCATCCCGCTGCATCCGGGCACCATCAAATTTCTGGAGGAAAAAGGGCTTTCCATCCCTGCAAAACTGACACCCTGAAAATAAGGGGGACGCGGGAATGAAAATCATGACCAGGCCGAAAATTGCTGCCGCCGTCTGCCTGTCCGGCCTGGTTTTGATTTTGATTGCAGGGGCTCTGAAGATTCCGGCGGGCGTGGCCCTGCACGTCACCCTGGCTGACGCGGATACCCGCATCCTGGTGCTGCCCCTGGCACCCGGGGAACGGTTTTGTCTGCATTATTACCATTCCGTGGAAAACACCCCCATCTGGGAAGACCACAGCATGGACCGGTCCGGCACGATTTTCATTGAAGAAGAACGGTATGAAAAATTCGGGGCCGGCATGGGAAAAATGCCCGGGGTGGGCCAAATGGTGCAGAAAGGAAAATATGAAGCCATTGTGGACATGCATTACCCTGTGAACACCTTTGTGTTGCGGGTGGGCAGTCCGAAGGTGGCCCATACCCTGATATGGCGGGGGCGGCAGTTCAATCTGTCAAAACAGTTTGCCCATCAGCGGGTGTGGTTTTCCGGCCGGCCCGTGAAACTGTATCAGTCCATTTCATATTTTTTCGGCTCCGGACGGGCCGGGTCATGGCCTGAATCCACATAACCTCACAAGGAACATCGATGATTGAACTTGATATGTCTGAAAAACAAGTAAATCCAGATGAAGAATACACGCCGGCGGGTCAAAACCCCACCCTGGTGACATTCACGGCCCGGGTGGTGATGGCGATTGCCGTGGGTTTGAGCCTGTATCAGCTGTATACCGCGGGCGTAGTGGCCCTGACCGCTTTGGTTCAGCGATCCATCCATTTGGGAGCCATCCTCACCCTGGTGTTTCTGACCCGACCTGCGTTTGCCGGTATGAAAAAAAACAAGCTGTCGGTCTGGGTGGTGCTGGACTGGATGCTGGCAGGACTGTCCATCTATTGTACGTATTATATCTGCGGCAATCTGTCGGAGATCTTTGACCGGCAGGGGGACTGGCTGTTTCAGGACCGGGTGGTGAGCATCATGGGGGTGCTGCTGGTGCTGGAAGCCTGTCGCCGGGTCATCGGGGTATTCATGACCGGCATCTGTGCTTTGAGCATTGTTTATGCCATGTTCGGGCCGTACATGCCCGAGCTGATCATCCACAAAGGATACAGCATCGAGCGGATTGCCACCACCTTGTGGCTGACCACGGAAGGGATCTTCGGCCTGCCCATCGGGGTGGCGGCTACTTTTGTTTTTGTGTTCGTGCTGTTTGGCGCGATTCTGGAAACCACGGGCGGGGGCGCGTTTTTCATTGACATGGCCTATGCCCTGACCGGCCGGTTTTCCGGCGGCCCTGCCAAAGCGTCCGTGGTGGCTTCCGGATTCATGGGATCCGTGTCAGGATCAGCCGTGGGCAATGTGGCGGCCACCGGCTCCTTTACCATTCCCATGATGAAAAAAGTGGGGTACCGGCCCCACATGGCCGGGGCCATCGAGGCGGCCGCCTCCACGGGCGGACAGCTCATGCCGCCCATCATGGGGGCCGGGGCGTTTCTCATGGCTGAGTTCACCAACACCAGCTACCTGACCATCATCAAGGTGGCCCTGGTGCCGGCCATCATGTACTATATCACTGTGCTGGTGTTCGTGCACTATGAAGCCAAAAAATTCGGGTTAAAGGGCCAGCCAAAGGAAAGCCTGCCAAAAATTGGCAGTGTGATAAAGAACGGCCTGCATTTTATCATTCCGGTGCTCATACTCATTTATGTGCTGATGGCCAATTATTCACCCATGATGGCCGGGTTTATTGCCGTTGTCAGTACCCTGGGCATCAGTATTCTGGTGAATTTTATCCGATGGATCACCACCACGGAAAATCGAATGCGCTTGTCAGGATTTGCGGCCAAAGAAGGGGGACTGCTGATCAAAGCCCTGGAAAACGGGGCCAAGAATGCGGTCATGGTGTCCGTGGCCTGCGCCGCCGCCGGTATCATTGTGGGTATGGTCAGCCTGACGGGCATGGGACTGAAATTTTCCAGCCTGGTGATGGAATTGAGTTTCGGCATCAAGACCCTGGCCATTCTGCTCATTGCCGTTGCCTCGCTGGTACTGGGCATGGGGCTGCCCGTCACGGCCAGTTATATTGTTCTGGCCACCCTGGCCGGCCCGGCCCTCATGGACATGGGCGTGCCCGTGCTGGTGGCCCACATGATCGTGTTCTGGTATTCCCAGGACTCCAACGTCACCCCGCCGGTAAGCCTGGCCAGTTTTGCCGGGGCAGCCATTGCAAAGGCCAGTCCCATGCGCACGGCATTTGCCTCCTGGAAACTGGCAAAAGGGCTTTACATTATCCCCCTGGTTATGGCATACAGGCCTCTTTTAGGGATGGGAGACAATTATGAACTGCTGCACTGGGAAGTGATCCTCACCATGATCACCACCACCCTGGGCCTGGTGGCATTTGCCTCGGCCCTGGAACGGTTCTGCATCCGGGCGGCCACCGGTCTGGAAACCGGGCTGTTCTGGCTGGCGGCGGCCGGGCTGCTGTGGACCTCCTTTTGGACGGAAGCGGCGGGGTTTATCTTGCTGTTGATCGCCCTGGCCCTGCAGAAATGGTCTTTCGGCCGCCACAAAGCCGGATCATCCTCTGTGATTCCTTGACCGGCGGGTGTGCATGAAACAAATCACATTGAATTAAAGGATATCAGACAACGAAAATGAACAATGACCTGAACAAGACCATGCCCCTGGCCCAGGCCGTGGCCCGGTTTGTGAAAACCGGATCACACATCTCCATCGGCGGATTTACCTTGAACCGCAACCCCATGGCGGCGGTGTATGAAATCATCCGCCAGAAAATCAAGGATTTGCATTTATATGCCCATTCCAACGGCACGGGC
>JAGYOW010000170.1 GCA_018399285.1 Desulfotignum sp.
ACCCCCCAGTCCGAGGTGGCTGAATATCTGTCAAAACGCATGCCCGAGGTGAACGGCACCTTTGTCCAGGGCGAGAGTGAAGTGGCTGTAGGGTATATGATTTTTGGCGCGGCCGCCTGCGGTGAACGGGTAATGACCACCTCGTCCAGCCCGGGTATCAGTCTGATGAGTGAAGCCCTCAGCTATATCGCAGGGGCAAGGTGTCCTGCTGTTTTTGTGAATATCATAAGGGGCGGGCCCGGTCTGGGAGGCATTCTGCCCTCCCAGGGGGATTATTTCCAGGCGACCAAAGGCGGCGGCCATGGGGACTACCACCTGCTTGTCATGGCCCCGGACGGGGTTCAGGAGGCCGTGGAAATGGTGATGAAGGCCTTTCCCCTGGCTGAAAAATACAGAGGCCCGGTGATGATACTCGGGGACGGTCTTATCGGGCAGATGATGGAGCCGGTGGAGTTTCCTGAAGATTTAAACGAGCCCCCCACCAATAAGGATGACTGGGCCACAAACGGCATGGACACAAGAAAAAGCACACAAAAAAATATTGTAAAATCCCTTTACCTGGATTCAAAAGTACTCAATGACCACAACCTTACCCTGAAGGCCGGCTATGAACGGATGAAACAGGAAGAGGTCATGTTTGAGGCGTATAACACGGACGGTGATTACAAGGTGCTGATTGTCAGCTATGGGACCATGAGCCGGGTGTGCAAGACAGCCATTGACAAAATGAAGGAAACAGGGCTTGAAATCGGGCTGATACGGCCGAAAACCCTGTTTCCTTTTCCTGAAAAAGCAGTGTTTGATGCGGCGGTCAAGGAAAGCTGCCAGCAGGTGGTCAGCATTGAAATGAGTATGGGCCAGATGGTTGAAGATGTTGAGCGCTGTGTCAAGGGAAAGCGGGATGTTGGATGGTATGGTCAGTGCGGCGGTGATATCCCGTCACCTGAAGAGATTATTGCGCATATCAATTCGTTGTTGAAATCATAAAAATGTTCCAGGGAGTAATTTTAGAATGGGAAAAACATTTTCAAAGCCGGAAGCTCTTTCCGATGCCTATACACATTATTGCCCCGGATGCACCCATGGTATTATCCACCGTCTTGTGGCTGAAGCCATTGATGATCTGGGAATCAGGGGAAGAACCGTGGGTATAGCCCCTGTGGGCTGTGCCGTGCTGGCATACAATTATTTTACCTGCGATTTTCAGGAGGCTGCCCACGGACGGGCCCCTGCCATGGCAACAGGCATCAAACGGGTCCGGCCGGATCTTATTGCCTTTACCTACCAGGGCGACGGCGACCTGGCCAGCATCGGCATGGGAGAGATTGTCCATGCCGCCAACCGGGGTGAAAAATTCACCACCATTTTTGTCAACAATGCCATTTACGGCATGACCGGCGGGCAGATGGCGCCTACAACCATGCCCGGCCAGAAAGCAACCACAGCTCCTTTTGGCAGGGATGTGGCCCTTACCGGCATGCCCATGCGAATGTGTGAACTGCTGTCAAGCCTTGCCACTCCCGGGTATATTACCCGGCAGACCGTTTTAAAGCCCAAGTTTATCAACAAAGCAAAAAAAGCAATCAAAAAGGCATTTGAGTACCAGATAGAGAACACATGCTTTTCCTTTGTCGAGGTGGTCAGCACCTGTCCGACCAATTGGGGCATGACGCCTCAGAATGCGTTAAAATGGGCTGAAGAAACCCTTCTTCCTTATTATCCCCTGGGTGATTTTAAAACCCCTGAACAGTAAAAGCCGGTATT
>JAGYOW010000171.1 GCA_018399285.1 Desulfotignum sp.
CAGGGAATCGTTTAAGAAAAGGCGGTGTCTGATCATTGCTGATGGGTTCTATGAGTGGAAAGCAGATCCAGAGAATGGCAACAGGAAGACCCGGTATTATTTTCAGTTGCCATCCAGAGAACCGTTTGCGTTTGCCGGGTTATGGGATACCTGGCAGAAGGATTATCACGGGTGTACCATTATTACCAGGGATGCAGTTGGAAGGGTCAGGGATGTTCACGACCGGATGCCCTGTGTTTTGAAGGCAGAAGCTTATCGGGCATGGCTTGATCCAGCAAACCAGGACGGTCAAGACCGGACAGAACTCTTGTTGAATTCGTGTGAATTCCAATTCCATCCAGGCTATATTTGATGTTCATTTCATTATGAGGTGTTACTACCTCATATCCCTTTTCCCATGGGGTAACACACTCGTTCATAGATAAGGACTCTTTTCTCCATAACTGGTCACCATCACGGTTTTTTTGGCCCGGGTGGCTGCCACAAACAGCAGAGACCGTTCCCGGGCTTCGGCCATCTCTTTGACTGAGATATCATCCGATATGAGATCCGGGGTGGGCAGAGGCACGGTGCCTTTGTTGATACCGCATAGGATCACATGATCGAACTCAAGTCCCTTGACACGGTGCATGGTGGCCAGGCGTACCCCGCTTTGGGACCGGTCTTCCGGGTCAAATCCTGACAGCCGGTATACAGGGATTCCTTTATCTGTCAGGGCGTTTTCATAGTCGTCCAGGAGTTGATTGGTCCGTGCCACCATGCAGGTGGACCGGAAAATATCATCCGTCTCCCGGATCTGTTCCAGGTGGTCACATATGGCTGACACTTCATCGGCCATGGTGTCGAAGTGCAGCACGGTCGGCGGAGTTCCGTGAACCAGAGAGACATACCCGGACAGGCTGTCCTTGCCACCGTCCAAATCATCCACAGTGACGCCGGCCATGATCCCTGATGCCCATTGCCGGGTTTCTTCCGTGGTGCGGTAATTCACCTTCAAGCGCCGGCTTCTGCCAACGATTTTGATACCGCACTGGCCCAGCACCACTTTTTTGTTGTATATCCGCTGGTGGGCATCCCCCACGATGAACAGGTCATTGGCGGTTTCCGGGACCATGGCACGGAGCAGCTTGAAGGCCTGGGCACCCATATCCTGGGCCTCATCCACAATGACGGCGGTATAGGGCAATTGAGCCCCTTCTTTTTCCATGAGCAGGCGGGCATCCCGCATGGCATCGGCCGGTTCCCGCAAATTGTGCTCCGCCATGAGCATCTGGTATTCCTCGAATACCGGCCAGATCTGCTTTCTTTGTCTGCGGTTCAATGGGACTCCCCGGCCGGTTCGGGGTGCCTTGACGTACTGGGCGAACGACGTGATTTCATGCGGCTGGATGATCTGTTCCCATTCCTGGTGAAAAAAGCTGTCCGGCAGCAATGGATCATCCGGTTTCAGGGTCAACGCGGTTTTCCACAACTCTGATGTGCGGTCATCATATACAATGTGATGATCATATCCGCTTCTTTTGAGAAACCCGGATACCCAGCGGTCCAGGTTGACCACTTCGATACGTTTCATCTGATCTGCTGATACAATTTTTTTCAGATTGACCTCGATATCTGTGGACAGATTCCGGGTAAACGTGGTGAACAGTATTTTTTCTGTTGAAAGAGGGGCCAGCTGTCCGGCCAGCCAGGCCGCCCGATGCATGGCCACCACGGTTTTACCGGTACCAGCCCCGCC
>JAGYOW010000172.1 GCA_018399285.1 Desulfotignum sp.
CCGCATCCAGGATGATATCCACGATATGGTCATCCAGGAGATTGACCTCGTCCACATATAAGAATCCATTGTGGGCCCGGGCCAGCAGGCCCTGCTGCATGGCTCTGGCACTGGTCCGGACCGCCAGGCTGAAATCGATGCCCCCGGCCACCCGGTCTTCGGTGGCATTCAGGGGCAGGGTCACCATGGGTGTGCCGGGCAAAAGATCCGCCAGGGCCCGGACCGTGGTGGATTTTGCGGTTCCTTTTTCTCCTCGGATCAGGACCCCGCCGATACGGGGATTGACCGCATTGAGGATCAGGGCGGTTTTGAGCGGTTCCTGTCCGATGATGGCAGGAAACGGAAATACGTCATGTTTCATGGAAAAATATATACCTTCAGGTCAAATACTCTTTAATATCAAAACGCAATCTGTCGCGCCATTTGTCCACTTGTTCGCTTGTCATGATATCGACATTCCCGCCCTGAAAATCTCCAAACACATCCCCGATTTTTTCCTCGATCCAGCCTTCAACTTCCAGGTACTGTTCTTTCAAATCTTCCAACACAAGGGGGTCTGCTTTCCACAAACCCCGCTGCTCAGCTTCCAGGAATCTGCGGGCCAGTTCCTCCAGGGCCCATGGATTGTTTTCTTTATAAAACGCACGCATCTGTGGATCGAGTATGTGTTTTTTGGTCACCTCGTCGAACACCCAGTCATCCACCACATCGGAGGTAGCGTCCCAGCCGTATATGGATGAGGCTTTGTGAACCATATCCTGGGCCCCTTTGTAACCGTGTTTTTTCATACCTTTGATCCACTGTGGATTGAGCAACTTTGCCCTCACCACCCGCTCAATTTCTTCTCTAAGTTCGCGTACCCTGGGATTGGCAGGGTCTTTGGTGTCTCCCCAGAGCACCTTGGGTGTCATATCAGAAAGTGCTCTGACCGCCGCGGTCATACCCCCTTGAAAATCGTTGTAACAACACCCCAGGGGGTCGGTTTCATCGGTTTCCATTTTATGAAAGACAGTTTTGATCTGTTTTAGATTGTGGGCAAATTCACCATGTGACTTCTGACCAAATACGTCTTTACCATAGGCGTACCCGCCGTGCTCAATAAAGGTTTCACCCAAATCCCTGACCGTTTCCCAGGCACTTGCCGCAATCATGAGTTTAATCCCGTTGCCATAGGCCCCTGGCTTTGCTGCAAAAATTCTGAAGGTGGACGCACGATTCAGCACCTCTTCGTTCATTTTCGAATGGGCATCTCTTTTCATTTTTTTGTATTCATGCACATTCTTGACAATATAATTGTCCGTATCGTTTTCCTCTAATGCGGCGATCATGACCACCGCGTTGTCCAGAAGTTCAACCAGGTTCGGCAGCGTGTCTCTGAATATTTCACTGGTCCTGACCGTGACATCGATACGCGGCCGTTTCAGCTCATGAAGCGGGATCGGCTCAACCCCTGTGACCAGGCCGCTTTCGTTCCAGACAGGCCGTGCACCCATCAGGTGCAGAATCTGAGCCAGTTGTTCTCCGTCCGCTCGATACGCATCCAGACTCCAGAGAACCATCCCGATTTTTTCAGGATACGCGTTTTCTTCGGCCAGAGACTTATTCAGTATTTCATCCGCCAGTCTGACCCCGATTCTATAGGCGGTTTTTGTGGGAATTTTTCTGGGATCGATGCTGTATATGTTTCTACCGGTGGGAAGAATATCGGTTTTCCCTCTGGTCAGAGTCCCCCCCG
>JAGYOW010000173.1 GCA_018399285.1 Desulfotignum sp.
TGCCCTGTTCTCTGGCATTTTTTAAAAACAGGACCAGTAATATGGAATCATTGACCACAATGCCTCCCAAAGCAATGAATCCCAGCAGGCTGGGCATGGAGATGGGCACCCCCATCAGGCCGTGGCCCCAGATCACACCGATGAGGGAAAACGGGATGGCCAGCATCACGATGACCGGTTCGGTAAAGGTTCTGAACTGAAAACTCAACAGAATAAAAATGCCGATAAACCCGATCATCATGGACCGGAACATCGATTTCTGGGTGGTGGTGGTTTCTTCAAGGGATCCTGCTATGCTCAATTTTATATCAGGATATTTATCCACAAATTCTGTGCGATAAGTGTTATTGAAACGGGACATCAATTCTTTGGTATTCACCAGGCGCGTGTCCACATCCCCTCTCAGGGTCACGGCCCGCATGCCGTTGAACCGGGCAATCCTGGCCCAGTCCCGTTCCATTTTCCAGGTCACCACGGCAGGCAGGGGCACCCGGGTGCCGTCCGGGTGTGTCAGATGGAAGTTTTCCAGTTGTTGCAAACTGTTTTTGTCCATCTCTGCCATTTGGACATCGATTTCATAGGCTTCAGCACCTTTCTGGATCTCATCGGCGGCAATGCCCTGGAACGCGGCCCGCAGCTGCTGCCCCACCCCGGCAGCATCAAATCCCATGCCGTGGGCTCCGGGTTTGATCTCCATGCGCAGCTCCGGTTTGCCAGGCCGCAGGTCATCGGCCAGGTTCACCACCCCCTCAAACTGGTTGAACCAGGTTTTCAGGTCTGTGACCCCCTGTTTCAGCCGGTCCAGATCCCTGCCCCGCAGGCGGATCTCAATGGGCCGCCCGCCCGGGCCGAATCCGGGTTCGCCCAGGGTCAGGCTGACAACATCAGGCAGATTACCTATGTTTTTCCGCCAGGCAGCCAGGTACGCCGCGATGGTGCCGGATCTTTTTTCCGCAGTGATCAGGTCCACTGTGATGGTGGCCACATGGGGCCCGTTTTCAAAGGCTTCGGTATTGACATTGTACTGGACATAGGCGTTTTCCACCAGGTCCCGGCCCCCGGGCTGTGCAGAAGAAAACTGCGTGTTGGTGCGGGCCAGGGCATCAAGGATTTGGGCAACGGTGTTTTCGGTAAAAGCCAGCGGGGTTCCCTGGGGCATCAGCAGCCGGGCTGTGACCAGATCCCCTTCCAGGTCGGGAAACCCCTGGAACTTGATTTTTCCGGATGCCACCATGCCCACGGACAAAATCAGCAGACCGATCACCACGGTTACCACCAGATACCGGAAGGTGAGCAGCACCTGGATGACCCGTCCCAGCATCCGGGTGCGCACCCATTCAAAAAACCGGTCAAATCCTCTGCGGAACCAGTTGGTTTTATCCGAATCAAACTGGTGCATGGCATGGTTCATATGCCGGGGAAGAATCCAGAACGCTTCAATGAGACTGACGGCCAGCACCAGAATCAGCATCATGGGTACCACCTTGAGGACCTGGCCGATCTGGCCCCCGATAAAGGCCAGGGGTCCCAGGATGCAGATGGTGGTGATAAACGAGGAGATCACCCCGGCCCCCACCTCTTTGACACCGTCCACGGCCGCAGCCAGGGCTTTTTTGCCTTTCTGGCGGTGTGTCATGATGTTTTCCGCCAGCACAATGGCATCATCCATGAGCAGGCCGATGGCCATGAGCATGCCCACCATGGTGAACATGTTGATGCTC
>JAGYOW010000174.1 GCA_018399285.1 Desulfotignum sp.
GTCGTCAATGGCTCGCAAACCGCCAAAATCCATGTCCATATGTTTGACTTCAAGAATCGGTTTCATCCCTGTTTCCGTTTATCAGGAATCCACCGGCGCAGCGTCCGGGGATTTTTTAAAATGATAGGTTTGACGGACATTTTCAATCATGCCCCCGGGCCGGAACACCATCATCAAAACGAGAACCGCCCCGAATATGATCATGCGGAATTCAGCAAAGGCCCTTAAATATTCCGGGAGCAGGATGAGAAGAAGGGCGCCGCAGATCACACCGGTGATGGAGCCCATGCCGCCCAGGACAACGGTGCACAGAATAATGACCGATTCCCAGATGGTGAAGCTGGCCGGGTTGATAAAGGAGGTTTTGGCGGCAAACACCACACCGCCCATGCCCGCCCACATGGCCCCCAGGCCGAAAGCCCGCAGTTTGGTTTTTGCCTTGTCAATTCCCATGGCCTGGCAGGCTATTTCATCATCCTTTAGGGCAATCCATGCCCGGCCGATGCGGGAATACTGCAGCCGGTGGATCACAAAAATGGTAAAGATGACCAACGCCACAATAATGTAGAAAATATAGATGGTGGTGCCGGACAGGGAAAGGTCAATTCCGAAAAACGGGGGTTTTGGAATGTCTGCAATGCCGCTGGGACCAAAGGAAAAGGCATTCCAGTTTTCCAGGACCAGCCGGATGATTTCACCGAATCCCAGGGTTACAATGGCCAGATAGTCGCCCCTGAGCCGTAACACAGGGTAACCGAACAGCACGCCGAAAACAAGGGCCAGCAGACCGCCCAGAGGCAGAGCAATCCAGAACACCAGGCCGTAGTGAAGATTGAGAAGGGCGTAGGAATAGGCCCCCACAGCAAAAAAGGCCACATACCCCAGGTCAAGCAAACCGGCCAGGCCGATAACAATATTCAGACCCAGTCCCAGCATGACATAGATCAGGGCGGAAATCATGATACTGGTCTGGTACATGGAAAACATATGGGGAAAGGCCAGGGTGAACACAACTGCACAGGCAGCAGCAGAGAAAAAAATTTTTCTGTTTAACAAAAGTCTCTGAACCAGGGAGAGCTGGTCATGTTTGTCGGTTTTTGTGCCCATCTCCTGGCGCCGGATCATATACCGCCAGAGCATGGACAGAAAAAAGGTGCCGATGCCGATGCCCGCCATGTTCAGCCAGCGCCACTCAATTTCATTTTCCACGGTATTGACCCGGATCACTAAAATGGGAAAGGTCAGAAACATGAACCAGAGGGCGGTCAGGGTTGATTTTTTGATTTCATCTTTTGCACGTGTCATGGGTCATATCTTTTTTTTAAACTTTCTGGGATTCAGCTCTGCCCAGAATTCCCGAGGGCCGGAAGATCAGGATCAGCACCAGAAATAAAAAGGCAAACACATCTTCATAGTCGCTGGATATGTATCCTGTGAAAAAACTTTCCGTCCATCCCAGAATCAAAGAGCCCAGTACAGCACCGGGGATGGAGCCGATTCCCCCGAGAACAGCGGCAACAAAGGCCTTGATGCCGGCAATAAATCCCATGTAGAAATTGATCTGACCAATGTGGGAGGCAATCAGCACCCCGCCCAGGGCGGCTGTGGCCGAGCCCACAATAAAGGTCACGGAAACCACCATGTTGACATTGATGCCCAGAAGAGAGGCCATCATCCTGTCCTGGGAGGTGGCCCGCATGGCTTTGCCGATCTGGGTG
>JAGYOW010000175.1 GCA_018399285.1 Desulfotignum sp.
CACTACCACAAGACAAACGACAGGACAAAATACAAAAAATGAATCAAAAAAAGATGACACTTTGTCACTACTTAAAGACAATATGAAATTACTAGAAAAGCAGTTAAAAGCTAAGGATCGACAAATTAACCAGAAAAATCATGGGCACCAGCAGGGGGCTGATGCCCTGTTTCAGCAAAATCTGCCGGACCGGGGTGCCGGATTCCACCCGGATCCGGCAGGTTTCCTGTTTCGGGCAGCCCATATCCCTGAGGATGCTCAGCAGGCTTTCTGATATTTTCAAGGTGAAGGTGAGGTTGATTTTTTTTTCAGGCATTTTACATCGTATCAAGCCGCGGGCTCAAGCATTGAAATACAAAGGCCGTAACCCAGGGCATGCAGGGCAGCTTCGATTCGAGGCAATTTTGTAGCGTGCATGGGGTCCAGCATTCTGCGGATTTCCTTTTCATCGAGGTTCAGCTGTCTGGCCAGCTCAGATCTGCGGATTTCTGATTTTTGAACAGCAATATACAAAGCCGCTTTGGCTGCCATCTGGGCTGACAACCGGATGGGATATTCTCCATTTTTCAAGGGAGAAGGCACGGGAATATCCTGTTCATCGCTGATGCAGCCGGCAATGATCTCTTCCAGGCAGTCCGCAGCCTGTTTTTTTGCTTCATCAATGGTTTTTCCGTCCGTGCTGCCGTATGGGAGATCCCGGAAAGTGACCAGAAAATATCCCCCTTCATCTTTTCCAATTTTTGCGGGGTAGGTAAAATCCATGATATCCTCCTACATGATATCGGTTTTTGATAACCCGAGATCTTTGAGTATCTGGTTCAGCAGGCCGGGGCCAATCTCTTTTCTGCGGTCTTTCAGAATGGTCTTTTTGTCGCCAATTGTCAGAGTTCCATGGCTGCCTTTGCCCCGTTTGCTTTCAAAGACAGGGGAGTACCCAAGTTGTTTCAGGCGTTTTATCAATTCGTTGCCGTTCATTGATATTTGAGGATAGGACATTTTTGCCCTGAAGACAAGGCAAAAATGTCCGGATTTAATGTCCAGGGGTAAAAAAGATTAATGGACGGCCAGGTTGAACTTTTCCAGGGTTTCTCTGGTGGGAATCCCGTTTTTATCCCATCCCCGGGCCGCATAATATGCATCCAGCATCTCTTCGATCACGGCGAATTCCACCTTGTGGCCCTTGTTGGGGCCGGACGGGATGGGTTCCTCATAAAACCGCGGGGGCGGATAATCATATTTCCGGCCGAAATCCGGGATCTCTCTTTTATTGAACATCCGGTTCAAATGCCAGATTTTTTCAGAAAGATGCAGCAGGTCTTTGTTGAAATCCAGTTTTTTTCCCGTGGCACAATAATACAGTTCCTCATAATAATGGGTTTCCAGACCGATCTCCATATACTGGAGCCGGCAGGTGCCTAAGATGTCAAAGGCCGGCCGCAGATGCTGGGATTTGAGCACCAGGGGCACCACGTTTCTGTGGTCTGCCTTGGGGATGGTCTCGAAATTTGCGCCCTGGGAGATGAGATCATGGACATTGGCATCCTGGCTGCCGCCCACGGCATTGGCCACATCTGATCCCAGAACCCAGCACCGGTTGTGGTGGGCTCCCACATCCGCGGTCATGTATCCCAGCATCATGCCGGGCGCGTTTCTGGATTCATATCCGGTCCACTCCAGGCCTTTGACATGGATGGCAA
>JAGYOW010000176.1 GCA_018399285.1 Desulfotignum sp.
ATTGCCCGGGCCCGGCGGTATGGCCATCCCGTGAGCCTGCTCATGATGGATATCGATCATTTTAAACCAATCAATGACAGTTACGGTCACCAGACCGGTGATGACGTTCTCAAAACCATTGGTGCCATATTCGGGTCTAACACAAGGAGCGCCGATATTGTGGCCCGGTATGGCGGAGAAGAGTGCACGGCTTTGGATGTGGGATGGTGTTACTTGTCGGTGCTTTCCTTGCTGAGTATGAATTTGCCCAGTTTCTGATCGTTTTCCAAGATGTGGCTTGAGATCCATTTCTCCATGCGGACCAGCAGATCATCCACGGCTTCGGGAGCGTATTCCCGGTGCTCTTTTCGAAAGGCCTTCAGCTCTTTTAAAAAGGCGGTGTGTTCCCGGGTATGAACCTGGGTATCTGGGTAGTCATATTTTGCCATGTATTCCTCTTCCAAAGAAAAATGATGGTTGACATACATGGCCAGAAATGCGGTGGTATAGGGATATAGGTCCTTTTCTTTTTCATCTGAACGGGCTTTTTTGATTTTTTCAAACAGATCGATCAACTGCTTGTGCTGAAAATCCTGCCAGATGACACCGGTCTCATATGTGATATCAGTGTTCATAGCAACCGTCCTCTTTTTACTTTTTTTGTTTACTTATATTACATATCTTACTATACAAAGATGAAAATGAAAATAAATATTTTTTCATGAAGCAGATTCAGAGCGCATACGCCGGGGCAATGCCCGGCACCAAACCCACAAGCAACTCAAATGGGTTACTTAAAAGTCCACCCCTGGGCGCGCCCAGACCAAACGAGCAAGTAACTTCATGTGAAGTTGTTTAAAAGAAAAAGACAATATGCAGACGGCTCATAATCATATGGTACTGATTGTGGATGATGATGAAATCGTCGGCAAAGCTGTGGGTCATTGTTGATGACGAGTTTGCCCCGGACTGTTTACTGCTCTTCCAACGGCGGACAGAAACTTTTTTGGATGCGGAATGCATCGCCATGCTGGGAAGACAGCTGTTTGTCCGTTTCACCGGGGAGGGTAGCGGTCAGCATGGACACTGACATTTGTTGTGATGCTGGTGCATCATAGGGGGAATCGTTGCAACAGGAGTCGGGGCAGGCTGAACCGCTGCACCGATTCAAGGGAGTAGGGCCGGTTCCAGGCGATGGAGCGGGCTGCAAGAATGCCGCTTTTGATGCCCGGGCCGATGCCTTTGCCCATGTCCCTTTTGGCAAGGCCGGCGGCATCCCCCGCCAAAAAGGCGTTTATGAAGTTGATCCCCTTGTGTGTCCAAAATGCAAGGGTCCTATGAAAATTATCAGTTTTATCGAAGACCTTGACCTTATCGAAAAAATCTTGTGTCATCTTGGGCTTTGGGATACCCGTAATCATGATCCACCTGAACCCGCCTATTCCAACACTATCCCTGAATTGATTTATGATTATTCAGATTCTCAGATTCCGTCATTTGACTATTGGAATTAATTTTTTGCGGTTAGCGGGGTTTCCGGTGAAGTATGCTTAAAATCAGCCTAAATTCGTTCTTTTTTCATGTTTTTGCATGATTATTCCCAAAAAATTATCTTTTTTTACCCTTACCTTATATTCCCAGATAACTGGAACCTGCATTATAGTCTTCTTTCCCCTGCCAAGTACAACATGTTGTATTTGGCAGGGGAAAGAAGAC
>JAGYOW010000177.1 GCA_018399285.1 Desulfotignum sp.
GATTACGTGGCGCCCCGAAACCAGGCCGTTCTGGTTTTCAACGGCCTTTTTCACACCGGCATACACGGCTTTGGCCATGAGTTCTCCCATTTTTGAATGACCTCCGGCATTGTCCACGGAAACGCCTTTTCCCTGGACCACGAGCACGTTGTCTGTGCCCGTGCCCGTGGCAGGGTTGATTTTTCCCGTATAGGCGGAACGGATGTCCAGATCCTGCAGGGCAGCAGTTTTGGCTTCTGTGGCCGTTATCACGGCCCGGGTCATGGCACGGGGGGTCAGCGTCATATTGGTCAGAATAATCACATTGATGGTGCCGGGTTCATACCACAGACCTGTGTCTTCGGCCATGCGCATGGCATTGGATACCACGCCGGCAGTTACCAGGGCTGTGACTTTCATGTCTTTGAAGGAAAACGTGTTTATGGATACATTGTCCATGTCTGCGCCGGTCATGAGCAAAGCCGTATGCGCCGGCTTGCGGTCAATGGCCGTTAGAATGGATTGACGGGTGTCGGTAATGCCCCGGGCATGTCCCGTGGACCAGGTCGGGGGCGGGGAATAGTGATTGCCCACTGCGGTGATATTGCTTCGCTGTCCTTCCAGGGTGGAGACCACTGTCATGGGGGATTTAAAGTCAATGACCAGGGTTTTGTTTTTAAAGTCATAGATGTAAGAACCCACCAGGGAAGCTTTTTTGATGTAGTCCATGTCCCGGGACAGATCTTTTGACAGGGGCTGCTCTGATATTTTAGATACGGGATAGATGAAAGTTGTAATGTCGGCAAAGGCCTCTGGATACATCATGGATGCAAGTTTTGATACAAAGGCCGAGGTCCGGGCCGATGCTCTGCAGGTCAAATCACAGGGCAGGTAATAGATTTGCTGGTTTTTTACCGCACTGACATCCCTCCATCCGGGCTGGGAGAAAAAACGCCGGGCTACAACCCGGTCCGGGGGACAGCCGTAAATCACTTCAGGGTCAAAGGCCTGCCACTGCGCAAGGCTGACGTCAACGATCTTGCCCGGTGGGGTAAAATCCGGGGGAATCCCGCCAGCGGCCCGGATCATATCATTCTGGAAACTGTCCCTTCCCGGTGTCATTACCCGGTCCCGGCCCATGAGGCGGATCACCCGTAAAGGGTTAACATCTGCTTTTTTCAGTTTGGCTGTTATGTGCGCCAGCCCGTCTTTGTTTGTTTTAATCAGGTTTTCTGCAGCTTCTTCATATCCTGTGATTTTACCAAGGCAGGCCATAAGTTCCCAGGCATCGGCCAGCCTGCGGGTATCATAATAAAAGATGGGAATGTCCTTTGATATGGCATCTTCAACCATTTGCTGATGAATGGGGGAAACAATTAAAAAATCAGGGTTTAGTCTTTTGATATGGAGGAATGATGGATTGAAAAAGCCTCCGAGAATTTTTCTTTCTGCCGATCCTTTCAGGGCAGCATCGTGGGATGTCACTCCGGCAAGCTGTTTACCGGCTCCGATTTCCACCAGGATTTCAGAGGCGGACGGCACCAGGCTGACAATTTTCCCGGGCGGTTGAGATAGTTCAATAAAACGTCCCAGGCTGTCCTGAACCTCAAATCCGTCTGCCTGAACAGGGAGGGTCATGCATCCCAGCACCATAAGTGTGAACAGGCAGATAATTCTCCATCGGATATGACAGATTCCTTTGTAGAGAAATAC
>JAGYOW010000178.1 GCA_018399285.1 Desulfotignum sp.
CTGCTCCCCACCGGACCCGGCCATCTTTTTATCCTGGGTACCAACGAAATCAGCAGAAAAATAGCTGGGGCTCAGGTGACCACAACTGATTCCGTCAATGCCATAGAAAAAATTGTGGGGGTCATTAACGATATCAATCACATCATGACCCAGGTGGCCTCGGCTATTGAAGAACAGTCGGCAACGACACAGGAAATTTCAGACAATATTGGCAAAGCTGCATCCGGAGTAAATGAGGTAAACGACAACATGTCCCAGATGTCTGCAGTGACCGGTGATGTCACCCGGAAAATAACGGAAGTAAGCCAGGATGCCGAAGCACTCATTACCGGCAGCAGGCAGGTAAATGATCGTGCAGGCGAGTTATCCAGCCTTATGGAAGAGTTGAAACAAGCCCAGGGAAAGTTCCGCATATAACCGGTCACCAAAGAAAAAGGTTGATTCTGCCATGAAAACATCACGTATCACAAATTATTATAATGCAAAAGATGTTGATATCGATAAAATGATCTCTGATGCAGTGGTCCAGAAAGAGAAACTGCTGTTGAAATCACCGAATCTCAAAGCCCTTCAGGACAGTATTGATGCGCATATATCAGAATATGAAAACCTGGCGGACCGGTTTGCCGGCATGGTATCAGCAATCCAGTCGTTTAGAAACGGATAATGCGGTTTTTCAAAAAGCAGTGATCAGTCAATGCCTGGCGGGCGGCACTGCAGGCAAGGTTTCTTCTGGACAGCAGGCGGCTGTATGATGAACAGGATCTGTGCAATCCCACAGATCCAGGGAAACTAAAATGAAAAATGACCGGTCCATGTTCATATGTGATGTGGTGCAGGCCTGGGGCCCGGTATCCGGGGGTGTGAAAAGATATATCCAGCACAAGATGGACTATGTGTCCACCCGTGAAAAACTGGGCCATATGCTTATCGTGCCCGGAGATAAAGAACGCATCAGGCAGGAAAACAGCCGCAGGAAGATTCTCTCCCAGCACGGCCTGGCACCGGATACTTTTTTGATCATATATGCCGGACGATTTGCCGGAATGAAAAACATCCCCAATCTTGTGGCCATGATGGAGAAGCTGGCAGAAACACATGCGGGCATCCATCTTATCATAATGGGGGACGGTGAAAAAAAAGCCCGCATTAAAAAGGCTTCAGAAACCCGGAAGGATGTCACGCTGCTGCCCTTTTGTCAAAATCCCGACCGCCTGGCGGACTATTATAGCGCAGCCGATCTGTTTGTGAATCCGGGCACATGGGAAACCTTCGGCCTGGTGTCGGTGGAGGCCCAGGCTTGCGGCACAAGAGTTTTGGCTGTGAAGGACGGCGGCATGGACGAAACAGTGGAAGGCGAAACGCCACTGATAATGGCCTCAAATGAAGATCCGGCACACCTGACCCAGGCCGTCCTGGAAATCATCGGGCTCAAGGAAGGGCCGGATGCCCGGAAAAGACGGCACCAGCGGATGGTGGACCGTTTTTCCATAGAAAAAAACATGGATGACCTGTTTGGATTGTACGGTCGGTTAATTTGATGGGTACTGCTGTTTTTTCTGGATTTGCCAGGGGAAAACTGGCGCGCTTTATCCATCCCTGGGCCGGACTGGCCCTTGTGGGATTTTCCCTCTGGCACCAGCGGATCAACATGAAACGTAAAAGAACAGTATGATCATCAGCATCGTCA
>JAGYOW010000179.1 GCA_018399285.1 Desulfotignum sp.
TATTTTGCCTTATTGTCGATCACGCGGGCAAAATGACCCGCATGTTGCGGGTAGTGGTGGTTGAACCGTTTTTCAATAAAAATGGCATGATCATGGTTGCGGGCAAAGATAATGGTTTTGGCCAGGCGGTCTCCGCCTTCCACCTTGTGCCCGTATTGCATCACGTGCTGGAGTACTTTGTCCACTGTGTCTTTGTTGAACAGCCAGTTGTTGATAGCAGATGCATTCACCTGCTTTGGCATGACCGGTTCATCCACATCATCGCCCCAGTCAAGGCTTTCCCACTGCGCTTTTTCTTCTTCACTCAAAGAATCGTAATCAATGCCTTCCCTGGGAAACCTCAGATCCACCTGCGCCACCCGGGGTGGTACCAGATATTCGTCCCGAACCGCCTCGGCCAGTTCATAGGCGTCTGTTGGCACTCCCGGCTCCAGGTCAAACAGCTCATAGGTGTTTCGGTCCACTTGGTCACGGGGTGTGGCGGTCAGCCCGACCAACAGGGAATCAAAATAGCGGAAGATTGCACCGTATTTCTGATACACTGAGCGGTGGGCTTCGTCGATAATCACCAGGTCAAAATGGCCCACACCGAAACGGGCTGTATTGCCTTTCGTTTCGTCGATAAGCCCCATCATGGTGGGATAGGTGCACACGTACACCCTGCCTTCAACGTCCTTTTCCGTGACCAGGTTTACCGGGCTGGATTCGGGCAGGTGCATCTTAAAGGCATTGACCGCTTGGTTGACCAGAGAAACACGGTCGGCCAGAAACAAGGCCCGTTTTACCCAGCCGGTCCGCTGCAGGGCATCCACCAGTGCGATGGCCGTTCGTGTCTTGCCGGTACCTGTCGCCATGGCCAGAAGGGCTTTACGCCGGGATTGTGTGAATTGCTCAAAAATGCTGCCAATGGCTCTTTTCTGGTAGTATCGACCGGCAATGGCTTCCTTGACCCGGGCTACGTCCAGGGAATAGCGCTGCGCCCGTCTGCGAATCAGGCTGGTCAGTTCGTCCTTTTTGTAAAACCCGGCAACCTGACGCGGTGGATAGGCAACATCATCCCAGATCCAGGCATGGTAGCCGTTGGTGTAAAAGATGACAGGGCGCTGGCCATGCATTTGTTCCAGGCAATCGGCGTAGAGTTTGGCCTGCTGCCTGCCAACCATTGGATCGGCTGTGGTCTTTTTGGCTTCAACGACAGCCAGGGGTTTACCGTCATCCCCCCATAGCACATAATCCGCATAGCCTATGCTTTGGGGGTTGGGCATGCCGGTTACTTCATACTCCCGGTCATGGGGTCGATCCAGGGGCCATCCAGCTCTTTTGAGGTCAACGTCGATTAAATAATGGCGGGTCTGGGCTTCAGAATAATCGTGGGGGTCTGGTTGCTCTTCTGTTCTGGCGCGGATCTCGGCCAGCTGTTCCCGGAGTGCCTGGATCTCTGCATCAAGGGCATCGCGTTCCTTTTGCTGCCGGAGGTTTTCCTTGTTCTGCTGTGCGAGTTCCTGTTCCAGGTCCTGGAGTTTGCTACGGGGAACAACATCCGCCTTGTCTATGGGCTTGGGAATCAGGTCATCCGACCATGCATTATCAGCCTTGATGGCTTCAGGTGAATAGGTCCGGGTCAGCCAGTAACAGAAATGATGCAGCTCGCGGACAACCTGAAGCGCATCCCGTTTGTGTACCGGC
>JAGYOW010000018.1 GCA_018399285.1 Desulfotignum sp.
ACCCTGGCGGCCGGGCTGATATCCTCTGAATACAAAAACGTGATCATGTATGTTATCCTCCTGGCCGTGCTGATGGTGTTCTTCCGGCCGAAAACCCCCACGGGAAGATCCATCACCGAAGGATCCAAGGTGGCGGCCGGCCGGGCGGTCAATCTGTTTTCCGCTGACATGCCCTTCTGGATCAGGCCATCGGCATTGCTTCTGGGTGCGGCTGTGTGGCTGATTATCCCGGCCGTATTTGATGTCTACACCATGCGCATTCTCAACTTAGCCCTGATTTTTGCAGTGGCCGCACTCGGCCTGCAGTTGATTGTGGGGTATACAGGACAATTTTCCTTTGGCCATGCTGCCTTTTTCGGAATCGGTGCCTATACCTCCGCCCTTTTGGCCATCCAGCTGAACCTGCCGTTTTTTCTCACCCTGCCCCTGGCCGGTGCGGCCGCAGGTCTTGTGGGGTGGCTGGCAGGACCGCTTTTACGCCTTTCCGGCCATTTTCTGGCCATCGGGTCCCTGGCCATGGGGGAAATCATCTTTCTGTTGATGCTCAACTGGAAATGGCTGACAAAAGGGGCTTATGGGCTATACGGCATTCCATTCCCCAGCATCTTCGGATTTGAAATCAGTTCCGACTATGCCTATTATTTTCTGGTAACCTTGGTGCTGGGGCTCATCTTTTTTCTGGTCCACCGCCTGACCGACTCCCGTTTCGGCCGGGGGTTGATCGCAGTACGGGAAAATGAACTGGCGGCCATGGTGAACGGTATCAACCTGATTTCCCAGAAAACCAAAGCCTTTGTCATCGGAACGGCCTGTGCCGGCATCGCAGGGGCATTGTACGCCCATTACGTTACCTATATCAACCCGGATTCCTTTCAGTTTCATGTCTCAGTAGAAATGGTGACCATGGTAGTGATCGGCGGGCTGGGTTCGGTTCCCGGCAGTCTTATCGGCGCCCTTGTCATCATTCTGTTGCCGGAATACCTCAGAGGGCTTGCGGATTACCGCCTGGTGGTATACGGTGGACTGCTCATCGGATTCATGATGTATCTGCCCGGCGGCCTGGCTGACCTAGCGCGCTATCCCCTGCGGATCCTGAGACAGCGGCTTCAGAAAAATGTCCGGGAGGTGACCCAATGACACTTCTGACCCTGCAACAGATCACAAAAAACTTTGGCGGACTGACAGCGGTGGACCAAATTGACCTGTCAGTGGAAAAAGGCACCATCCACGGCCTGATCGGGCCGAACGGATCGGGAAAAACCACGGTGTTCAACCTGATCACGGGGATCTATCCCCTCACTACCGGCACCATTACATTCAACGGCATGGATATCACGGGATATCCCGCTTTCAAGGTCAACCAGAAAGGACTGGCCCGGACGTTCCAGGAAATCCAGCTGTTCTATGACATGACGGTTCTGGAAAACGCGATGATGGGATGCCAGAGGCTGACCCGGGCCGGGGCTGTAGCCGCCTTGGTCAAGCTCCCCTGGGTGACCAGGGAAGAGGCGTTCATCCGGGAAAAAGCCATGGCAGCCCTTGATTTTGTCGGATTGTCCGGCACGGCAGAGGAAGCGGCCCGGAAAATCCCTTACGGCCACCAACGGCTACTAGAGGTGGCCAGGGCCCTGGCAGGGGATCCGGAACTGCTGCTGCTGGATGAACCAGCCGCCGGCATGAACCACGCGGAAACCAGGGAATTGATGGCACTCATTGCCCGGATCCGAGAAATGGGGGTAACCGTGTTTCTGGTGGAACATAATATGAAAATGGTAATGGAAATCTGCGAATGGATCACAGTGATCAATTACGGCCAAGTGATCGGCCATGGGACACCGGCCCAGGTCCAGGCGGATGAAAATATAATCAACGCCTATCTCAGCGGAGAAAATATCACATGCTGACACTGAAAGATCTCAAAGTGGCCTACGGCCCGATAGAGGTGCTGCATGGCATCTCCCTTGAGGTACCCAGGGGGGGGGTTGTATCTCTCATCGGTGCCAACGGGGCCGGAAAAACTACCATCCTGAACACCATATCCGGACTGCTGATCCCTGCATCAGGGACCGTTTCCTTTGAGGACCGGGACATCACCGGATACAAACCGGACCAGGTCATCCGCATGGGCATCGCCCAGGTGCCGGAAGGGCGGAAGGTCTTTACCAATCTGACGGTCTACGAATGCCTGTTGATGGGGGGACTGGTGCGCCGGGACAAAAAACAGGTGCAAAAGGACATTGAAACTGTTTATGAGATGTTTCCGCGGCTCAAGGAACGGCGGAAACAACTGGCCGGTACATTAAGCGGCGGAGAACAGGAAATGCTGGCCTTTGGGCGGGCTCTAGTGGCAAAACCCAGACTTCTGCTCCTGGATGAACCCTCCATGGGACTGGCCCCTAAAATGATCGCAGAAGTGGCCCAGTTTATCCTCAAGATAAGAGACCAAGGGATGACCGTTTTGCTGGTGGAACAGAACTCGGAATTGGCTTTGACCATATCGGATTACGGATATGTACTGGAAACCGGATCAATCATTATGAGTGACAAGGCCTGTAACCTGATCAACAATCAGGAAGTGCGAAAAGCTTATATGGGCCTATAAATAAAAAGGATTTTTATAAAGTGAATCATACACCCAACGCCTTACATGATACAGCAACGGTGATCGATTGCCTGGAAATCAGCAACTGGAGTGAATCTGTTTTCCAACAGATGCGGCAGGGAGGGCTGACTGCTGTCAACTGCACCTGTTCCATACTGGAAAATTTCCGGCAGACCGTCAAAAATATCGCCTGGTGGCAAAAAGCATTCAACACATATCCGGAGCTGATCATGCCGGTCCATGACACCGCAGACATCAGAACCGCCAAACAGCATAACAAAACCGGGATCATTTTAGGCTTTCAGAACACCTCGGCCATCGAGGATGATCTGGACCTGCTGGGGGTGTTTCACCAGCTGGGGGTCAGGGTGATGCAGCTGACTTACATGGAGAGCAACCTGTCCGGACAAGGATGCCTGGAACGGTTCGATGCCGGGCTGACCAATTTCGGAAAAGAAGTGCTCGAAGAAATGAACCGGCTGGGAATTCTCATCGATCTGTCCCATGTGGGCAACCAGACCGCACTGGAAGCGATCACCCATTCCCGGCGGCCCGTGGCCCTGACCCATGCCAACCCAAAAAGTCTTTGCGACCACCCCCGCAACAAACCGGATGAAGTGATCAAGGCCGTGGCTGACAGAGGCGGGGTGGTGGGTGCCACCATTTTTCCACCGTTTCTGCCGGCGGGAAACCGGTCCGTGCTCACTGATTTCATTGATGTCATCGATTATATGGTAAACATGATCGGCATTGATCATGTGGCCGTGGGCACTGATTTCACTACGGGCCAGCCCAGGCAGTGGTTTGACTGGATTCTGACCGGCCGATCAAAAAAAGGCCCGGCTTTGCAGCTGCAGCACCCCCTAGTCAATCCCAAAGGGATTCAGAGTGCAGCGGATTTTCCCAACATCACCGCAGCACTTCTGGAACGGGGATATGATGAACACCAAATACGAAAAATCATGGGCGAAAACATGATGCGGATTTTTTCCCAAGTATGGGAAAATCAGGGAACCACCAGTGACATGGCATCCCCGGCCAGCTATCACCACCTGATATCCCGTTTAAAGCTGACTTCAGAACAACGGCTGATGCTGGACAGCATTCCCATGGTGTTGTTTCCCCGCTGGTTTTTTGTGTCCATCAAAAAACAGATTGAAAAACAAAGTGATCTGGAAACCGCTCGGAAGATCTACTACCAGGCCGGATGGGAGGGGGCGGTCAAATGGACCCAAAAACACATTGAAACCGAAGGGCTCAGCGGCCGTGCCCTTCTCGAGCAGTATATGAACAGCGCCGGGCTCCGGGGATGGGGAAAACTCACCATCGCCGAATATGATGAACAGGCTCCCAGAGCGGTGGTCATTCTCACCCATTCGGCCGTGGCGGAGGAGATGGGGGATGTGGGAAGAACGGTATGCGATCACCTGCCGGGATCCATTGCAGGCGCGTTCCAGACCATTCTGACTACCAGCGGGGGAAGTTCTAAAAAAATAATTGGCCGGGAAACCAAATGTCTGGCCAACGGGGATGACAAGTGTGTATTTGAAATCACCGCCGTCGATTGACAAACATCACCATTGTATCATAGGAATATCAGCATGTTACATGTATTTGAATCTGACAACCTGAAGACCTATAGCGCTAAAGATATATTACAGCGGGAAGTCACACCCGCTCTGGGCTGTACAGACCCGATTGCCATTGCCCTGTCCACCGCTGCCGCCGCCCGGCTGGTTCTTCCCGAAACAGTTGAATCCATTTCCGTCCATGTGGACCCCAATATTTTTAAAAACGGGTTTTCGGTTCCCATACCCGGCACAGCCGGGCTCAGCGGCCTGGAACTGGTCGCAGCCTTAGGTGCTTTTGGCGGGGATCCAGGCAAAGGGTTAGAAGTGCTGGAAACCCTGACGTCAGAGAGCCTCGAAAAAGCAGTGACCCTGGTCAAGAACAACGCAGTAACCATCCATCTTCTGCGGGAGCACCGGGGGATTCATATCCAGACCCTGATCCGGGCAGGCACGCATGAAGCAGCCTGTCTGATTGAACATACCCATGATAACATTGTTTCCCTGACTCTGGACGGTGTGGAGGCTGCAGACAGACCGGTCACGTCTGAAAATCGTCCTGTCGAGCGTTTCGACCGGGCCAATTTTGACGACTGGCTCAGGCATCTCACACTGGATGAGATGCTGAGCATGATAGACACCTTTGATGACGACGATATCGAATTTATCAAAAAAGGGGTTGATCTTAACTGCCGCCTGGCGGAATTCGGCTTGTCCCACAAATCCGGCATGGGAATCGGCCGAACCCTGCAACGGCTGAATGACCAGGGACGGATCAAAATGGACATGGTCCTTGCGGCGCGCATCCTGACGTCAGCAGCGGCTGATGCCCGCATGGCCGGTGCCGGCCTGCCGGCCATGGCATCGGCCGGCAGCGGCAATCATGGCCTGACAGCCGTACTGCCCATCCGGGCGGTCAGAGATTATCTCATCTGCAATGACAAAGCTGTGTACCAAGCCGTTGGTTTGTCCCATGTACTGACCTCAGTGGTTAAATCCCACACCGGCCGCCTGGCCCCTATATGCGGCTGTTCCATTGCGGCCGGCGCCGGGGCAGCCGCTGGCATCACCTGGCTGATGGGCGGAGACAGGAACCAGATTGCCGCCGCCGTCAAACATCTGATCGGAGACCTGTCCGGCATGATCTGTGACGGCGCCAAACCGGGGTGTGCTCTCAAACTTTCCACAGCTGCGGGCAATGCCGTACAGGCATCACTTTTGGCCCTTGAAGGCGTTACATTGACCAACTCGGACGGCATCCTTGCAGACACGCTGGAACAGACCATCCAGAACCTGGGCGTGTTAAGCACCCGGGGCATGTCCGAGACCGATGCCACTATTCTTGATATTATGCTGAACAAGGAGAAAAAATGAAACCCGATTATGACGCGATTATCATCGGTGCCGGCATCATCGGCTGCTGCACCGCCTTTGAAATGAGCAAACTGGGGTACCGAACCCTGAACATCGACAAACTGCCGGCCGCAGGAATGGGATCCACAGCCGGCTCCTGTGCGATTATCCGGCTGCATTATTCCACTGCCCAAGGGGTGACCCTGGCCAGAGAGGGATATTACTACTGGCTGGACTGGCCCAAATACCTGGAGACCGGAGACCCGGAAGGGATGGCATACTACCGCAACACCGGCGCACTGGTCATCAAAACGGAAATCAACAAGAACCTAGCGTATGTCAAAAAAGCGCTGCAGGCGCTTTCCGTGGGATTTTTGGAGCTGGCGCCGGAACAGGTGCACACCTATCTTCCCAATGCAGATCTCAACAGCTATTTTCCTCAGAAATGGGTCACTGATCCGGAATTCGGCAAACCCTCAGGGAAAAACATCCCCGGAGCCATCTGGGTCCCGGAATCCGGATATATTTCAGATCCAAAACTGTCCACCCACAATGCCCAGGTGGCGGCCGAAAAAAAAGGCGCTCAGTTTCTTTTTAATGCACAAGTAACGGAAATTCTGATTGAAAACAACCGCGCCACCGGAGTAATCCTTTCAGACGGCAGAAAAATCACCGCCCCGGTGGTGGTAAACGTTGCCGGACCCCATTCCTTTCAGATCAATGCCATGGCCGGTGTGGCAGATAAAATGAACATCAAGACCCGGCCCATGAAGCAGGAAGTGGCTCATATCCCCGCCCCGAAAGACCTTGACTGGGAAAGAGATGGGTTCATGTTGTCAGACGGCGACATAGGCTGCTATTCCCGGCCAGAAGTGGGAAATCATTTTCTGATCGGCAGTGAAGACCCGCCCAGTGATCCGCAGTTGTGGGTAGATGACCCTGACGACTATGACCAGAATTTCACCGATCAGTATCGGTGCATGGTCCTGCGGGAAGCCATGCGGGTCAAAGGTCTTCCCATCCCCAACAAGTATCAGGGTCTGGTGGATCTGTATGATGTATCTGATGACTGGCTCCCCATATATGACAAATCAGATCTTCCCGGATTTTACATGGCCGTGGGCACATCCGGCAATCAGTACAAGAACGCCCCGGTGGCCGGGGCAATGATGGCCCACCTGATCCAGGCCTGTGAAAAGGGACTTGACCATGACAAATCACCTTTCCAGTTTGATTTGAAATATCTCAAACGACCCCTGGATATGGGATTTTTTTCCAGAAACCGGGAAATCAACAAAGATTCCAGTTTTTCCGTGATCGGATGACCAACAACTTGAATTGAACCTAAAATTATTTTGTTGTAAGCTCAATTTTATTTCAATACCCCTCATGCCGGTAAAATTGTTGTCGGCATAAGGGTCAATTTATCGAGGAACAGGAGAATGAGTACAGATACCATCCACCTCATCGATCAGCGTGTTATTGAAGCCAATGCCCTGGTGCCGGTATGCGGAAAAATACCGTGAACTGGGCGTGGCAGAGTTCGGGCACTGCCTGTCATGCTGCCGGGATGAACCCTTTGCAGAAGGCTTCAATTCCAAAATCCGGTTTGAACGCAGCCAGACCATCATGGAAGGCACGCCCTTCTGTGATTTCAACTTCTTTCTTGACACCTGACCGGACAACGTATTATCACCCCTGATATGGGAAACACACATGAAAAACTGCGGATCAAGATCTGGATCGAATGTGACACCGGAGATTCCATTTTCGGGGAAGGACAGATGCGCATCCTGGAAACCATTCAGGAACAGGGGTCCATCAATGCGGCGGCCAAAACCCTGAAAATGGGGTACCGGTCCATGTGGGGCCGGCTGCGAAAAATGGAGAAACGGCTGGGAAAACCACTCCTGGAACGCCACAAAGGCGGGGCTGAAGGGGGGCATTCCGACCTGACGCCCGAGGCTTTGGAAATGATTGACAAATTCAAACGCCTGCGGCTGGAGATCGCGGAAGCATCTGAAACCATTTTCAGACAAATTTACCATTAGCTCACTATGGAAGTTCACTATGGAAAACAAACGCCGTCCCATCCGCATGATCTGCCCGCTTCGGAGCCGCCTCCCCGGCAAAACGCCTGAAACTCTTTAAAACCGAATCATTTGGGAAAAGAGACATTTGATTTTTAACCCAGCGTTATGTTTCTATTGACATATGAAGGTCCCGGTGATAGACAGCATAGTGAAAGTGGCCTCATGTCTTTAAGATAAGGGAGAGAATGATAATACTAAGATGCAATTATTCCCTAGAAGATATTAATATATTCCATTCAGACCGTGGCAATGAGTACGACAATGCTCTAATAGATGATATTTTAAGTACTTTTAAAATAAATAGGTCCCTAAGTAATAAACTCCGGCGCCCGGTTTCTTGCCGGCGGTACGATCTGCTGGTGTACCTGAAAAAGATTGTTTCCACCGATCATGTCATCAGCCTATACATTGACGGCTTGGGCGAAATCCGGAAAAAATGAATCGGATCTGTTCATCGGGGCATGTACCACCATGGCCGCCATATCCCGGCACCCCGTTGTTCAGAAAAATTTTGCGCATTGAAATCAGGGGCTGACAATATGGGCACCCATCTGATCCGGAAACTGGGCCACCATCGGCGGGAACGTAGCGTAATGCCAGCCCGGCCGGCGATAATTTGCCGGCGCTGCTGGTCTACGATGCCGTTGCCTTGGTCGAAAGTCCGGACGGAAAACGTGAAATTCCCCTGACCGATTTTTTCAAGGGACCCGGCAAAACCGACCTGAAAAACGATGACATTCTCATCGGGTTCCGGCTGCCGTATCCGCCGGATCACAGCGGTGCCCACTATATTCAGCTGGGCAAACGCAAATCAGCGGAAATCAATGTGGTGAATGCGGCCTCATTCCTGACCATTGATCCGGGTACCTGCAACATCCTGTCGGTTCGGATCGCACTGGGATCCGTGGCCCCCACTCCGATCCGGGCCCCGGAATCCGAGGCCGCCCTCATGGGCCGCACCGCCGGGGATGACGCGTTCAATGCTGCGGCAGAGACCGCCCGGTTCAAGGACTGTTCCCCCATCGATGATTTCAGGGGCAGTGCTGCATACCGGCGGGCCATGGTGGGGGTTCTGACCAAACGCACCCTGGCTGCCGCCTTTGACCAGGCCCGGGCCTAACCTTTGACTGCACAGGAGATACCCATGAAAAAACTCATTCAGATGACCATCAATGACCGGGCCTATGAAGTGGCGGTGGAACCCAACAAAACCCTGGCAGATCTGATCCGCTACGACCTGGGTCTGACCGGCACCAAAAAAGGATGCGACACGGGTGACTGCGGGGCCTGCACCGTGATTCTCAACGGTGATCCCGTCAATTCCTGCCTGGTACTGGCCGTGCAGGCCGACAATGCCGTGATCGAGACCATCGAGGGGTTGAGCACGGATGACGGGCTTCATCCTTTGCAGCAGGCATTTGTGGAAAAAGGCGCGATCCAGTGCGGATTCTGCACGCCCGGCATGATTCTGTCCGCCAAAAACCTGCTGGACAAACATCCGGCTCCCACGGAAGCAGAGATCCGGGAAGGCATTTCCGGGAATTTGTGCCGGTGCACCGGGTACCAGAAAATATTCGAAGCCATTGAATCCACCCGTTCATAAGCCAGTTTTCAGCTCTTTTAGGAGGAAACCATGAAATCATATGATGTAATCAGCACCCGGGCCAACCGGATCGATACGCCGGATAAGGCCACGGGCAAAGCCGTGTTCGTGGATGACATCACCCTGCCGGGCATGCTCTACGGGGCCCTGCTGCAAAGCCCCCACGCCCACGCGAAAATCCTGTCCATCGACACCTCGGAGGCGGAAAAACTGCCCGGTGTCAAGGCGGTGATCACGGCCAAGGAGGCCGGCCAGGTCAAGTACGGGGTCAGTCCGGCCCGGTATGATGAAACCGTGTTTGCCGTGGACAAGGTGAGGTATGTGGGGGACGAGATTGCCGCCGTGGCCGCCACCAGCCTGGATGTCGCCCTGGAGGCGGTCTCCCGGATCCAGGTGGAATACGAGGTGCTGCCCGCGGTGTTCACTGTGGAAGACGCAGTCAGGGACGGGGCCCCCCAGCTCCATGACGAATTCAAGGGCAATCTGTGTGCCGAGGTTCACCAGGAATTCGGCAACGTGGCTGAAGGCCTTGAAAACAGCGACATCGTCATCACCACGGAGATGAAAAGCAAGCGCCAGGACGGAGCGTTCATCGAGCCCCAGGGGTGTATTGCCGAATATGACAACAGCGGGGTGCTCACCCTGACCAGCTCCACCCAGGTGCCCCACTATGTGCAGCGAACCGTGGCCATGGTTCTGGGCATGGACATCGGCAAGGTACGAGTAAAAAAACCCTATGTCGGGGCCGGATTCGGGATCAAGGCTTCAGCCAATCCCATGGAACTGGCCTGCTGCATTCTGGCCAGGAAAACACGGAAACCCGTGAAAATGAATTTTACCCGGGAACAGGTGTTCATGTATGGCCGGGCCCGCCACCGGTTCCACCACACCATCACCACAGGCGCAAAAAAAGACGGCACCCTCATGGCGCTCAAACATGAATGCTGGCTGGATCATGGGCCTACACCTTCCATTTCGGGATTGCCACGGTCTATTACACTCGGGTCGCTATGGCCCCTTACAAACCGGTCAACATGAGTTATGCATTGGTACCGGGGTGTACACCAATGCCGCCCAGGAACAAGGCAAGGGCCACTTCGCGCGGTCATCGCCCGGGCCTGTTTCGAGCAGCAGCTGGACGGATCGCCGAAAAGATCGGCATGATCCCCTGAACTGGTGGATCAAGAACATGATGGAAACCGGGGACACCACCTGCAACGACCGAACAGGAAATTCTTCATACGCCGAGGCACGAAGCGGTGAGAAACGGATCCGACTGGGACAAAAAGAAAGGCCATATGCCCCCGGGCGCAGCGGTATCGGTACGCCTGCATTTTTGCCCCCGGGCGGGGATATCCATTTACCTTCAAGTCCGACACTCTCATTGCAATCAGATCGTCAAGCTCACCGAAGACGGCGGGCACATTCTGGTGTATACGGCACGGCTGCACCACAGGGGTCTGACACCGCCTTTGCCGATGATCGCGGCCGAAGCCCTGGGCATCCCCCTGGAAAATGTCCGCTGGTTTGAAGAGCCACGGACATGGTGGGACTTAGGCCTATTCCGGTCGCCAGATTCCTGATGATCGGGCATGTGCCACCAAAGAGGCGGCGGAAAACGTCAGACGTTTGTGTCTGGAAGCAAGGAGAGAACAGTTGAACGTGGCCGTTGAAAAAAGGACATCCGGAACGGGAAGTTCATCGAATTCTGATTGTGGACACCTCGGATTTTTTCCACCCTCCGGACTCCGTATATCAAGGAACGGCCTGGGGATGACCGACAACCCGGATTCAGACAAACTCACCTTAAGGAAGTCCTCCCGCACGTATTCCTGGAACGGGGTCTATCAGCACCGCAACCCCATTCCCGGGCGGCAAGCCTGCGGGCGCGGCCGTGGGCACTCCCTGGCCTGATGGGTGTTTCGGGCCCAGGTGGACGAGGTCACGGTGGTTACGACACCGCCGCCAGATCGCATGACAAGATCACCGACGCCCATGACCGCGGCAAGGTTATCATCAACATGATCTGTGGAAGGCTAGATGAAGGCCCATCTCCACGGGGGCACTGGCGAGGCTATGCATGAAGAGGTGATCTTTGACAACCAGGCCGGTGTTTCAACGATGATTCCCGCGGAATACAAGATCGTCACTCTATGGACATGCCCCTGGTCAAGATATTGTAGAAAAAGCGACGAACCAACGGGCCGTTCGGGCCAAGTGAGGTGGGTATGGGCTGTCATGCCCACTCATCCGGGCCATCCTACGGTAGTGTGGCGATGCGGCCGGGTCCGGTTACGAACTGCTTCTTCGGATACCGAACGTGGTGTCTGACGCCATCCAGGAATAATACCGGAACGCAACAAGGCCACGGCCTGATCATGATGGCATGATGACATCCGGCATTTAGCCGTATCCCGCAGCAGGCTTTTCTTCCTCCCGGATGATTGCCTTCAAACCCTCAAGCGCCGCGGCGGCAAGCCCATGTCCGAGGTGTACGACTCCGTTTTCGGACAACGGCATCACGGATATTGTCGTGGCACTGCCATCTTCGGGAACAGCTGGAACCGGTGGTCAGAGATGCCGGCCTGCCTGTTTCATCCGGGTTACCTCCGGGATGCTGTTCATCCAGGTTGCAAATGATCCGGCTCCGGGCAGCTTCATTCTTCGCTTCCCACGGATATCCCGGCCATCCGTCCGGCCACGCTCGCCCGGATGATCCAACAATTCCAGTCCGATCCCCTTCGGATCCTCATGCCCTGTTTCAACGGTCGCCCGACACCGCCCCTGCTGCCGTGTGGCTTCAAAGACCGGATTCTGGTTCCGGCGGAACTTCAGTTCTGCAACCTGATGGCGGGTGAAAGACCGGATTTAAAAACCCCAAGTGTTTGCGACCGGGGCATTCTTGATGGATGCGATGATCTCGGATGTTACAAAACGAGCACAAAGCAGATTCAATCATCCTCGATATCCCCGACCGGGAGGAATGTCTGTCCATTGTCGCATCAGGAACTGCCAAAAGCACCATCCCATCCGAATCATCTGGCAACAGGTGGCCATGACGTACTGAAACTGGCCCATGTTGCGCCCGATCACGTAAACGTGGATCTGGTGATTGCTAAGCTGCGTCTGCCCGCGATGATGTCAGGCGCATGAAAAACTACGCTGTAGCCGGGCCTCGTTATGTGACCTGGGATTCCCTGGTGTGGCTGAAGGAACAGCACATGACATTGAACTGGACCCCATGCCCCGGGTTCAGGAAAAGAACTGGTGTGGTTTTGCAGACAACTGTGCACCCGGCACGGTCCGGACATCGATTATCACCACTGGTTCAGGAACTGCCCGGCAAACCCCGGCTGCCACCAGCATCTGGAAACGGTGGCGTCATTACGACACATACAGCCAGACCAGCCTCCGCAGGCAAAATCCATTACAAAAATATTGGGCAGACTGACGGCTTCTGAGCTTTTCTTTCGCACAGGCAGATCGTGCTGTTCCGGCACCCGGCGATTCATCGGCATCTCTGACGTGGATCTGAATGACACAGGCATTTCGCGCCGAATATTGGCCCATGCCTTTTCTCCCTGAAAATCGATACTATCTACACCAGCTGCCTTTCCGATGTTTTCGGATACGGCCCGACGATTGTTGGGAACTGAAGATCATCAGCCACCCGGCATTGAATGAAATCAATCTGGGATAGTGGGAAGGCGGTCGTTGATGAAAATTAACGCCTGAACTATCGGGTTCAAACAGTGGAACATCTGGACACATTCATCCGCTGGATGAGAGTTACCGATGTCCAGTGCCGGGCTGTCCCTTTTTGACCCGGGATGCCTTGAAAACCCGGCACGCCAGCACAGACCCACGTTTGGGGTGATCCGGTGATTTTGTGCCATATTTAGGCCTGGAGACTGAAAAATCTGTCTCAATCAAATCAAGTGATTAGTTGTTGTGATTCAGACCTGAGGAATTACCGTTGCTCCTGATTGGATCTGGATGATTCAAATATGATATCGACCCTGATTTCCGCCGGGGTCTGGGGCCCCGATGGAAAGTCCCACAGGTGAATACACCTGAGCGAGCCGCTCTTTGAGATCCCTTTGCCATCAGATTGTCATAGATTCTGTCCCGTTTGGTCCGGGAACCGATCATGCCGATATAGGCCGGATCAGTGGAAAGCGCCTTCGCTCCAGAACGGCCTCGATCATGGAGATGGCCCCGGGTGAGAATCACGATATAGGGAATGGCTGTCCACATTCAATCCTTGAATGCATTATCAAAATCCGGTGTCACCCGACCTGCCGGGCATGTGTGCCCGGTTTTGTTGGCAACGCCTCCGTCATCAATCACCTCACCGTGGAAAATCCGGTCAAATGGGCCAGTTGAGCCAGAAACCCCACATGCCCGGCACCGAAAATAAACAGGTAGATGCCTGCCGGCGCGGCTGAATGATGAATTCTTCCAGATTTAAAGAATGAACGGTTGGAAATCTGCCGGAAAACCGGTCACAAATATCTTCCAGCAGGGGTTTCGGGATCAGCAGGATCCTGTCACCGTGCCGTCCGGGAGTACCGTACATTTCTGCACAGTGAATTCCCTGGCTGGGACCGACAGTTTAGATACCAAAACCTCTTTGCCCGGCCTGTTCCTGGGCCACCGCGGCCTGAAAACTGAAATCACCCTGTCTGGGTACCAGGGTTTCACGAGCACGGTCAGTGCCCCACAGACTGATGTCCAGACTGCCCTTGAGCCTTGGTCCAGAAAAAGGGCTGGATTTGACATGTTTTTTTCGATAAGCGCCAGGCAGGCATTCGACTTTTGCTTCCACAGTCCCCCCGCCGATGGTGCTCAGAAGGGTGCCATCCGGGCATCACGACCACGCGGGAACCTGACGCTCTGGCGTGGACCCCTGATGAGAAAGAATGGCGGCCAGAGCAAAGGCCCTTTTTCAAGACACAATCCAGTATCTGCTGATTCGTCAGTTCCATGGTCAGTTCTTCCCAAAGCTGCACCGGGATACCGGCAGGGTTTTACAGGAGGAACAAAATCCCCGTGTCCCATCTGGATAATATCGGTGTGGCTCATGGTTTCTCCGGCCAGCAGCCGGGGCACCACCAGATCGTAAAAAATCGAGGCCCGGTAATACATGACACATCCGGCAGGCCGATCACGGGCGTTTCACCATCGATATAAGCCAGTACAAACATGGCACCGGCAGTACCGTCTTGCATAAAATATCACGTCACCTCCGGCGTTTCGAATGCCGCTGGGGTGAGATCGTCGGGATCCACGGACATGCCGCCGGTGACAGCGATAAAATCCGGCCCCGTCATCCACGAAACTGCCGGATAGCGGCCACAGTCACATCCATGTCGTCGGAAACGATTTACCCATGATCCGGAACCCAGTTCTTCAAATTTTTTCTGAACCACCGGCCCGAACCCGTCGTTGATCCGGCCGGAAAACACTTCCGATCCCAGACCACAGTCCCACATCCACCCCGTGGACGGATATCACTGACGGAAAATTTTTGACACACGTCTTCCGCTGTGCCATGACATGGTTTCATCAATGGATAACGGGATCACCCGGGTGCCGGCCAGATCCTGACCCTCGATGACTGTCTGATGGGTATGCAGGGTGGCACAGATCACTTCAGGAACACTGTTAAGCTGTGTCAGACCCGCCACATCAATTTTTCAACAGACCGGGAAATACCCGTCGTAAATCCCACCTTGCCCTCTTTGGGACGGTGCCGGGATGTGCTCTCGGCAAAGCGGCCCGGGCGATCCGCTGTGCTGCATCATTTTCGTGAATTTCACCGTTGAGACAGGCCACATACACATGCTGTTTGCCCAGATCCAGCAAAGCTGGTCCACACATCTGCCTCGGTAATGACATGTTTTTCTGAAGGCCGGTCCTTGAATGTGATCCGAACGATGCGGTGATGTCGACCAGTATTTTCCCCACAGCCTCTTTTGACGGGTAGCGACTTCGAGCCCGGTCTTTTTCAAGCAATATTTCACAAACGCTTCAGGAGCCTGTCGCCCCAAGGCGATCCTTTTGATTTTTTTCAAACGCTCACTTTCACAGGCAAAGTCACGTTGAGTGCATCCTGTGCATTTGTCACCAAGTCATGAAGGCGGACCGATCTCTACAGGCCTGTCCTCATCTGCACGGGCGTGCCCTTGAGTAAATCCTGATCGTGATGTGGACCCGCTCGGCTTGTTTCTGAATCTCCGACAGTATTCTGGGATTTCCGGGCTTTGGTTCTCAGCATCAGCGATAAGCCTCTGAATAAGCGGGAAATCCCCATGATGGGGGTTGTTGATTTCGTGCGCAATGCCGCCGGCAAAGCCCCGATGGCCTGGAAGTTTCATGGATCGGCGGAGTTTCTACCCAGTGCACGCCTCTGGCGATATCATCACGGGTGGTTCCCTGGATCATTACCGGGCGTTGCATTGTTTCCGAAGATGACCCTGTATGAATTTCTGTAAGGACCAAAGACCCATCTTTGTGAAGCAGGCTGTTTTCAAAGATGATACCCTTGCCCTGCGGCCCTTTGAGATCTCTGTCATTTATGACCTGTTCCAGTTTCTTCCGTTCCTTTTTTTTTTGGCCGACAAATTCTTTCAGGTGTGCCGATAAATCACAGATGGCATGTACCTGTCACTTGCTCAATGGCAGGATTCACATAGGTGAAAACAAGATCCAGGTTCATCTCCCATATGATGTCCAGGGTGTTTTCTCTGCCAGAATCCGGTACTCATTCCTCACTTTTGCGTAAAGCATGTTCAGCTTTTTCTGGGACGTCAGATCACGAATTGCTGAAAACAAAGAACAGGCTGTCACCCGCAAAGCGGTTTTATTTTTTTGCTCCCCATTCATAAAGCCCCATTGTCTACCATAAACAATCTTGAAAATGCCTGATCAAACATGTCACCGGCCAGGATCATTATTCAGATGCTCATCATATCATCCTTCATAGCCAGCGAGATCCCAATGTCAACTTAAACAAAAAAAAAAAATGTCTTATGGAAATGAGGTTCAGGGAAAAGCTTAAAAAATACTGTACATCTGATGCCGTAAACTGTCATACAAAAAGCAGATGCGCATTGGAAACCAACCGATTTTGGAAAGGAAACTACGACCCAACCCATTCCATCAACAACGGAAGCCGATGCCGAGGCATTGAAAGAATTTTCAATCTTTCAGGCCCGGGCCCGCCTGAACAACCGGAGATTCCTTGAAACAACGGCTGGCGCTCCTCAAACCATTGAAGTGGCTCTCTGATTGAAAACGATCAGGCCACCGCGAGGCCATCTGCGCAGATTTTGGGAAAACCGTCGTTTCACGAAACCTGAATACGGAAATCACGCCCAGGGTTCCTGGGGCTGCACACTTTGCAGGAAACTGAGAAAATGGATAGCCCCAGCGCCGGCAGGGTCTATGATCGTCATGGCCGGAACCGGGTCATCCCCCAGGCCATGTTGTGGGCATCATCACCCCTGAACTATCCGCTGTTTCTGGCCGTCAGCCCCATGACCAGCGCCCTGGCCGCCGGCAACCGGATCATGGTGAAACAGGCCGCCAATTCCCGGCATCTGTGCCGCCTGCTTCATGACAGATTCTCCCAGAAAATCGACCCGGCGTTTGTCTGTTTTCATCCCGGGGTGTCTGCCGGCACCTTTTCCGGATTGCCTTTCAACCACCTGGTATTCACAGGATCGTCCCGGACGGGAAAAACCGTCATGAAAACCGCAGCCGACAACCTGGTGCCCGTCACCCTGGAACTGGGGGGCAAATCTCCCGTGATCCTGGCCGATGATTTCGACATGGCCAAAGCGGTCAAACGGATTCTTTTCGCCAAACTCATGAACGCCGGACAGACCTGCATTGCCCCGGATTATATTTTTGTTCCGGAAAACCGCGTCGATGCGTTCATTCAAACGGCGCAAACCGTGGCCCGGCAGCTTTATCCGGACATTACCTCTCCCGATTACACGGCCATCATCGACTCTCCGGCCTTTGACCGGCTCACAGACACCCTGGCAGACGTCCAAAAAAAAGGCGGCCGGGTGATCCCTCTGCTGGATGGACCGGACACCATTTTGGAACACAAAAAAATATCCCCCGTGATGGTGACCGGGACCACCCCGGCCATGCGGATCATGCAGGAAGAAATCTTCGGCCCGATTCTGCCGGTGATTCCCTATACCTCTTTGAAAACCGTGATCGAATATATCAATGACCGGCCCCGGCCCCTGGCCCTGTATGTTTTCACCCGGGACCGGAGCCTGTCAGATACCGTGATCGCACACACCCGGTCCGGCGGAGTGACCGTCAATGACTGCGCCCTGCACGTGGCCCAGCACGATCTGCCGTTTGGCGGCATCGGCAACAGCGGCACGGGACAATACCACGGATTTGAAGGGTTCCTGGAATTTTCCAAACTGCGGCCCGTATTTCGCCAGGCCCCGGTGTCATCCACCGCGGCCCTGACCCCGCCTTATGGCATTTTTGCTGACAGGATCTTTCAGGCCATTAAAAAATTCTCCTGGATTTCCTGATGAGGATAAACAGGCAATCACCGACAGATTTTCCCATCACCAACCCGGCCCGGTAAAACAAACCGTCGGTTTGATTACCAGGCCGGGCGGTAAATGATTCAATCAGTCCATCAGATCGCACTTTTGATTTCAAAGTCCGCATAGGCTGCCATTCCGTGTTCACCCACATCCAGGCCGCCCATTTCTTCTTCCTCATCCACCCGGATACCCAGTGTCATTTTCAAAATATAGAAAATTGCCAGGGCTGAAATAAAGCAGGGAACCGCATAGGCAACCACGCCAACAACCTGTGTCATAAAAGAGTGGTCCGAACTGAACAGCCCCACAGCCAGTGTGCCCCAGATACCGCAGACCAGATGGACGGAAAGCGCACCCACGGGATCATCAATTTTTATCCGGTCGATGCCCATGACCGAAACCACCACCAGAAGACCTGCGATAAATCCGATGACAATCGAACTCATCACACTGACCACATCTGCACCGGCCGTAATCCCTACCAGGCCCGCCAATGACCCATTCAGCGCCATGGAAAGATCCGGTTTTTTCTGCAGAATCCAGGAAACGAAAATAGCCCCCATGATACCGGCAGCCGCAGCCAGGGAAGTTGTTACAAAAACGAAAGAAACGGCAGCAGGATCCGCTGACAGCACAGACCCACCATTAAAACCGAACCATCCCAGCCACAGCAGAAAAACCCCAATGGCAGCCAGCGGCATGCTGTGACCCATGATGGGTTTAATTTTATTGCCCGCATATTTACCTAAACGGGGACCCAGAACCAGCACCCCTGCCAGGGCGGCCCATCCTCCAACGGAGTGAACCAGTGTGGAACCGGCAAAATCATAAAATCCCATGGCGTCCAGCCAGCCCCCGCCCCATTTCCAGCTGCCCACCCAGGGATATATCAGTGCCACATAAACGGTAGAAAAAATCAGAAAGCTGTGAAGTTTGATCCGTTCTGCCACGGCTCCGGAAACAATCGTTGCCGCCGTGGCAGCAAACATGGCCTGAAAAATAAAATCCGTCCAGTAGGTGTAAATCCCAACCCCGTCATCACCGGCAATCATCATATTCTCCGGGCTCACACCGATGCCAAACCCGGAAAACCCGAAAAATCCTGAAATTGAAAAATCGCCGGGATACATCAGATTAAAGCCCATGGCCGCATAGGTGAGCAGACCAATGGCAATAATGGCGGTATTTTTAAACAGAGATATTTGACGGTATTTTTAGCGGGTCAACCCGGCTTCAGGCTTGCAAACCCGAGATGCATGATAAACACCAGAAAAGTGGCCACCAGCATCCATGTATTGTTTGCCACATGCGTCGCTGCAACGCCTCTTGTTCTGCCGCACCATCTGCCGCCAGGGCTGTCGCCGGAAGAGGTTGACATGGTGATGGCCAGGGGTAATATTTTTATGTAATCTTCGTGATTTCATTTTAACCTCTTTATTGTTTATTCGTAAAATAAATAATTTTGTTAATTACTTCTTCCCCGGTTTCTCCGGTGCGGATTCGACAGACTTCATTCAATGGCAGGACAAATGTTGCCATCGCCGATATTTCCGGTTTTAACGCTCTGGATGACTGATTCGACCACCGTATCAACTTACAGGGCTTCTTTGACAACAATTTCAACCTTTACCTTGGGAACGAAATCAACCTGGTATTTATTCTGCCCCCGGTACGCTTCTTTATAATCGCTTTGCCGTCAGACACTTGACCTCAAATCGTCATTCCCTGCACACCGATCTTTGCGCTGGCTTCTTTCAGCGCAGCTCCAGCAACGGCGATAGCTGCTTCAATCTTTTTCATTGGGTTTGTTCCTTTACAATTATTGATGTGCTGGATAACGCCACATGTGATCTAGTTGCACTGTCTGCAAATAGGTGCCATTTACAGAAAAATTTTTAATAACTCACTAATATTAAAGATTTTTACTTCTAAAAAGAAAAATTGCGTGTGAAATAATTACATTTTTTTGTGTATAATTGAGTTACAATAATGTATTAAATAATTTATCTTTAACTATTTGTACATTTTTTTGAGTCTCAGGGGTGACCTGATGCCGGAGGTCAAAACCGGTCCTTTATCACCCGGCGGTGGCGGCGTCCGGAACCACCAGCGAGGGCGATTAAGTTATTAATGGTTATAATTGGTTTTATTTTTCAATATACTATTATAATAATTTTATAATTGACAAAAAACAACTGACAACTGTAAACATATGAACAGGGACTATTTTTGAAATAAGCAACATCAACACTGATATTGACCGGTATAAGGGTGATTATGAAACAATTTTGATTTTGATTTTATTTCTTATTATTACTGCAAGGACAGGGGCTGGCCACTTCGAGCTGACAATTCTAAGCGGGGCAGGACTGATCAAACCCATGGAAGAGCTGGTGCATTCGTTTAAAAAAAAAGAAGGGGTAAAAATCCGTGTTCACTACGGGAGTTCCGGTGAAATTTTGCCATGGTAGCAAGCAGGCCCTGCGACGTTCTTATTCCGGGGGCGGAAAAATACCCCAGGATGCCCTTAAAAACGGCTGGGTGATCAAGGACACCATTCACAAACTGGTCCTTCATATACCGGTGATTGCGGGCGGCGGGAAATCCTGCCGGGGTACAAACGCTTTCCTGATCTGGCCAGACCAGGTGTGGCCGTGGCCATCAGTGATCCCAAAGCTCCTGCCATCGGCCGGGTGACAAAATACTGGCCCAAAACGATTTGTGGGAACCGGTTCAGCCGAATATCAAAACCTATGCCCCCACGGTCAACCAGTTGTTGATCTATGTGGCTCTGAAACAGGTGGATGCCGCCATTATATGGGAGAAGATCTGACCTCATGGGCCGAGGCAGGAACAAAATGAAGTGGTGCAGATTCCGAAAAAGAAAATCTGATCAAGACCATTCCGACGGCAGTATGTACCAATGCCCCGAACAAAAGATGGCATTGAATTCAACACATATATTGCATCCAGGGGGCCTTGAGATCTGGGAAGAAAAATGGGGATTTTCTTCATGTGCAGAAAAAGTAGAGGCCTTTTAAGTTCATCTTTATTGGTATGACAATTTTTATCACCGCCGTGCTTTTGCTGGCCATTGGGTCGCTTATTGCTGTTCCCACCTGGGAGGATATCCGGCAGAACATCTGGAGCCCTGAGATGCGGTTTTCCCTGGAAACTCTCCATGATTACCGGGCTTGTTTCTACATTTATGGTCATGTTTTTTTGCAATCCCCATCGAATTTTACCTTATCAGTTCAATTTCTGGGGAAAGGGGTTTGTCAAGACCATTATTGATCTGCCGGTTGCTTTTCTGAACTGGTTCACGGGCTCTGTCTACTTCTGGTCTTCGGCAGTGAATTTTTCGGCAATATTCTGAATTCCATGGGACTGAACTTTGTCTTTACCAAACTGAGAATTGTCGTTGCCCAGTTTTTTTACAGCCCTGCCCTATGCCGGAAGGATAATGAAATCAACATTTGATTATAGTAATCCAAGAATGGGTTGTTTCAAGATCCCTGGGGTATTCGATGTTTGAGACCTTTTTCAATGTCAGTCTTCCCCTTGCCAGGAAACGGAATTCTTGCCACTGTCATTGCTTTTGCCCGGTGCATCGGCACTTTCGGCACGGTTTTAATTCTGACGGGTGGCTCTTATATGCAGACTGAGGTGCTTCCCATCACCCTTTATCTTAATATTTCATACGGCAATATGGAATGGCACTGACCAGCGGCATTGTATTGATGATTGTGTCTTTGCTGCCATTTTTGTATTTGGGCAGACAGAGGCGAAACATAAGGTTTTCTCAGGATTGAAGATCTTCACATCAACATGGAGAATTTTATCTTAAAAATATTTTTTTTTTAACCGCCTGGAGAAGGGGATTGCAGAGTCATAGGGCCTTCGGGAGCGGGCAAGACCATTCTCCTGGAGAGTATTATCGGATTCTGGTCCCCGGACAGCGGCAAGAATTACCTGGAAGAATCGAGATATCACCAATAGATGCTTGCCTGAAAAACGCCACATAAATTATTGTATACCAGGATTACGCGCTTCTTCCCCATTTTACCGTTTACAAAAATATTGCCTATGGTCTGAAAAAATTGAAAAAACCCGGCCGTATCAGGGAAAAGGTCAATGAGATGGCGAAGTCCTTCACATCGATCACCTCCTCCACCGCAAACCAGATACCCTTTCCAGGGGAACAGCAGCGGGTGGCCCTGGCCCGGTCCTTGTTGTTGGCCCAAACTCCTTCTTATGGACGAGCCTTTTTCCGCCCTGGACCCCAGACCCGCCGGCAGACAAGAAAACTGCTCCAAGCAGGCAGTGGAAAAAAATACCACGGTGGTCCATATCTCCCATGACCTTGATGATGCTGGTCACTGGCCACCAAAGTGATGGCAGTTTTCAGGGATGGCAGGATACTTCAGTTCGGAGATCTGGATGAAGTTTTCAACCGCCCGGGCTCCAGATTTGTGCCAATTTTGTGGGTGCTACTGTCATAACAGGTATTGTGGCAAAGAACGGAAAGGATGTGAGCACGATTTCCTTTGATGATTTTAATCTGCAAAGTATTGACGAGAACAGGAGCCGGGAACGGAAGTTAAAGTGGCCCTGCGCCCTGAAAAATATTATTTTGAGCAAAAATCACCCCGAGTGGATTTCTGTACAGAATGTGCTGAAAAGTGAACTGGAAGAGGAATTGTCAACGAAGGCAAGACATCCATGATATTTTAAGGTACAAAAAATACAAAATTCAGGGTACTGGTTACCAATAATGCGGTGGCGCAATTGAGCTTAAAACCAAGGGATACGTCTATGCTTTGATCAAAGGCGCCAGAGTGTAAGGATTATATATAACAAATAACATACGAAGCAGGTGCTTGAAAAGAATACTACGCCCCTGCTTCTTCAGACAGGCCCTACTTTGTGGACTTCAGGCAGGGTCGTCCATGGGATCTTCGTCCATAAACCGGATAGGCAATCTCTTCGGGCGGGACAAAATTCTCCTTGATGGTGCGCACCGATGTCAGCGCAGCAGGTTGAGCATGCTGCCGGCCTTGTCATTGGTGCCGCTGGCCCGGGCCGCCGAATGGCTGCTGTCCCACCACAGCACCCGTGGGTTTATCATTGATATAAAAATTGCCGGCACTGTGGGCCAGGGCGTTGGTCAGGTCATGAATGGCCTTACGGTCCCTGAGCAAACACGGCACCGGTCAGGGCATAAGGGGAGGTGTTGTCCGCAGGGGCCGGCCTCGTCGACCGCAGCATCTTCATGCTTGTACAGGGTCAGGACCGGACCCGCGAAAATCTCTTGGGTCATGGATTCATAATGAGGGTCTGTGGTCACGATCACCGTGGGATCGATGAAATAACCTCTGGATTTGTCCGCGTGGCCGCCCACCAGGATATCGGCTTCATCCGATTTTTGCCCGGTCGATATATCCGGCGGCATTGTCGAACGCGGCCTCGTCAATCCAGGGCGTTCATGAAATGCGGAACTCCGTCACATCACCGACCGTGATCTGCTCCACAGCCGATTTGATGCCGGTAAATCTGACTTCATCCCACAAAGATGCCGGAACGTACATCCGGGAGGCGGCTGCGCCGCATTTCTGGCCCTGGTATTCAAACGCCCCCGGACCGCCGCAGTGACCGGGTGCCACCCGGGCTGACGGATGCACGAAAATATAGTCTTTGCCCCGGTTTCCCCCACCATCCGGGATAGGATTTATATATATCAATGTTGTTGTTTCCGCTGGTTTCCACAGGGTTTTGAACACCTTTGTGGACCCGGTGGGAAATGGATCGGCCAGATCCGGGTGATTCAAGACCACTCCCCACCACAGATCGCGCCCGGCACAAAATTGATCACCCCGTCGAACAGGCCCGCTTCCTTAAGGATCTGCATGATGTAATACCCGGACAAAACGGCCGTGGATGCCGGTTTCCACACCACGGTGTTGCCCATGATGGCCGGAGCCCGCACAAATTGCCGGCAATGGCCGTGAAATTAAACGGGGTGAGGGCGAACCTAAACCCTTCCAGGGCCCGGTATTCCAGCCGGTTCCAGACCCCATTTTCCGAAGCTGGCTGGCCCGCGTAAATCTCGGCCATATACCCGGCATTGAACCGGAAAATCCACAGCTCGCAGGTGGCATCGATTTCCGCCTGAAAAGGGGTTTTGGACTGGCCCAGCATGGTGGCGGCATTGAGCAGATACGAATATTTTTGTGAAATCAGGTCTGCGGCCTTGGAAAATGGCGGCCCGCTCCTGCCGGGAATTGTTTTCCCATCGTTTTTTTTTTTTGGCATCGGGGCCGCTTTTATGGCCATGTCCACTTCTTGCTTTCCGGCATTGTTGGAAAACACGGCCAGCGTCTTTGCATGATCGTGAGGGCAGACCCCTTTTTCCTGATCATCTGTCCGGATTCTTTCCGATGATCAAAGGAATATCCGGCACGGTTTGAAAGCTGGCGGGCCAGTTCCGCTTTTTTAAGCTGTCTGCGCTCCGGGGCTGCCCGGGGCATACTGTTTTGACCGGTTCGTTATCGATTTCCGGCAACTGAAAGATATATTGCTCATGATGATTCTCCTTTCACATCAAAGACGTTGATGCCCTGGGCCAGGGGCAGGTCGTTTTTCCCAGTTGATGGTATTGGTCTGACGGCGCATATATAGCGCGCCAGGCGTCACTGCGGATTCCCGGCCCCGCCGATCTCTTTTTTCACCGCCGAATGCCCCGCCGATTTCTGCCCCGCTGGTGCCGATGTTGACATTGGCGATGCAGTCCGATCGCTTTATGGGACAGAAACTGCTCCTGGTACTGGATAGACCTCGTAGACACGGCACTGGACGGCCTGGGGCACGTCATTGTGCAATGCCAACGCCTGGTCAAAGGTGTCATACCCGATGATATACAGAATCGGGGCAAAGGTTTCTTCCTGGACAATGGGAAGAAAATGGTTTCAGCTTCCACAATGGCCGGGGTGACAAAACTGCCGTTTTCAAGTCCCGCCACGGTCAGGGGCGTACCGCCGTACCACAGTACCGCCCTGGTTTTTGACCGCTTCAATGGCCTGCATCATGGTCTGTCTGGCCGTATCGTCTATCAACGGACCCATCAGCGTTTCCGGGTCCATGGGATCGCCGATTTTGATCTGTTCATAGGACCAGATTCTTGACAAATGTCTCCTTGACGCGGTTATGAATGATAATGCGGCGGTGGAGGTGCACCGCTGGCCGGCCGTGCCACGGCGAAAGGGTGGCTGAGCGCCATGTCAGGTGCAAGTCGCTTCGGTCACGATGATGGCGTTAGCCGCCCCAGCTCAGGGGACCGGCCCAGGCGGGCTGCGACGGTGGTGGCCACTTGCTTGCCCATGGCCGTGCTGCGTGCTGATCAAGGGAATCCGGCTGTCCTGGAGCATGGCATCCCACATCGGTCGGTTTCCGATCACCAGGTTAAACACCCCCGTCTATGTCATACTTGTCCACCACCGGGGCATTGATGTTCTGGTGGCAATGGCCGTAAGCGGGGCCTTGGAACTGGGCTTGAACAAGCATCTCCACACAACGGCCAGCAGGGCATTCCAGGACCAGACCGCGGCCGGGAAATTGAATGCCGTGATAATGCCCACAATCCCCAGCGGATGCCACTGCTCATACATCCGGTGGGACGGTCTTCACTGTGCATGGTCAATCCATACAGCTGGCGGCTCAGTCCACGGCAAAATCCGCGATATCGATCATCTCCTGAACTTCACCTTCGCCTTCGGCGGATCTTTCAGGTCTCCAGGTGATCAGGGCGCACAAGATCTACTTTTTCTCCTCAGAAATTTCCGATCTCCCGGACGATCTCCCGGCGGGGCCGGCATCAGCCGGAACTTTTCAAACGCGGCATGGGCCCGGCTGACCACGGCATAATCGTGGGCCTGGGCCTGGATCACACTGGCGATGGGCTGGCCCCGTGGCCGGCAGGAAACCGATGCAGTTCCTTGCCAAGGGTATGTATATCCGGCCTTAGGTCAGCCGGTGAGTGGCGCCGTAATTGACCGGCTCAATGGCCAGATCCCTGTAAAATGCTGTCAATGGTGTGTGTGTCCATGGATCATCCTCTTCATCAAGTTGCGGTTACATTTATTCGATCATTGATTGTAATATAATAACGATCGTCATTTAATAGTAAAATTCATAATATTTATATTTAACATGAACGATATAGATAATAAGGAGTTTGTATGGATCTGTCATCTGAAAACCTTTTTCACCCTGGCAAAGATCCGGAATTTCACCCGAACCGCTGCTCATCTTCACATCACCCCAGAGCGCGGTCAGCCATGCCATCAAAAAACTGGAAACTTCCATTGATGCTGCGTTAATCGACCGAAAAAACGAGACCTGACTGACCCTGACCAATGCCAGGAAAATCCTGTTCCGATCCTGTGAAAAATTTTTTATGAACTGGAAAAAAACCGACCAGGACCTGGCCGGGCTGAAAAAACAGACCCCTCCATCCGTGTGGGGGCCACCGTGGAGTTCGGCACCACCATTCTGATCAATCATATCAACGTTTCTGGACCGGTTCCCGGAACTTCACATTGATTTTTCTGTTCTCCCATCACCTGCCTGGAACCCCTGCTCCAGGATACTGTGGACCTGATCATTGACTGTAAAGCCGCTGATGGAAAACCTTGAAAAATCCAGCTGTTTAAAGAGCAATACGTCACCATTGCGGCCCCGGAGATTCATTCGGAAAAAACCGGATCACCTGTCTGGACCCAGTCTGGCGGGTGCGCGATGTCTTTCCATGGACAAGGATTGCTTGACTGGTGGCGGAATTTTATCCGCGCCGTCCTTCGGACAAGCAGGACTGCCTGAAACAGGGTGATGCAGATCAACCATATCCGGGCATTATCAACGGTGCCATCTCCGGTCTGGGCATCGGATTTGTCTATGAGTACACCGTGATGGAGGGAACTGAACCAAAACATTCTCATGGACCCTTTCCCCCATATTCACCCCTGCGGCGGATGATTTCCATATTTTTATCAAAAAAGAACGGCTGGGGGTTAAAAAAAATCAGCAGTTGATCACCTATCTCACCCACCTGGCCCCGCTGAAAAATATTTTTCAGTAACCGGCCGGCACCCGCCCAACCCTTCAACACCGGAAACCGGCAAAGGGCAATGCATATTCGATATGCTATCATTGACACAACGAATCTCCTGTGATACAGCGTTATTTTACAATTTAACCAGAAAGCAGAATAACAGAAAACAACGGGAAAAAACCAAAGAGGACTCAGCATGGACCAGAACCGCATCACCATCAACGGCCACGCCTATGAATTTACACCCGGCCAGACCATCCTGGAAGTGGCGCAGCAAAACCTTATTGACATTCCCAACCTCTGCCACCTGAAGGGCACTCGTGCCACCGGGGCCTGCCGCGTATGCATTGTGGAACTGGAAGAATCCTGGGGAAGAAAGATTGTCTCCTCGTGCAGCGCACCAGCCAAAAACGGCATGATCGTGCATACAGAATCTCCGAAGATCGTGGCGTACCGCAAATTTTACATTGGGTTGATGCTGGATTCCGGCAACCACAATTGCGACATCGGCGCCCGGGCGGATGAATCCTGGACCGATTTTCAGATCTCGGCCATGGAAAATGATCAAAAAGAGGAGCTCTGCCCCGTATGGGGAGACTGCGAACTCCAGGCCCTGGCCTACCGTTACCAGGTCAAGGGCCGGGTCAGCGGGCGGCACCGGGAAGCGGTCACACTCCCGATCGAAGGGGACAACCCGTTCATCATAAGGGATATGTCCCGGTGCATCCTGTGCGGCCGGTGCGTGGCCGCCTGCAACGAGGTCCAGGTGAACCAGGCCATTGATTTCGGTTTCCGCGGCACCAAAGAACAGATTATCGCCGGCACCGGGACCACCCTGATGAACTCCGCGTGCGTGTTCTGCGGTGAATGTGTCCAGGTGTGCCCGGTGGGGGCTTTGGTGGAGAAAAAAGCCTTGGGCAAAGGACGGCCCTGGGAAGTGACAAAAATCCGCACCACCTGCCCTTACTGCGGGGTGGGGTGCCAGCAGCTGCTGCATGTCAAAAATGATACCATCGTCAAGGTCACCGGGGTCGAGGATGGGGCCCCCAACCAGGGACGATTGTGTGTCAAAGGCCGTTTCGGATATGATTTCATCTATTCAGACAAACGGCTGAAAACCCCGCTGATCCGAGAAAAAGACGGGTTCCGTGAAGCCTCCTGGGAGGAGGCCCTGACCCTGGTGGCGGACACCTTCACCCGGATCATCGACGAGAGCGGACCGGATGCCCTGGCCGGGGTCAGCTGCGCCAGGAGCATCAACGAAGATTCCTATCAGATGCAGAAACTGTTCCGGGCGGTGTTCAAGACCAACAACATCGATCATTGTGCGCGAACCTGACATGCCCCCACCGTCGCCGGTCTGGCGACTTCTTTCGGCTCCGGGGCCATGACCAACTCTTTCAACGAATTTGCCAAAGCCAAAATGCTGCTGGTGATCGGGTCCAACATGACCGAGGCCCATCCCGTGGCTGCCACGTTTGTAAAAAATGCGGTACAAAAAGGCGCCACCCTGATTGTGGCAGATCCCCGGAAACACAAACTCGTGGACTTTGCCCACACCCACCTGCCCCTGAAGGTGGGCAGTGATGTGGCGCTTCTCAACGGGCTCATGCATGTGTTGATCCAAGAAGACCTGTATGACAGTGAGTTTGTGGAAACCTGCTGCGAGGGATTTGACGTCCTCAAACAGACCGTTGCATCCTATCCGCCTGAAAAAGCCGGGGAAATCAGCGGCATCGATCCGGAACTGATTCGACAGACGGCCCGGCTCCTGGCCTCGGTCAAACCGGTGATGGTCTGCTACACCTTAGGGATTACCGAACACACCAGTGGCAAAAATAATGTCATGTCCATTGCCAATCTCCAGATGCTCTTGGGCAACATGGGTGTTCCCTGCGGCGGGGTGAATCCGCTGCGGGGCCAGAACAACGTCCAGGGGGCCTGCGACATGGGGGCCCTGCCCAACGTATTCCCCGGGTACCAGCCGGTGGGTGATCTGTCGGCCCGGCAGAAATTTGAAAACGCCTGGGGCGTGGACCGCCTGCCCGAAAAAAACGGGCTGATGATCCCCGAAATGATGGAAGGCCTGGTGGACAAGATGGTCCGGGGCTTCTACATTTTCGGGGAAAACCTGGCCAACACGGAACCGGATATCCGCAAGGTGGAGCATGAACTGGCATCAGCCGAATTCCTGGTGGTCCAGGATATTTTTGAAAACGAAACCACCCGGTTCGCCCATGTGGTACTGCCGGCCGCGGCCTGGAGTGAAAACGACGGCACGTTCACCAACAGCGAACGCCGGGTCAGCCGGGTGCGCACCGCCAGCCCGGCACCGGGAGAGGCCCGGCCCAACTGGTGGATTTTCAGGGAAATTGCCCGCCGCATGGGCCACACCTGGGAATCTGACAGCGCCAAAGACCTGTGGGACAATGAAATCTCGGTCCTGGCCCCCAATCTGGCCGGCATCAAATATCACCGGATTGAAAATGACGGCCTCCAGTGGCCCTGCCCGACGGAATCCCACCCCGGCACCCCGATTCTGCACCTGGAAGGCCGGTTCACCAAGGGCAAAGGCAGTTTCATGCCCGTGGAATGGACCCCTGCCGCCGAGGTCCCGGATGACGATTATCCGTTTGTCCTGAGCACGGGACGGCGGCTGTACCACTACCATACCCGTACCCAGACCGGCAACTGTGAAGGCCTCAATGACATGCTCGGAGAAGAGACGGCAGATATCTCGGCTGCCGATGCCCAAAAACTAAACATCGACCAAAATGAAATGATCCGGGTCAAATCCAGAAGAGGCGAGGTCACGGTCAAGGCCCGGATCACCCATGAGGTGCCGGAAGGTCTGGTCTGGATGGCCTTTCACTTCAGAGAAGGCAATGCCAACTGGCTCACCAACCCGGTTTATGATCCGGATACCTTGACGGCTGAATACAAGGCCTGTGCCGTGTCCCTTGAAAAAATCGCCTGATTTTTCGGGGATTTTTCGGGTTCTGACGTTGGATTGCACGGGTAACAAACTTAAAAAAGGAGAGACGCATGATCAAAAAAAATCTTACTATTAACGGTGTCCCCAGAACCCTGATCGTCAATGAAGAAGACCGGTTGTCCACCGTGCTCCGGGAAAGCCTGTTTCTCACGGGCGTCAAGGTGGGATGCGGCGAAGGACAGTGCGGTGCCTGCAATGTGATTCTCAATGACAAGCTGGTACGGTCCTGTGTCACAAAAATGAAACGGGTACCGGATGATGCAGCGATCACGACCATCGAAGGGGTCGGCACCCCGGACAACCTGCACCCGCTCCAGGCTTCCTGGATGGTTCACGGCGGTGCCCAGTGCGGATTCTGCTCCCCCGGCTTCATCGTTTCCAGCAAGTCCCTGCTGGATGAAACCCCGGATCCCTCCCGGGAGGAGGTGAGAGACTGGTTCCAGAAACACAAAAACGCCTGCCGGTGCACCGGTTACAAACCCCTTGTGGATGCGGTCATGGATGCAGCCAAAGTGATGAACCAGCAGATGACCCCGGAGGAACTGTCCTTCAAACTGCCGGACGACGGGCGGATCTGGGGATCCAAATACCCCCGGCCCACGGCCCTGGCAAAGGTGACCGGCACCTGTGATTACGGGGCGGACCTGGGCATCAAAATGCCCGCGGAAACCCTGCACATGGCACTGGTCCAGGCCCAGGTCTCCCATGCCAACATCAAAGGTATCGATACTTCTGAAGCGAAAAAAATGCCCGGTGTCTACAAAGTGGTCACCCACAGGGACGTTCCGGGCAAAAACCGGATCACCGGCCTGATCACCTTTCCCACCAACAAGGGAGACGGCTGGGACCGGCCGATTCTATGCGATGAAAAGGTGTTCCAGTTCGGGGATGCCATTGCCATCGTGTGTGCTGATACCCTGAAAAACGCACGGGCTGCGGCGGAAAAAGTGGTGGTGGACCTGGAACCGCTGCCGGAATACATGAGCGCGCCTGCGGCCATGGCCGATGATGCCATGGAGATTCATCCGGGCACCCCCAATGTCTATTATATCCAGAAAATCCAGAAAGGGGAGGATACCGGCCCCTGTTTCGACGCTGCCGATGTAGTGGTGGAAGATGATTTCTATGTCGGCCGGCAGCCCCATATGCCCATTGAACCGGATGTGGGATTTGCCTATCCGGGCGAGGACGGCCGCCTGACCATCCATTCCAAATCCATCGGCCTGTTCCTGCACCATGCCATGATCGCCCCGGGCATCGGCATTGAACCGGAAAAACTCACCCTGGTCCAGAACCCTGCCGGCGGCACCTTCGGGTACAAGTTTTCCCCCACCATGGAAGCGCTCCTGGGCGTCGCGGCCCTGGCCACGGGCAAACCAGTGTTCCTGAACTATACCTGGTACCAGCAGCAGACCTATACGGGCAAGCGATCCCCGTTTTTCATCAACCTGCGTCTCGCAGCCGACAAGGACGGCACACTCCAGGGCATGGAAAGCGACTGGACCGTCGACCACGGCCCCTATTCCGAATTCGGGGACCTGCTCACGCTTCGCGGGGCCCAGTTTATCGGGGCCGGATACCATATCCCCCGGATCCGGGGGGAAGGCCGGACCGTGTGCACCAACCATTCCTGGGGATCGGCCTTCCGGGCCTATGGCTCCCCCCAGAGCGAATTCGCCTCGGAAGTGCTCATGGACATGCTGGCTGAAAAACTGGGTATGGACCCCTTTGACCTGCGGGTGAAAAACGTGTACCGGAAAGGTTCCACCTCTCCCACCGGCTCCGTGCCGGAAAGCTTGAGTCTGCCGGAAATGTTTGAAAAACTCAAACCCAAATATGAAGCGGCAAAAAAAGCGGCCCAACAGTCCAGCAACGATGCGTTCAAATACGGGGTGGGGCTGTCCGTGGGGGTTTACGGGTGCGGCCTGGACGGGCCGGACAGCTCCCAGGTCAAGGTCTGTCTGAACCCGGACAACAGCGTGACCGTGTTCAATTCCTGGGAAGATCACGGCCAGGGCGCGGACAGCGGATCTTTGGGAACCGCCCATGAAGCCCTGCGGCCGTTAGGGATTTCCCCTGAAAACATCCACCTGGTCATGAACGATACCTCCCGGGTACCGGACAGCGGCCCTGCCGGCGGCAGCCGGTCCCAGGTGGTCACGGGCCAGGCCATCAAGGCGGCCTGTGAAATGCTGATGGGTGCGATGCGCAAAAGCGACGGCAGTTTCCGTTCCCATGACGAAATGAAACAGGAAAACATCCCCCTTGAATACACCGGCTCCTGGACGGCCCCGGCCACCAACTGTGACGAAAACTCCCAGGGCAATCCGTTTGCCGTCTATATGTACGGGGTGTTCATGGCACAGGTCTGCGTGGAGACCGCCACGGGTAAAACCCGGGTCGAAAAGATGACGGCCGTGGCGGATGTGGGTAAAATCAACAACCGGCTCACCGTGGACGGCCAGATGTACGGCGGACTGGCCCAGGGCATCGGTCTGGCCCTTTCCGAGGATTTTGAAGACCTCAAAAAACATTCCTCCATGATGGGGGCGGGTTTTCCCTATATCAAGGCCATTCCCGATGACATGGAGCTGATGTATGTGGAATCTCCCCGGGAACACGGTCCCTTCGGGGCGGCCGGTGTGGGTGAACTGCCGCTGACATCCCCCCATGCCGCGATTATCAACGCCATATACAATGCCTGCAACGTCCGGATCAAACGCCTGCCGGCCACGCCGGACAAAGTACTGGCAGAACTGAAAAAAATGTAATTCTCAACCGGCCCGGGGAGGCGGAACCGAACGTCCGGTTCCGCCCTCCCCAGCCATCCTGAGTGGCCCCCATGGAAAAAGCCCGTCTCACCGAATTTAGAAGAAAATGCATCCAGGAGGAAACCGGCGTTCTGTTCCGCGGCCTGCCCGTTTCACCTGGATGTCAAGGCATTTCTGGGGCACATGCGGAACAGACATGGACCGGGCGTTCAAGGTGATTGAAAACGCCCCTGCCGGTGCCGGGCATTCTTGCCCGGATCTGCGACCATCCCTGTGAAGCCCATTGCATCCGCAACCACCTGATGCACCCGTGGCCATCGGCCACCTGGAACGGATCTGTGCCGCCGACCGGACAAGGCGGAAAAAACGGTTCCTCCGGCCGCCAAGGCCGGACCGTGGGTATCTGGGGCAGCGGCTTGAGCAGCCTGACCACTGCCTGGGACCCGTCTCAAAGGCTATGCCGTGACCGTGTTCGACCGGACCGATGCGCTGGGCGGAAACCTGCGGGAGATTTCCAGTGCCGTCCTGCCCCCGGATATCCTGGCACAGGAAATCAGGTTCTGGAACCGTTCGGGGTTGAATTCAGGATTGCGGATTCACCGGATGCCGCATTCCTCCCGGACAGACCTGTCCTTCGGATGCCCGTGTATATCGGGAGGATTCCTGGGGACCCCTTTACCGGGTTTGACCGGGATGATACCGGGCGGCCTCTGGTGGATGGATTTTCCGGCGGCACCTCACATCCCCGGATCTGCCGGCGGATTTCGGAAACCGACTTCTTTGGACACCCGGTCTCATCCGGTGGCGTTGCGGCCCAGGGCCGGAAAGCCGCCACCTCCATGGACCGGTTGCTGTCAAAGGTATCGCCGACGGCCGGCCGGGAACGGGAAGGAGCGATCTCCACAAGGCTGTCCACCGACATCAGCGGGGTGACACCCCGCCCCCGGCTGGATCTTGTCGGAGATCCCGGCACCGGTGCCGTGACCTGTGACCGGGATCTGGCGGCCCGGGAGGCGGACCGCTGCATCCAGTGTGATTGTTCCCGGTGTCTGCGTGTGTGCACCTACCTGACCGAGTTCAAGGGATATCCCCGCCGATACGCCCGGGAAATCTACAACAATGCCGCCATTGTCAAGGGTGAAAAAAAAGCCAACCTGCTGATCAATTCATGCAGCCTGTGCCGGTTATGCGAAACCGTGTGCCCCAATGAATTTTCTATGGCAGACCTGTGCCTGGAAGCACGGCAGGAGATGGTCCAGTCGGACCGGATGCCGGTATCCGCCCATGATTTCGCGCTCCAGGAAATGGCCCATGCCGCAGGGGACGCCTGTTTTTTTGCCCGCCATGCCCCGGGAAGCGGCCGGTCAGATCAGATCTTTTTTCCCGGGTGCCAGCTGTTGGGATCGGCCCCGGACCAGGCAACCCGGGTGTATGAATTTCTTCTGACAAACCTGCCCGGCCGTACCGGGTTTGTTACAGGCTGCTGCGGGGCTCCGGCCCGGTGGGCCGGACGGCCGGCCCTGGAAACGGACACCCTGGCGCGGTTCACTTCCTTTTGGGAAGATGCGGGCAGGCCAACGATCATCACTGCATGCAGTGCCTGCACCTGGACGCTCTCCCGGCACCTGCCTGACGCCGATATTGTTTCACTGTACAAAACACTGCTGGACCTGAAGGATTGCCTGCCGGCGGTTCCCCGCAACACCGCTCCGAACCCGGTGAACATCATCGATCCCTGCACGGCAAGGGAAGACCACGCGGTCCAGGACGCGGTCCGGAGCCTGGCCCGGTCCGCCGGTGTGATCATCCAGGAACTGCCCGCTGCCGGTGCCCTGACCGAATGCTGCGGTTTCGGGGGCCTGGTTTTCAATGCCAATCCAACACTCACTCAGAAGATCAACCAGCAGCGGGCCGGCCAGAGCGACCAGGATTTTCTGGCCTACTGCGCCATGTGCCGGGACCGGCTGGCCAGGGTCGGCAAAAAGACCGCCCACCTCCTGGACCTGTTCTGGCCCCAGACCGATCATCCGGAACAGCGAAAGGACCCGGGATTTTCCGGCCGGCATGACAACCTGGCACAGGTCAAACACCGCATGCTGGCGGAACTCTGGCAGGAACTCCCAACCCCGCACCTGCCGGAAGGTCCGGTCGTGCCGGTCCGTTACAATCCCGGGATGAAGCAGATCCTGGAAGATCATTTCATCCTGGAATCTGACATAGAGCAGGTGTTGTCTCATATCGGCACTGGCACACCCCCTTTTTACAACCCAGACACCCGGACATACATTTCTTTTTTCCGGCCGGGCCGGGTCTGTTTCTGGGTGGCGTTTCGAAAACATGAAACAGGGATTGAAATCGTCAATGCCTGGAGTCACCGGATGCAGGTGATCCCCAACACCCTGTTCGTTCCGGGAACCCCGACAGAACCCCACAACGAAACCATTGTGTGCCGGTCCTGTGACAACGGGGAGCTGGGATTTTTCAAAAACCATGTAGAATACCTGGGAAGCCGGTTCGATGTGGTCCTGCCACAGTGCAAAAACTGCGGTATGATCTATATCTCACCAGACATCGCCCGGGGAAGGATGGCGGAAGTTGAAAAAATTCTTGAAGACAAATAGCCCTGACAGCCCGAATCAAAAATCGAAACCATGCGGGACATACGATACCGGTCAGGTGCCGTTCATGTTCAGGCAGCCGGCATTGACCCGGGTCACCGGCCATACCCTCCGCCCGGGCGGCCTGATCCTCACCCAGCGTGCCGTGGATTTCTGCGGATTCGATCCGGGCGACCTGATTCTGGACGCCGGTGCCGGCTATGGCACCACCGCAAGATATCTGTCTGACTTATACGGCCTTCAGGTAGTGGGAACGGACCTGGATGTGAACAAGACCATTGACCGGGCAAACGATGGGCGGGAAAAAAGTGTCCTGGCAAACGGGCACATCGCCAAGGGCACAAAGACTTTTGACTTTGTACAGTCGCGGATCCCGGCGTTTCCGTTCAAATCCGACCGGTTTGACGGCATCTTCTGTGAGTGTGTGCTGTCCCTGATTCCGGACAAGCAGGCCTGTCTGGCAGAATTTTTCCGGATGCTCAAACCCAATGGACAGCTGGTGCTGACCGACCTGTTCATTCCGGAAAAATACCGGTACCAGGGTCTTCCGGCCGATCCGCCCCTGTCCTGTCTGGACGGGGCCTTGAGCATCGTGGACCTGATCACCGCCGTGGAGGCGGCCGGATTCACCATCACCCTGATGGAAGGACATACCCGGTTTCTCAAACAGCTGGCCGGGCAGATCGTGTTTGAACACGGCAGCCTGGACAACTTCTGGAAACACCTGTCCGGATCAGGCGGTGACAGCCAGGCAGCCCTGGCCTGCCGCACCGGCACCCTGAAACCCGGATACGGATTGTTTATCGCGTCTAAGTATGAGTAATGCCGCCGGATTCGTTGACCAGGGTGTACTTGCGGCCGTACTCAATGAACTGCGGGGTGCCGCCGCCTTCCAGGATGGTACGGCGGGCCCCGGACAGGTCCGTGATTTTCGTGGCGGCCACGGCATGGACCCCCCGCCGGAACGCCGGCTGGGGCAGCCATCCGGCGGACGGTCCTACTACCCCGATGAACCGGGCGGATTTAGCCGCATCCAGGGCCGCGTCAAACCCGCCCACGGCAGCGGAAGACCCGGTGATGATCACGATGTCGGCATCTTTGAGGACGTTGACATCCCGGGTGATGACAGGGCCTGCAGCCATGGCCCCGATCTTGAGATCCGGGTTGTCATCCACCACCACCAGGGAATCCGACTGTTTTTTCAGAAACGGCATGAACGGGCCGATATGGCCGACCATTCCCACTTTGTTGGATTCATCGGGATGAAACGGCAGCAGATCCAGAAAATCCGTTTCTGAAAACCGGTACTGGTCCGGATCCTGCGCCATGATGGTATGGGACAGGGCATTGACCGCCGCCACGCCTACGCTTCGTTCCAGGGGATGGCCGGCACGCATCAGCGGACACAATTCCAGAACCGGTTTTTCCGACAGGGCCCCGGCCCCTGAATAATGGGCACAGGACCCGCTGTCGGACCGGGGGGTGAAGCACACCCCCATGATGCCGTTGTCCAATTCCACAAAGGTATATCCCAGAGATATCGCCACCATCCGGACTTCTGGAATGACGTCCAGATGGGTTGACCGGCTGGTCACTTCCTCAATGATCTCTTCCTGCAAGGTTGTCATATCGATATTTTTCCTTCTATAATGTTCAGGTCTCATTCAATCGTTAATGGATGTGGCATGGATCATCATCCCGGTTTTCCAAACGAACAGGCCGGAAACCGGCAGGTGTTGCAGTTCAGACAGAGCCCGCCATGGCCCAGCCGTGCCAGATCCCTGGCCCCGGGTGTTTCACCGGCCATCACCCGGGGCAGGATCAAATCAAAAATAGTGGTCCGGTGATACAGGCCGCAGGCCGGCAGCCCCATAATGGTGGTCCGGCCGTGATATCCCAGCAGAAACATGGCCCCCGGCAGCACCGCGGACGAGTAATGAATCTGCTCAAATCCCGAATCCTCGATGGCTTCTTTGGTGACATCATCCGGGTCCACGGACATGCCGCCGGTGGTGATGATCAGGTCCGTGTCCTTTTCCAGGAATTCCTGGATCTGCCGGGAGATCCGGTCCTGATTGTCCGGCAGAATCACGCTTTCCTCGAGGGTCCCGCCCAGCCGGGTGACCTTTTCTTTGACAATGGCCTGGAACCGGTCCTGGATCAACCCTTTATAAACCTCATCACCGGTAATGATCAAGCGGATTTTCAACGGCAGGAACAGGGTCACACTGAAAACGGGAAAGTGTTCCTTTGCCAGTGCAACCGCCTGGTCCAGATCAGCTCGAAGGATTACCAGAGGGATGGCCCGGGTTGCAGCCAGGCTCTGGTTTTTTGTGACAGGCGTGTGGGTATGAATGGATGCACACATCACATCCGGGAGCATGTTGAATGCTTCCAGGGCAAACACATTCACTTTGAAGAGTCCGGAATAAGCAGCCCGCAACTCCAGTTTGCCTTCCGAAGGGATGCCTGAAAACGTGACCCCCGGGCCGGCCAGTGCGGACGCCAATTCCATGACCGCATCATCTTCATGGATCTGACCGGTTTTCAGGTCCAAAACATACAGGTTGTTTTTCCCCATCTGCATCAGGCGGCACAAGTCACCGGAAGTGATTTCATGGCCTTTTTTAAAGGCCGGGCCTTTGAATTTTCCGGGGATGACCTGCGTCATATCATGGGTTACAGCCGTCCCCACGGCCTGATCCACCGGGATGGTTTTAAATGACCATGCGGTGTAATTTTTTTTCATTTTCTTTTTTTTCCTGTTCTTTTACGGGTGTGAAATAGGTTCCCAGAGCACAGGGCCGGCACAGGATTCGGTTGTTTTTCATGACTTCGCGCCTGTCCCGCACCACCTGGCCGCATTTTTGACAGACCGCCTTGAATTTTGTGGGGCCGGGCATGTCGCAGGCCTCCACATTCACTTTGACTGCCTGAATGTGGAACAGGTCTTCACATGTCATGGTTTTATAGGCTTCCAGCTGCTGCCGGTGCCGGTCCCGGATTTGGGGGGCTTTGGATGCGGCAAGGGTTCTGGCGCTTTCCCTGGATACAATGCGGACCGCTTTTCCGGTTTCCAGGTTCACAAACGTTGCCGCCATAATGCCGTGATCCACAAACTTCAAGGACCGCCGTCCCAGCCGGGCACCGGTCACCGTGGAAATGGCGTCGGCTGCGCACCGGTCCATTTCCACGTATACGATCAGTTTTTTGATCTGGGATCTTTCCCGGGGATTGTCCAGTCCGATACGCCGGCAGCCTTCCATGGCCATGCGCACGCCCACCACCTGCCCGGAGCACAGATGCCCGTGGGCTTTGGCTGATTCCTGAAGCAGCACTTCAAATGTTTCCATAACCGCCTTCCTGTTTCAACACTGAAATATCCACCATTTATCTATCTTATAACAACATCACCACTTATGGTAACCTCACTATAACAATAGCCAAAAAAATTTTTATGAGGTTTGGTTATTCCGGATCTGAAAAATGGACTGGAAAATGCCGTCATCCGCATGAATACAGTCCTTTTTCAGTTTCCGGTATTTCTCCAGCAGATCCACTCCTTCCCTTGTCAGCCGGGTGCCTGTTTTTCTGTCTGTATCCACCACAGAGCGGCCCCAGTTTTTTTCCGTGGCTTTGATTTTGCTCCACACGGTTTTATAGGCCATATTCAACTCCCGGGCCGTCTGATTGATGGAGCCGGTGTGCTGAAGGGATTCAAAGATCGCCATCCGGCCGGATCCCATGATGATCTTTCCGTCATCGTTGAGCAGCAGCTGGCTGGTTCGCAGTTTCATTTGAATCCCTCCCATAAAAATGCCTCCCGTCAGGCTTTGGACACGGTGACAAAGTGCTCCTGAAAGGCAATGGCCCCGCCGGCCCGATCCCAGATGTCCAGGCCCCCGGCCATGAACCGGTTGTCCGCCAGCCCCTTGTTGAAAGCCCGGGTTTCCACGGGCAGGCGGTGACCGAATCCGTGCACCACAAACACGGCCTGGGGATGGATGGCTTCGGTCACCCGGGCCTGGATGGATTCGGAATACCCATTTTGGGAAACAGTGACTCTGTCCCCATCTTCAATATCAAGTTTTTCCGCTTCTTTTGTATTGATCCACAGATGATTTTCAGGCATCTGTTCCGACAGCAGCGGGTTGTTCACGGTATGTCCCTGGGTGTGCAGGGCACATCGGCCGAAGGTCAGGCGGAACCGGCCGGGGTCGGGGGACACCGGTGGCTCGTAGGGTGCAAGAGAATCCAGGCCGCTGTCTGTCAGTTTTTTGGAAATGATTTCGATCTTTTTGCTGGGGGTCTTGAAACCATAGTTTTCAAATTCCGGGTACACAGGTTTTTCCACCAGCGGCACCATGCCGGTGGCATCAAAATCTTCGATCGTGACCCCGGTCCCCTCCAACTGGAAATTCCAGATATCTTCAATGCGGTCAAACACCAGTTCCGGCAGATTCATGCGCCGGGCCAGGCCGGAAATGATTTCCCAGTCGGCCCGGGTGTCATACATAGGTTCCACCGCTTTTTTCCGCACGAAGAAATAAGGGGCCAGACTGTTTTTGGCGGCAATGATGCTGTCCCTTTCCAGATATGGAGATAATGGCAGCACCACATCGGAATACCAGGCCGTGTCCGACCAGCTGAAAGTCACCGACACCAGCAGATCCAGGTTGTCCCATTTCTTCTTGAGCCGGTCCGGGTCCGGATACCCCATCAGCGGGTCATGACGGTAAGCGATATAGGCTTTCACCGGATAGGGATCTTCGGTTTCCATGGCCTCGAACATGAGATGGGCCAGACCGGGCCCGTCCTCGAAATGGGGATATTTCCATCCCACCCCGTCCGCTCTTTTTTCATCCGGTTTGGGATACAGATCCATGAATTTTTTCAACCCGCTGCGCCCCACATCTCCGGGTTTGCTCACGAAAGGAAGCCCGCCTTTGGCCCCATAGGCCCCTAAAAGGGCGTTGATGATATAAATGGAACGGCACACATAAAATGAATGTTTATACCGGGCCGCCATCCACCCGGGATGCCAGATCACGGCCGGGGCCGCCTGGGCCAGATCTTTGACAAACCGTCGCAGGTGGCTGGCCGGCACCCCGGTTTCCTGCTCCGCCCATTCCGGGGTATAGGGGGAAACAAACCCGGTCAACTCATCAAATCCCTCGATATAGCGCTTTTTGAACTTGTCGTCATAAAACCGCTTGGCAATGATTTCATTGATGACCGCCAGGTTAAAAGCATAATCGGTGCCCGGCCGGACCATGAAAAAATGGTGGGCCTTGCCGGCCGAAATATTGGCCCGGACATCGATAACCGTCAGTTTGCAGCCTTTTTCCATGGCATCCATGAGGTTGTTGACCTCCTGAACATCGATGGATTCAAAAATGTTTCGGAACTGAAGCACCACGTGCCGGCTGTGTTTATAATCATAGGCCACGGCCTTGCGCCCCCTGCCGGTCAAGGACAGGGCGGAATGCTGGACATTTCTGGCACAAGAGGAATCATGGTTGTTGTAATTGGGAGTCCCGAGACCTCTGAGAAACGCCCGGTGAAAATCCCGGAACGGGCCGCCCCGGTCCGACAATGCAATGGCTTTGGCCCCATACCGGTCTTTTACTTCATTGAGCTTGTCCGCCACATGATCCAAAGCCTCTTCCCAGGTGGCTTTCCGCCACTTGCCTTCGCCCCGTTTGCCTTCGCGGATCAACGGGGTCTGGGGCCGCTCACTGTCATAAATCAGCCCTTTTCCCGCCGTGCCCCTGGGACACACCGCCCCTTTCATGGCAGGCACATGGGGATTGCCCTGGATAAAGACATCCTTTCCGTTCTGAACGTTCACCTTGATGGGGCAGCGGACGGTACACATTCCGCAAATACTGTACACCCACTTGTCAGCCATGCACGTTTCCTCCTGTGTTGCAAAATATTTTCTCAAAAATAATCGGAAATGACTATTTTATGATTTTGATGGTTTTACCCACCCAGTCCGGCGGCAGATAGATCCGTCCCCCTTTGCCATTCTGGCGGACAATTTTTTCAATCAGCACATCCCCATAGACTTCAAACTTGACCGGGGATCGGTTGGATTTTTCATCATATGCCATTGTTTTTTTTTCATTCACTGCCACTTCCATAATTTTTTTTTCCCTGCTTGAATTGAAAATAACAGTGCCTCGTTTATCAAATCCGATTCGTTATGTCAATATTAACATAACGAATGGCATCATTTTTTATCCAGGTGCATTTGGGCGATTGCAATGACACACCTGGTTGCAATTGTGCGGTTTTCAAAAAAATTCCAAAACCGCGGCAACAGCCACCAGACCAAAAAATATCGAAAATTCAGACTGTTGCTGACAACCACACAAACCAGGTCGATTTGTGGTATTTTATGGTATATCAATTGCAGGCACTTGATAGAAATGGATTTTATGGATATATAGCAACCGATAACAACCAAAGGAGACCCATTATGCGATGTAAAGGAAAAAAAATGATGAGCTTGACTGTAATGCTGTTTGTACTCATGATGATGGGCATGGTTCTGCCCTTGACCGTTGCGGCCGGGCCGTCCGGGAAACTGATTGTTTTTCATGCCGGCAGCCTGACCGTGCCGTTTGATGCCATTGAAAAGGAATTCGAAGCAAAATACCCGGATGTGGATGTGCTCAGGGAAGCCGGGGGCAGCACCAAGATGGCCCGGCTGATTTCCGAAGTCGGCAAACCCGCGGACATCATGGCATCTGCCGACTACAAAGTGATTGACAACAACCTGATCCCCGAATTTGCGGACTGGAATGTGCGGTTCGCCACCAACCAGCTGGTGCTGTGCTACACGGATCAGAGCCGGTATGCCGACCAGATCACTGTAGACAACTGGTATGAGATTCTGCAGAAAGACGGTGTGGTCTGGGGGCATTCCGATCCCAACCTGGATCCCTGCGGGTACCGGAGCCTGATGGTGCTGCAGCTGGCTGAAAAATTTTACGGCATCCAGGGATTGTATGACAAAATTCTGGCCAACCGGCCCCAGAAAAATGTCCGGCCCAAATCCGTGGAACTGGTGAACCTGCTGAAAACCGGCAACATGGATTATGCCTGGGAATACATTTCCGTGGCCCGGCAGCACGAGCTCAAATACATTGTTCTGGATGATCACATCAATTTGAGCAATTACCAATATGATGCGTTCTACAAACAGGCTCAGGTGGAAGTGACCGGCAAATGTTCCGGCACTCTGGATCACCAAAACCGGTTGTGTCCTGTATTCCATGGTATCACCATGATCAAAAATGCCCAACCCGGAAGCGGCCGCTGCATCTTGCAGTTTCGCTGTCTGAAGATCATGGCCTGAAAACCTTGAATAGATGGGGATATCTTCTCGGCATGTTAAGCACTGTTCCGATCCTGCTATGGCACAAAAAGATGCCGGCCGAATTCGCCGGCCTAACGAGGGTAAGGACTGATTCCGTGAAACAGATGGACCGATGGGATGGCTGTTTCTGGGTCTGGGACTGCCCCGATTCTCCTGCTGACCCTGCCTTGATCAACATGACCACACCCAGCTGTCTGGTCTTATGTTTAAGAAACTATCCTGACAGGGATGTGGCGGCAGCCATCGCCCGCTCCATCCTTTGTCCCTGGCTGCGCCGACTCGCCTTTGTCAGCACCGCTGGCGTATCTGCCGGGCCAGAAAGGATCTGAAAGGCAAAACTGCTGGAAGGACCATTATCTACCCATCATGATTCCTCATCCGGTCATTTGTACCGCTATCTCAGCTTCCGGGCCGGCAGAAACGCCATCCACTACCACGTCCGAAGCGGGCATTCAGATCATGGGGACCAAACCGGTATTGTCTGCGTGCTGCTGTCCGTGGGACTCATCGCATCAACACGGTGAAATCCGTTTGACAGCGCCGGTACGCCCGGGAAAACGCCCGCACCTCTGGCTGGCGTTCCGACAACGTTTGCCCGCATCATCTTCCTTGACCCGGCGGCACATGATTCGGCATCATCATGTGCACGGCCCGGCCATTTCAATTCGGTGCCATCGTGATTGTGGCCTATCACCCCACGACGGTGCTGGTGATGATCTATGAGTGGGTTCACAGCCTTCGGCTTGTTATCCCAGCCCATCGCGGTCCACCTGATCCTGATTTCCTTTGTTTTGTTCAATGTTAAATGCGATGACAATATCCATTCACACGGACACCCGATAGTCTATGATCTCGCTCAAACATTATCCAGGCTTGACTCCTGCCGGTACTTTCCCTTACTGATATCTGCCTCGAAGTACACCCCCCAAGGATCTGCGTCATCGGTCCGACTGGGTTTCGGCAAATCCCTGCTCCTGGAAGGAATCATGGGATCATGCCGTTCACTTCCGCTCCTTGATATTCGAAGACTCCGATCCGGTGCCGGTGGAAAACGGCACCCGGGCCCTGGTCTACCAGGATTTCGCCCTGTTTCCGCATCTGGATGTCACCCAAAACATCCTGTACGGCACCCGGTATCACCATATTTCAAAACAAAGTTCCGGCAACCAGTTTGACCATCTGATTGCCGCTTTGGGATCTGAAAATCACACCGGAACCCATAACCCGAGCGGCGGGGAAAACAGCGCGTGGTCCTGGCCTTTCGTCTTGATCCTGAACCCAAAGGTGCTGCTGCTATTGAACCCCTGTCCGCCCCTGACCCGGTATTTCGATTTACGAGGCCATCCCTGCTGAAAAAGGCAGTACAAAGACCTGAATATGACCATCATCCATGGTGTCCCACAATTTTGAGGAGTGCGCTGTATCTGGCCAACCGCGCCATCAGAGACGAAAGATCATGCAGCAGGGATGCGTATCCAGACCCTGCTTCGAGAAAACCGATTCCAGGTTTGTACCCGGTTGCAGTACGAAAACATCGCCGCATTTGAGCGCCACGGGACAACCAAAATTGCCGGCACCGGCCTTTACATTATTGTTGAAACCGCCGGACCCGGACCACCATCACCATGATTCGTTCGGAAAACATTTTATTACCCCGACACACCGCTGGTCGTCGTCCACTTACCGAAAAATAAAAGACACGCCCTTTGCGGGGCTCCACATCGTGCATATGGAGGCTCAAGGCGTTTTGTTCGAAGTGGTTCGAACGTAGAAACCTTGTCAATGAATTTTGTCTTGAGATCGGTAAAAGCGCTGCTTTGGAATTTCACAGCGCATCGGTCCATACATTTAAATGATCCTGGATGAAATACCCAGTGATGCAACCATCATCTTTTCGTGGTTCATGAAAAAGCTCTGATCATGTTGCGTGTGAACTATTGGGAATTCCTTTGTTGTGGGCAGAACTATTTATTGGCCCAATTTGGAACTGGCAATACGATTAAGGCTTATGCCGGACTCCAGCAGCTTGTATGGCCAATTTTCATGTACCTTCTGAGGCACTGACCATGAATTTTCCGCTAAAGTGTTTACTTGCAATTGTCTGGGAATAGGCTCATCGGTTCTGCCCATATCCACAACACATCTCATAAGTTTTCGGACGCTCAGCGCTTTTTCCGGTGTATCGGCCAGCCCAACTCAAGCTGTAACGCAATACACAGTCCCACATACCTATTACATCATCTTCAGACCAGGTAACTGTAGGTATATTTTTATCATTTTGCCGCTGATGGCTTTCATCCTCCCAATTTTTCATCACTAAAAGCACCTTGCTTGACTTGGATATGCCTTGGCCTTGCCTTTGTTATTCTGATATTTATTCTTTGGGTCCCCTGCCAGGGCGCTCTTTGGCGAACCGATGACCGCCTGGCTGACGTGGTTCACCACCGAAATAATGGTCACATATTCTGCACAAATCCGAAAACCGGACATCCTTCGGATTACGTTTCAATATCAATAGCAGGTCATCGATTTTTGTCATGGTTATATAGTATCAATGTTGGTACCATTGTCAAGGGCTAAAATCGGCCACAAACGGACTTGCTGGTGACCCCGAGGATCTTTTTTTGCCGGGCAGTTTTGAAAATCCCGCCAGTCGGCATTGATAAACGCCAGGGGCGGGCCGGTCATCCATGTCCAGGCTCCAGCTTGTCTTCAGTCACCAGCAGACCGTTGGTGTACATGTATTTAATGACGATACCGAAACCCATCCGGTTTGCCGGCCTATTTGCGGATAATGGTCCCCACATGTTCGCCGGCCAGGGCTTTGGTGATGTTGCCCTCCCTCATCCCGTTGATCACCTGGACCTGTTCGATCACCTCGCTGTTTTTGATGATCTCCAGGCAGGGCCGCTCGATGACCAGGTCATCCTGGTCTTTTTCCATCAGTTCCGCCACCGTGATGTCGGGAATGAATTCGGCATCCGGGTTCTTTTTCGGGTCTTCGGTATACAGCCCGTCCTCATCTTTGACAAACAGAATCCGCCGGGCCCCGATCAGATCCCCTAAAATCACCAGCCCCACATCGGTGCGATGGATGGGGATCCGGCCTTTTTCCGGCTTGATGGCAAAATAGTCATAGGGCGGCATCCCGTGCATCACCGGAATGATCCCTTCCGCAAAATAGGTGGGCAGTTTCACGATATCGCTGTGGGAAATCTTGATCCCGCCCCAGGGGGACAGCAGGGTGGCGATCATCAGGGCATTCTGTTCCGAGATCATGCTGCCGAAACGTGCGATCACCCCCGTGGGCATCCCCATTTCCAGTCCGATGGTGTAAATGTGCCGGCTTTTGACATGCAGCCGTTTGCCGTCCTTGTCTCTTACCAGTGCCATAATCATCCGCCTTTCATGGAAATTTATTGTTTGTCGGGAGTGCCCTCGAATTCAACCACCAATCCATTCTCCTCTGTCCGGATATCAATAATACCGGGACAGGCCGGGATCGAACCGTTCAAATTTTTCAAGCCCATCCGCCCTCCGGTCAATGGAAGGAACCCCGTCATCTGCCGGCTCATTGACCCCGGTCGCGACATACCTTTGGCCGAATTCAACGATGTTGTCTCCGGTCAACCGGATCACGGGATGGGCCGGATATTTTTCAATGACCACCTTTTTTCCGGAGTTCAATGGAATTTCCCTGAACGCATGCCGCAACGTCACATGGGATTTCAGGGAAGTGGCGGTATAGCTCACTTCAAGGGTCATGCCGGTAAAATCGATTTTGGGCCACAGAGTGTCATGGAACTTCAGCCGGTCCCCTTTTGAAGAAACCTCCCACAATCCTGTGTCCGGTTCCACGGCCTGGAGATGCGCATGGACCCGAAGAACTGCTGCAGGATCTCCGAAAATGCCCAATGTCCGGAGATGGCCGGTGGGGGTGATGCCCTGATGCGGGGATTTGATCAGCCGGGCATTTCGGTTGAGCGCACCGGCCCGCTGAAACTGGTGGCGGAAGGTGAATGAACAGTAATTGACAGGTAAGGCGATATTTTGATCCAGCGTGTACCGGATCAGTTCCAGGGCGGTCTGCTCGGTCTCCAGGACCGTGACCTTGGGGCCGTGCAGAAACGTATACCCCCGCTGGATCAGTTTGGGCAGATTAAACCGGGTACACCGGATCTGATGAAGGTTCAGGAAATTCACCCCTTCATCATGCAGCTGCCGGATCACCTGCTTTGTTTGTTCCAGATCTTCCGGAATGGCCGGAATTTCCACGGTGACACAGGGGATGACACCCACGGCTTTTTTCAGTGCATCCAGCCGGTAACGGTCGGCGCTGATATCGAACCGGATCTCGTCCAGCCCGTTTTCCGCCAGGGTTTTCAACTTGTCTCCGGTGACCAGAAGGCCGTTGGTGTACATCCAGATATACAGGGGCCGGGAAATTTTCGCCCGCAGCACTTTGAGATACTGTACCACCCGGTCAAAGGTCATGAGCGGTTCTCCGCCGCTGAAACTCACCGCCTGAATGCCGAACTTCTCCACATAATCCACATATTCCTCCGGGGTCCGGAATTCCAGGGTGCTGGTCATGGGGTTGCCTTTCTGATCCTGGACGGACGGGCAGTAAAAACAGCGGGCATTGCATATCCCGTTGATAAACAGGCAGGACCATTCCCCCCGGCCGCAGAAAAGACAGCCCGGGGAGATGCCGTGGGTGGTCAGCTTGGTTCCGGCAAACCGCCATTGGGGGCCTTTGCCGGCATGCTTGAAAATATCGTATATCAGTGCGTCTCTGGTCCGGGCGGCCCGGGCCGCCTGTTCCGGGGTCAGCCAGGTCATGGTGTCATAGGCATCGGCATAGTCTTCCCGGATGCGCTGGAGGATGCTCTCGGTATCGGTTTGTGCCATGTGTGTGTCAATCCTTGCATGAATGGGTTAAGGGATGCCACACACAGCACAAACCATGCCGGAAAATTAAATCTTGAAAGTCAAATAGCAGCAATGCCCTGCCGGGCACAACAAATCAGGAATCCCCCGGTTCTTTCATATAAAAACCAGACAGATATAAAAAATCTCCCGCAGAACCTGACAGATGCCATCAGACCTTCCAGGACTGATTTTTTGAAACAACAGACCTCTAATGTCTGATTTATGGGATATTTTTGTGTATCACCACCTCATCCACGGGCTGCCGCATCAGATCAAACGCGGTGAACCGCAGTGTGGTTTCATCCACGTCAATGGTATGAAACAGCATCTCTTTTGACCCGGTCCTGGCCATGAGATGGTCATACCGGTCACTGACCGGATAAAACTTGGGCCCGCTGTTGGAAATGATGTACACCGTGCCTTTTTCGGTACCGGTCACGGGCTGGTGGTTTTTCAGAGATAGCGTGCGGGCGTATCCATGATCATGGCCCTGGAGCACCAGGTCCACGGCATACCGGTCAAAAATCGGCACAAGTATTTCCTGGAACGTGGTGTCATGCCGGCGCGTGAAAATGGGATAGACCGTCTGATGGATGGCAACAATGGTCCAGTCATCCGTGTTCCGGGACAGGACGGTTTCCAGCCATTCAGCCTGGACATCCATCTGTTCGTTGCCGTTGAGAACGACGAAGCACACCCCCTGGTAAGAAAAAGAATACACGGTTTCCTCAAGCCCTGGTGGTCCGTTGTCCGGCAAGGTGAAATGGGGCCGCCACAGCGGGGTGATCACACGCTCGTTTTCCGGGATAAACCGGGGGTCCGGATATTCATGGTTTCCCGGCACCGGCACCAGGGGAAAGGTTTTCGGCATCCAGGAAACCGCTTCAAAAAATTCAGCCCATTCCCGGTCATCCGGGCCATTGTTTATCATGTCTCCGGCAAACAGCCAGAACGCCGCATCCGGCACTGCCATGACCGCGGTCCGGAACAGCTGGGACCCCAGGGCAGCCACCTGTTTCTGGACATCCCCAAAAAAAACAAGCCGGAACGGGTCTTTCCGGTCAGATGCCGTCTCAAACCGGCTCCACTCGCTCCAGTCAGGTGAATCCCCGACCCGGTAGGCATATTCCGTGTCCGGAATCAGCGGCTCAAACACCACGGAATGATGAAACACATCCTGCTGTTCCCCGGTCTGGACCCGGCAGGTATCCGCCTTGACCGTGACGGCATGGGATTTTGCCTCCAGCAGATAAGATACCGGCACAATCTGAGCGGCCGGGATTTCTCCTTTTTCTTCGGACCGCCAGGTGACCGCCTGGGACAGATGAGGGGTCTGGGTGAGATTCAGGACGATCCGTTCCGGAAGCGGGTCTGCTGCCGCCGGGATTCCTGTAAATCCCGGACCTGTGAAAACCAGCACCAGAAACCATCCTGCAATGATACGCCTCAGGGGTATGTTTTCAATTCGTTTCATTTGTCCTCCTTTACCGGGCATCCAAAGTCTTGCGCATCCCCTGGTTGTTCAAAATGTTTTGCACCATCTCATCTGTCAGGCTCAGATCAAAAAATTTATGGTAAAACTGTTTGATCTCTGTTTCAAGATCAATGTCGGAAAACAGATCCGGATAAACCTTTTTGGCGGTCCACAGGATGGCCAGGGGTGTTTCCAGGCTGCCGGGATGCCCCCACCGGGAAATGCCCACAGGAACAAGAAACACGTTTTTTTCCCGGACGGCCTGGATCGCAGCCCATTTTTTATCCTGCAAAATCTCTTGATCCACCCCGGCCTCGTTCACGATGATCACCTCCGGGTTCCAGATCAGAATCTGTTCCATGCCGGCAAAAAATTTGTCTCTCCTGGCATGCAGCCGGTCTCCCACAGTTACGTTGATAACCCCGGCCGCCCGGGTCCAGTCCGCTTCAATGGTTCCGGGGGCATCGGTCCTGAAGGCCTCATTCACGGAATGATACAGCCGGACCCGCTGATCCTCCGGTATCCGGCCGGTGCGCTGCTTGACCCTGTGAATCATGTCCCGGTAATAGTCGGTATAGGCAAGGGCCGCATCATACCGGCCGCAGATTTTTCCCATCATCTCGATGGTGGTCATCTGTTCTTCCATGTTGCGGTACCCCGCCACAAAATAAGGCAAACCGAACCGTTCCAGTTTCCGGATTTCCGCTTCAGCAGCCGCGGTTTCCGGTTTGAGAAACACCATATCCGGGTCCGCCTTCAGCAGGGTTTCAATGTGAATGACACCGCCTTTGGCAGGGATGGGAAGGCTTTGGATCCCGGGCACCTGCTGCCGGATCAGCCGGTCTTTTTTCAGCCCGTCCACCACGGCCACCATATCATGGCCTCTGCCCAGAAGGGTGACCACATGTCCGGTGAATGCATACAGACAGGCGAACCGATCGGCCGGCCGTTCCAGTGTCAGGGTCCGGCCGGAAAAATCCGTGACCGTGACAGGGCCTGTGACGGCTGTCTGGCCGGTATGGGCTGCCGGGGCCTGCAACAGCAGAAAAACGAGCATCCAGATCAGATACCATCGATGTGTCATGGCGTTCCCTTTGTTTCCCGGTCCAGGGTTTTGATGGGAATGATCTGTCTGATCCGTCCTTTTCCCGGCAGGGTCTGGGTCATCACCACGGTCTCGATGTGGTAGAACCGGGCCAGGTTTTCCTGTGTCAGGGCCCGGGAAGGGGTGCCCGACGGCTTCACGCTCTGATTTCCCATGAACGCCACATTGACCGGAATGCCGGCGTTTTCAAAATAAAAGGCATGGTTGGGAAAATGGGTGGCCATCACCAGGGTGATCTGCCGCTCCCGGATCAAGCGGGCCAGGGTTTCCAGCACCATGAGTTCATGCCGGAAATCCAGGTGAGACGTGGGTTCGTCCATGACGATCACCGGTGTCTCCTGAATCAGGGCCCTCATGATCATCACCAGCTGGGTCTCCCCCCCGCTCAACCGGGTATAGTCCCGGTGCATCAGGTGGGACAGGCCGAACAGCTCCAGAATTTTTTCCGCTTTTTCAATATCCGGTTTTCCCGGTGAAGCATAAAAAGCGGTATAAGGGGTTCTTCCCAGCAGCAGCAGGTCCAGCACGGAAAATGAGAAATGCCGGTCGTGCTTCTGAGGCACATAGGCCATGACCCGGGCGGTCTCGCCGGGAGAGTGCCGGGTCCGGGATTGCCCCATCAAGCACAGGCGGCCCGTGTCCAGAGTGTGAATACCCAGCATACAGTCGATCAAGGTGGTTTTTCCGCATCCGTTGGGCCCCAGCAGGCAGAACACCTCGCCTCTGGCGATTTTCAGATTCACCTGCCGGAAAACCGGTATCCGGCCAAAAGAAAACGCCGCGTTTTTCATTTCTATCAATGTCTGGTTTTGATCAGCTGCCATAGATCTACCACTCCCGGCCCCGGGTCCGCCTGAGCAGGTAAATGAAAAACGGCCCGCCCAAAAGCGAGGTCAGAATCCCCAGGGGCATTTCACTGGTACTGATCAGGCGGCTGATATCATCCACCAGGATCAGGAACGCGGCTCCCATGCAAAACGCCACCGGTATCAATGCCTTGTTGTCGTTGCCGATGATCATCCGGCCCATGTGCGGGACCACCAGCCCCACCCATCCGATGACACCGCTCACACACACGGCCCCGGCAGTGGCCAGGGTGGCGCAGACAATGATGAAAATCCGGTTGGCAGTGACGTTGAGTCCCAGCGAATGGGCTTCCCGGTCTCCCATGGCCAGCACGTTCAGGCGCCATCGGATGATCATCAGGCCCACGGACCCCATGATCATGGGAATTCCGGCGGTGAGAATATGGTCGTATTCGGCCCGGGACAGGCTGCCCATGAGCCAGAACACAATGGCCGGCAGTTCATCATACGGGTCTGCCAGATACTTGAGCAAAGAGATCAGGGCGGAAAAGATCGATCCCACGATCACTCCGCCCAGCACCAGGGTGATGGCCTGGGTGGAGGCGGTGAGCCGGCCGATGAAAAAGCACAGCACCACCGCCAGCAGCCCGAAGCCAAAGGCAAACGGATAGACATACACATACCGGTCAAACAAAATCAGGGCCAGGGCCGCCCCGAACCCGGCCCCGGAGCTGACCCCGAGCATGCCGGAGCTGACCAAGGGATTGCGGAACAATCCCTGAAACGCGGCCCCGCTCACGGCCAGGCTTCCTCCCACCAGGGCGCCCAGGATGATCCGGGGCATGCGGACATGCACGATCACGCTGAAATGGACGGGGTCCATACCCTGCCCGGTCAACGCCGCCGCCGCCAGCGCACCGATATCCCGGACCGACACCGGATACCGGCCCAAAAAAACGGAACAGGCACCCAGCACCAGCGGCAATGCGGCAATCAGCCCATACCACAGGATCCGGTGCCGCTGGAAGGATCTCAATACTGTTTTGCTTCCTTTTTGGTAATGGTGCGGTATGCAATGCCCGGACATGCCGGATCTTTGCAGGGGGCCACCACGATCACCTGCCGGTGGCCCATGCGCACGGTTTTGGTTTTTTCAGAGCCCATCATGACCTGGGTATCCAGGGGCAGATCATTGCCGTCACAGGTGACCAGGGCATCCACAAACGGATATTCGCACAAAGCCCCGACACTGACGATATCCCCGGGCCTTCCCAGATGAAACCATCCCCGGTACCGGCCGTCATTTCCCGACAGCCGCAGCCCGATGCCGGCCAAAGCCCCCACCACCCCCTGGCCGGTGCCGCCGTGTTCCGTCAGGTGGATCCCGGTTCTGGCGGCCAGAGAATATGCGTCCGATTTGGTCAACACCCGGTTTTTGGCGGCTTTTCCAAATGCCGCCAGCGTGCCGGCATCCAGGGCATCTGATATCCGTGCCACGCACAGGCCGGGATCAGACCCTTTTTCCGTGCGGGTTTCCAGAAATGTCTGCATCAGGGACATGACCGCATCATAATCCTGCGGTGCCAGGCTCATTTCAAACCCCATGGCGGAGTTGTGGGAGGTATAGGGGATATCCTTGTGCACAAACAGCTGATGACGGCTGATGGCCGAGGGGACGGCCAGTTTTTCCGCCGCCAGGATATTGCACAGATCTTCCACCAGCCAGCCGGTGCCCCGGGTGCCGGGCATGTCCGTATCATCGATGCACACCATGTAGTTCATCAGGCCATCTCCATCAAAAGGTCATCCGGATACCGGCATATCCGGTCCGGCCGGCCTGGGGCAGTCCATAGGATTCTTCATAATTTTCATCCGTCAGATTGTCCAGCCCCAGATACAGAAATACCGAATCCCTGTAGACTTTCTGTTCCAGTTTCACGTTTACCAGGGTATAGTCCTTGAGTTTGCCCTTGTCAAAGTTATCGGAATAGTAATACTGGTCGGCCGTGTGCAGGATGTCCCCATGGACTCTCAGGCCGAAATCCCATGTATATCCCACATCCAGGGTGTATTTACGGGCCGGCCGGTACTGCAGGTCATCTCTCTGGGCCCCGGCGGATTTTTCTTCGGTGTCCAGATAGGAATACCCCAGACCGATGGTGCCGGAGGTGAGAAACGGCTTGAACAGATAGATCTCAAACCCTGTAAAATCATAGGCTTCCCAGTTCTTGAACAGGTCGGTGGCATCATTTTTTTCAATATACTGGGATACGTCATGTTTGAACACCGCCAGATCCAGGGTCATGTCCCCGAACAGGCGCTGGGTGATGCCGGCTTCGTAATTTTTGGATTCTTCAGGCACCAGATCGGCATTCCCGGATTTGGGATCATACAGCTGCTTGATATCCGGAAACCGGACCTTTCTGGCATAGGAGGCCCGCAGCATGGTGCTGTCGGTGAGATCATAGCTCAGACCGGCCATATAGCTTCCCTTGTCCACATCGCTGCCCGCATCTCTGGTCTGCCAGTGGTGGCTGTACCCGGCCGTGACCCCGAGTTTCGAGAACAGCCGCACATTGTATTCCAGTGCCGCTGAATACATGTCCAGACCATGATCATAATAATAGGCGGTGGGCGGATCATTGTCCTTGTCCACATTCCGGAAATCAGACGTGTAGTCACTGGCCTCGGTGGAAAGCCCCAGCACCGCATTGCCGGCGGTTCCGAAATCCGCACGGGTCTGAAAGGCCGCTCCTTTTATTTGGGTCTCGTCATTGCTTTGATAGGTATTTTTCTTGGTCATGGTGCTGTAGGTATCATCATCATACCGGGCGTTTTCCTGGTCGTTTCTGTTGGCAAACACCCAGCCTCTGAAACCAAATATCCCTTTGGGGGTGTAACGCATGGACACCTGACCGGACAGGGTTTCCAAATCTTCCGTGCGGTCATATTTCGGTTTTTTGTAGAACGGATCTTTCTTGTCGTCCACGGTCATGGGGGGAGTGCCGTATTCTCCGGCGGTCCGTTCCAGTATCAGGCCCAGTTCTATTTCGTCGGTCATCTGATACACGAGGTTGCCGAACAGGCTCAACCGCTCGTTGTCGCTGTTGTTTCGCTCATTCCCGTCTTCCTGGCTGGTGGGATCGAAATTGTCGGACACATGAAACCCGTCGGAATCATAGTTGTTGACGGCACCGAAAAAACTGACCTTGTCGTTGCCGCCCCCCATATTGAGTTTGGTGTAATGGTTGCCGTGCTCGTCCATCTCTGCGGACACATCCCCGCCAAATCCGGTTGTGCCCTGCTTGGTGATGATATTGATGACCCCGGCAAGCCCGCCCTGGCCGTAGAGCACGGAATGCCCCCC
>JAGYOW010000180.1 GCA_018399285.1 Desulfotignum sp.
ATTGAGTTCAATGGTGCCTTTTTTGGCGGATACAATTCCGCAGGTCGTCATCAGGGTGGTGGATTTTCCGGCGCCGTTGGCACCGATCAGAGAAATCACCTCCCCTTCCGCCACTTCGATGTCAATGCCTTTGAGGGCATGGATATTGCCGTAATAGGTGTGGATGTTGGTGAGTTTAAGCATCGTCGGATTCTTCTCCCAGATAGGCTTTGATGACGTCGGGGTTGGCCTTGATTTCCTGCGGGTTGCCTTCGGCGATTTTTTTGCCGTAATCCACCACATGAATCCGGTCGGACAGGCTCATGACCAGTTTCATGTCATGCTCGATGAGCAGAATGGTCAGGTTTTCATTGTCCCGCAGCCAGAGAATCAGGTCATCCAGTTCCTTGGTTTCCTTTGGATTCATGCCGGCTGCCGGTTCATCCAGCAGGAGTAGAAAAGGCTCCGTGGCCATGGCCCGGGCGATTTCCAGACGGCGCTGGGCCCCGTAAGGCAGGTTCACCGCCATTTCGTTCACATACTTGTCCAGACCGATTTTTTCCAGAATCTCATAGCTGTCATACACCGCTTTTTTCTCTTCCTCCCGCTGGCTGGCAGGCCGGAGCATGGCTTTGATGATACCGGAAGACAGACGGCAGTGCCGGCCGATCATCACATTTTCCAGCACGGTCATGCCATGGAACAGCCGGATGTTCTGAAAGGTCCTGGCAATGCCTCTTTCCGTGACATAATTGGGCTTGAGTCCCCGCAGGCTCTGGGTGGATTTCCCGGGCGGGGTGATCTGTACATCACCCATGGTGGGATCATAGATCCCGGTGATACAGTTGAAAAACGTAGTTTTTCCGGCACCGTTGGGACCGATGAGGGCCGCAATCTGCCCTTTTTCAATGGCAATGCTTACTTCATCCAGGGCCTTGAGACCTCCGAATTTCATGGTCAGGTTTTGAACGTTAAGTATGGGTTCCATGGACTATTTTTTCCTGCTGGGGTTCCTGTGATGTTTTAAACGTATAGACTTTTCGAACGCTTTTGATCAGCCCGTCCGGTTTGAACACCATGACGATGACCTGAAGCGCCCCGAACACCAGCATCCGGTATTCCGCCACGGCCCGCAGGTATTCCGGCAGAAGAATCAGCACCAGGGCCCCGGCAATGACACCGATGGCCGATCCCATGCCGCCGATGACCACCACGCACAAGATGGTGATGGACTCCCAGATGGTAAAGGACATGGGGTTGATATAAGAGGTTTTGGCGGCAAAGATCACCCCGCCCATGGCGGCCCATGTGGCGCCTAATGCAAACGCGGTGAGTTTGGTCTTGAATTTGTCGATCCCCATGGCCTGGCAGGCGATCTCATCATCCCTCAGAGCGATCCAGGCCCGGCCGATCTTGGAGTTTTCCAGACGGTGGACAAAAAAGATGGTCATGAGCACCAGGGCGATCACAATGAAATAAATGTAGACCATGGTATTTTCCTGACCGAAATTATGCCCGAAAAAGGTGGGAGGCGGAATGTTGGGAATGCCTCTGGGGCCGTTGGAAAAATCGTTCCAGTTTTCCAGAACGATCCGGATGATTTCCCCGAACCCCAGGGTCACGATGGCCAGGTAATCCCCTCTGAGCCGCAGCACAGGATATCCCAGCAGCACACCGAACAAGGTGCCCAGC
>JAGYOW010000181.1 GCA_018399285.1 Desulfotignum sp.
ATTTTACATCAAAACATTTAATACCTGGTTGGCAGAATCGGTTACCATGGTTCCGGGTCCAAATACTTTGGCAACTCCAGCCTTGAAAAGAAAATCATAATCCACCGGAGGAATAATGCCGCCAACGACCACAAGTACGTTTTCTGCCCCCTGCTTTTTGAGCTCTTCGATCATCTTGGGAACAAGAATCTTATGAGCACCGGCAAGACTTGAAACACCCACAACATGCACATCGTTTTCAACCGCCATTTTGGCGGCCTCTGCCGGAGTCTGAAACATGGGGCTTAAATCCACATCAAAGCCAAGGTCTGCATATGCGGTGGCAACAACTTTAATTCCCCTGTCATGGCCGTCCTGTCCCATCTTGGTGAGCAGAATTCTGGGACGGCGGCCGTGTTTTTCTGCAAATTGGTCAACCCGCTTGCGAATGGAGGCAATTGTTTCATCGTCCTGGTATTCTCCCGCATAAACTCCGGAAATACACTGGGTTGTTGCCACATACCGACCAAAGACCTTTTCCATGGCGTCTGTAACCTCTCCGACTGTTGCCCGAGCGCGGATAGCGGGAATGCAGGCTTCCAGCAGGTTGCCCCCTGATTCAGCACAGTTTGTAAGGGCTTCCAGGGTTTGCCGGACCTGATTTTCATCTCGTTTTTCCCGGATTTGGTTTAACCAGCTAATCTGTTCGTCACGCACGGCTTCAGAAATTTCGCGCACTTCGATTTCTGTTTCCTCTTCCACCTGGAATTTATTAACCCCGATGATAACGTCTTTTCCCTGGTCAATACGGGCCTGGCGCCGGGCTGCTGCCTCTTCAATACGCAACTTGGGCATGCCCTCCACAATGGCTTTTGCCATGCCGCCCATTTCCTCGACCTCGTTGATAATGGCCCTGGCTTTTTCAGTGATCTGATTGGTAAGCCATTCCACGTAATAAGAACCGCCCAGGGGATCGATCACATTTGTTATATTGGATTCCTGCTGAATGATAAGCTGGGTATTTCTGGCCACCCGTGCAGAGACATCAGTGGGCAGGCTTACGGCCTCATCAAATGCGTTGGTGTGAAGCGACTGGGTGCCGCCCAGCACCGCGGCCAGAGCTTCTAAGGTGGTGCGGATAATATTATTATAGGGATCCTGCTGGGTCAGACTCCAGCCTGATGTCTGCACATGGGTGCGCAGCATGGTGGAACGCGGATCCTTTGGTCCGAATTGCTTCATCAGATCCGCCCATAGAAAACGGGCCGCTCGCAGCATAGCGATTTCCATGAAAAAATTCATACCAACGCCGAAAAAAAACGACAAGCGCGGAGCAAATGCGTCTATTTCCAGGCCGGCGTCCAGGGCCGCACGTACGTATTCCAGACCATCGGCCAGGGTAAAGGCTGTCTGGAGCACTGAGTCTGCCCCGGCTTCCATCATGTGATAACCACTGATGCTCACGGTGTTGAACTTGGGCATGTTGGCTGAACAATACCCTATGATGTCCGATACGATCCTCATGGACGGATCCGGCGGATAAATGTAGGTGTTTCTGGTCAGATATTCCTTTAAAATATCGTTTTGGATGGTGCCGGCCAGTTTTTCCTGGGAGACGCCCTGCTCTTCGGCCGCCACGATATACCCGGCCAGAACCGGCAATACCGCCCCGT
>JAGYOW010000182.1 GCA_018399285.1 Desulfotignum sp.
TATGAGAGAAGCCAAAGAAATCTTTTATGATACCGACAATATTTTTGAGCGGCAGAAAGAAAAAATCAGAATCTGCAAAGACTGTGGCGGCAGTTTTGAAATAGATTCCAAGGCCACGCCAGGGCTTCACATCTCAGGGGTCCATATCCCCATCAACGCGTGCAGCGCCTGTATTGAAAAGGGGTATGAATTTTTTGAAACCACCCCTGCCGGAAAATATGACCGCATTTATTTGATGGACCGGCCCAAAGATGCCTTTCACGTAAAATAGATGCGTCAAGGTACCTTCCCGTCTGACTGCGGCCGGCACCTTGAAATCAGATCCCTGGTGATCCGGCTCATACGGGATTTTTTCTATCGGCACCAGTATCTGGAAGTGGAAACCCCTGTCAAAAGCCCTTGCATCATTCCTGAAGCCCATATCGACCCGTTCATGGCAGAGGACCATTTTTTGATGGCCTCGCCGGAGCTGTACATGAAGCAGCTGCTGGCCAACGGATTTTTCAACATATTTCAGATCTGCAAATGTTTCAGAAAAAATGAACGTGGCCGACTTCATCTGCCGGAAATGACCCTGCTGGAATGGTATGGGGCAGGCGATACCTATGTGGAACTCATGGACCAGTGCCAGGCACTTGTTCGGCATATTGCCGCCGGAATGGGCATGGGTAACCGTCTTTCCTATCAGGGACTGACCCTGGATCTGGCCGCCCCTTTTGAACGTTTGACCGTGCACCGGGCGTTTGAGACATTTGCTGCAAAATCCTGTGACCAGGCCCTGGCAGAGGACCGTTTCCATGACATCATGGGATTTGACATCGAACCCTGCCTGGGCAGGACACAACCGGTTTTTCTCATGGATTATCCGGCCTCTTTGGCCAGCCTGGCAGCGCTGCATCCGAAAGACCCGGCCCTGGCCCAGCGGTGTGAGTTCTACATGGCCGGCATAGAACTGGCCAATGGATTCACCGAGTTAACCGATGCAAGGATCCAGCGCCGCCGGTTTGAAATCGAAAACCAGACCCGGGTACTCCAGGGCCGGCCTGCTCTGCCCCTGCCGGAAATGTTTCTTTCCAGGCTGGATGCCATGCCGGAATGTGCCGGCATCGCCTTGGGGGTGGACCGCCTGGTAATGCTTTTTGCCGATGCCCCCTGCATTGACCAGGTGGTGGCGTTCACCCCTGAAGCCTGCTGAACGCAAGAAGAGCACCGGTCATCAGAACAGGGAATCCATCAGGAAGATGCGGCAGATTCCTGGATCCGCAAAAATCCATACATGACGACACACCCCAGAACAAAGAGCAGACACGACCATAACAACTGGGAATCAACCGGTGGCAACATATTGATATTGGTGTACACCCGGACATTTTCAAGCATGGTAATGACCCCGTTTTGTTTCACATACTGCTCTTCCATGACCACCACCTGTTTAAAGGGCCACAATGGCCACAAAGATCCGGCCATCAGTCCCAGTAAAACCGCCATGGTGGCATCATAATACCGCTTGAAAACATAATTCACCAGCCGTGCAAACAACAGCCCTCCCAGCAGAATCCCCACCCCGAAGCATCCCAAAAAAACCATGGCATCCACCTGGAAATGCGTCAAACCTGAAATGGCGGAAAGCACAT
>JAGYOW010000183.1 GCA_018399285.1 Desulfotignum sp.
ACGGCCGCCGTTTACTGGGGCTTCGGTTCAATGCTTCGCCCGAGGGCTAACATCTCCCCTTAACCTTCCAGCACCGGGCAGGCGTCAGACCCTATACATCGTCTTGCGACTTCGCAGAGTCCTGTGTTTTTAGTAAACAGTCGCTTCCGCCATTTCGCTGCGACCCCCAAAAGCTCAGGGAGCAAGTCCCATCACCTTCAAGGGCATACCTTCTCCCGAAGTTACGGTATCATTTTGCCGAGTTCCTTAACCAGGGTTCTCTCAAGCGCCTTGGGTTCCTCGCCCAGCCCACCTGTGTCGGTTTGCGGTACGATCACCATCTGTCTCGCTAGAGGCTTTTCTTGGCAGCATGGGTGCAGTCAGTTTATGAGACTAAGTCTCTCCTCATCACCTCTCAGCGTTAATAAAGGCGGGGATTTGCCTCCGCCTTCCGCCTACAGGCTTGAACCGCCTATTCCATCAGACGGATGACCTGCCCTCCTGCGTCCCCCCATCGCTCAAACGACAGTAGGTGGTACAGGAATATTAACCTGTTTTCCATTACCTACGCCTTTCGGCCTCAGCTTAGGGATCGACTAACCCTGAGCAGATTAGCTTTACTCAGGAATCCTTGGGCTTCCGGCGAGCGGGTTTCTCACCCGCTTTATCGCTACTCATGTCAGCATGGGCTCTTGCCTGAAGTCCACACGTCCTTACGGTCATGCTTCACCCCGCAGACAATGCTCCCCTACCATCAAGAAACCAAAGTTTCTTGATCCGCGGCTTCGGTAGTGTGCTTTAGCCCCGTTACATCTTCGGCGCAGGGCCACTTGACCAGTGAGCTGTTACGCTTTCTTTAAAGGATGGCTGCTTCTAAGCCAACCTCCTGGTTGTCTCTGCGTCCCCACTTCCTTTCCCACTTAGCACACATTTTGGGACCTTAGCCGGCGATCTGGGCTGTTTCCCTCTCGACCACGAAACTTAGCTCCCGTAGTCTGACTCCTGCAATAAAAGTATACGGTATTCGGAGTTTGATTAGGTTTGGTAACCTGGTAGGGCCCCTAGCCTATTCAGTGCTCTACCCCCGTTACTCAATTGCAAGGCTATACCTAAATATATTTCGGGGAGAACCAGCTATTTCCAGGTTTGTTTGGCCTTTCACCCCTATCCACAGCTCATCCGAGCAGTTTTCAGCCTACAACGGTTCGGGCCTCCACTCCGTTTTACCGGAGCTTCACCCTGGCCATGGATAGATCACCTGGTTTCGGGTCTACTCCGCACAACTAATACGCCCATTTAAGACTCGCTTTCGCTACGGCTACACCTCTCACGGCTTAACCTCGCTGCGCAAAGTAACTCGCTGACTCATTATGCAAAAGGCACGCGGTCACACTTTACCCAAAGGGTAAATAGTGCTCCCACTGCTTGTAGGCAGACGGTTTCAGGTACTATTTCACTCCCCTCACCGGGGTACTTTTCACCTTTCCCTCACGGTACTGGTCCACTATCGGTCGCCAAGAACGTATTTAGCCTTGGAAGATGGTCCTCCCAGATTCCCACAGGGTTCCTCGTGTCCCGCGGTACTCAGGTGCCGCCAGCGCCGCTTTCGATTTCAGATACCGGGCTGTCACCGTCTATGGCCAGGCTT
>JAGYOW010000184.1 GCA_018399285.1 Desulfotignum sp.
GGGGCATATCCGCATCGACGGGAAAGATATGAAAGGGGTTGGGCCCAACCGGCGCCCCACCGCCATGATCTTTCAGAACCTGGCCCTGTTTCCGTTGATGACCGTGGCCCAGAATATCGGTTTCGGTCTGGATGTCAGAAAAATCCCGGCCAGAGAAAAAAACAAAAGAATATCCGCGCTGCTGGAACTGGTGGATCTGCCCCATGCCGGAGACAAATCGGTCAATGACCTGTCCGGCGGGCAGAAACAGCGGGTGGCCATCGCAAGGGCCCTGGCAGTGGAACCTTCCGTCCTGCTTCTGGACGAACCCTTGTCCGCACTGGATCTGAAACTGCGGAAACACATGCGGTTTGAGTTGCGGCAGATTCAGCGGAAAACCGGCGTGACCTTTGTGTATATCACCCATGACCAGGGCGAAGCATTGACCATGTCCGACCGGGTGGGGGTACTTTCCGACAAGGGCATCCTGGAACAGGTGGATACGCCCGTGGACCTGTACAATCATCCGAAAACCGCTTTTGTGGCATCGTTTGTGGGAGAAACCAACCGGATCGATGTGACGGCCGGTGCCGGACAAAAAGGAACCTGCCGGATCGATACCCCTTTTGGCACCCTGACCGGCACCAACCCCCTGAACCTGGCCCCGGGCACCGATGCCGCTGCTTTTTTCCGGCCGGAAACCATCACTCTGGTCAACGGGACCCCCCCGCCGGACAATGCCATTTCCTGCCGGGTGGTTCACCAGAATTTTGAAGGACCTTTTGTGACCATGGTGCTGAAAACAGCGGATCAGACCCTGATCCGCATGCGCCGGAACAATGACGGTACCGGACGTGTGCCCTCCCTGAATGAACCGGTTCTGGTCAGGGTCGGTCCTGAAAACATCCGTGTACTGGGCCGGGAGACGATCCATCATGACGTCTCTTCTTAACCAGAGCGTCCGGTCCTTTGGAAAAACGGGAACCGCCCTTGTTTTCTCTCTGGTGGGCGGATGGGTGATCTTCATGATTGTCTGTCCCCAGCTGATTGCACTTGATTATTCTTTCCGGCCCCTGCTTCCCCTGCGGGACATCGGCGGACCCCAGGATGTGTATACACTGAAAAACTATATCACCCTGGCCGCCAACACCCTGCACCGGACCATTTTCCTTAAAACCATCTGGTCCAGCCTGCTGGTGACCTTTCTGGCCCTTGTTCTGTGCTATCCCATCGCCTTTTACCTGGCCAGGACAGCGCGCCCGTCCATGGTATCCCTGCTGATGATGGGCATCATCGTCCCTTACTGGATCAATGAACTGCTCCGGATCTTTGCCTGGCAGCTCATCCTGTCTGATGCGGGAATTCTCAACCAGCTGCTGTTGTGGCTGCAGATCATTGCCGAACCCGTCAATTTCCGGGCCGGCAATTCCGCCGTGATCCTGGGAATGGTCTATGCCTATATTCTTTTCATGGTGTTTCCGCTATACAATGCCATGGAGAGCCTGGATGCCAACCAGATAGACGGGGCAAGGGACCTGGGGGCCGGCTGGCTGCGGATTCACTGGAAAATCGTCATCCCCCATGCCAAACCCGGCATGGCC
>JAGYOW010000185.1 GCA_018399285.1 Desulfotignum sp.
AGCTTCACCTTACGGTTGACAAATCCCCTTAACCTTCCAGCACCGGGCAGGCGTCAGTCCCTATACGTCGTCTTACGACTTTGCAGAGACCTGTGTTTTTGCTAAACAGTCGCTTGGGCCTTTTCACTGCAACCCCCTCGCGCTTCACGTGCGAATCGCTTCACGCTAACGGGGCACACCTTCTCCCGAAGTTACGGTGTTATTTTGCCGAGTTCCTTAACGAGAATTCTCTCAAGCGCCTTAGGATACTCTCCTCGCCTACCTGTGTCGGTTTGCGGTACGATCACCGATGCAGCTCGCTAGGGGCTTTTCTTGGTAGCATGGGATCAACCAGTTTACGAGATAAATCTCTCCTCATCACCTCTCGGGATTGAATGGAATTCCGGATTTGCCTGGAATTCCTCCCTACGGGCTTGAACCAGGATGTCCAGCACCTGGATGGTCTACCCTTCTACGTCCCCCCATCACTCAAACGCTGATCAGTGGTACAGGAATATTAACCTGTTTCCCATCACCTACGCCTTTCGGCCTCGGCTTAGGGGTCGACTAACCCTGAGCAGATTAGCTTTACTCAGGAAACCTTGGGCTTTCGGCGAGCAGGTTTTTCACCTGCTTTATCGCTACTTATGTCAGCATAATCACTTCCATTTCGTCCACCGGTCCTTACGGTCCGGCTTCAGCCTACCATGGAACGCTCCCCTACCGATCGTCCCGACGAATCGGAACTATCCCGCGGCTTCGGTTACATGCTTGAGCCCCGTTGAATTTTCGGCGCAGACCCATTCGACCAGTGAGCTATTACGCTTTCTTTAAAGGGTGGCTGCTTCTAAGCCAACCTCCTGGCTGTCTGTGCAATTCCACTTCCTTTCCCACTTAGCACACATTTAGGGACCTTAGCCGGCGGTCTGGGCTGTTTCCCTCTCGACCACGGAACTTATCTCCCGCAGTCTGACTCCCACAATAAAAGTTAACGGTATTCGAAGTTTGGTTAGGTTTGGTAATCTGGTAGGACCCCTAGCCCATCCAGTGCTCTACCCCCGTTACTTAACTTGCAAGGCTATACCTAAATATATTTCGGGGAGAACCAGCTATTTCCAAGTTTGTTTGGCCTTTCACCCCTATCCACAGCTCATCCAAGTAGTTTTCAACCTACAATGGTTCGAGCCTCCACGCCATTTTACTGGCGCTTCACTCTGGCCATGGATAGATCACTTGGTTTCGGGTCTACTACATGCAACTATTTCGCCCTATTCAGACTCGCTTTCGCTACGGCTACACCTATCGGCTTAACCTCGCTGCATACAGTAACTCGCTGACTCATTATGCAAAAGGCACGCGGTCAGACAGAATCCTGCCATGGGTTGCCCCACAAGAGGCTTCATCGTCCTCCCACTGCTTGTAAGCATACGGTTTCAGGTACTTTTCACTCTCCTCACCGGAGTACTTTTCACCTTTCCCTCACGGTACTCGTTCACTATCGGTTACCAAGGAGTATTTAGCCTTAGGAGATGGTCCTCCTTAATTCCCACAGGGTTCCACGTGCCCCGCGGTACTTGGGGTCGCACGGCCATGAGCCA
>JAGYOW010000186.1 GCA_018399285.1 Desulfotignum sp.
CGGAGTGACGGGATCAGTTCCAAGGCTGTTTTGAGTACAGTGAGACCATCCATGCCGGGCATCTTGAGATCCAGCAGCACCAGGGAAACAGAGGTCCTTGACAGGGTATCCAGTGCCTGGTGCCCGGTATGGGCAAACACAAGATCATAAGATGTTTCAAAATATCTGCGCATCAGGTCGTGGATTTCCTGTTTGTCATCGACGATCAGTATTGTGAACCGGTTTCGGGTATTCATTGAGTCCCTGTATGTCCTTGTTGGGTCAATACGCATATCACATGGATACCTGTAAGCCTATCACATGTAAGTATAGGTATTGTAATTCATCCGCCTGCGGTTGTCAGCCTTTTTTTTCTGTCATTCTGAGTGACAGGGTGACAGGGCCTATCAGATTGAACCCCATGCATCAATCATGGCTTTTCCATCACGGCCGGGGCGGGCAGTGGACTGGCCTGGTTTCTGCCTTGGGGCGTTCGTCAGTGAGGATGGTTTGGCATATTTTGTGCTTTTGCTCTGGTTATGGTTGCCGGCCCGAGACGGCCGGGCTTTGAAATGCGTAATGGTTACTCAATCAAGAACGGGCGTTAATGGAGTATCCCCGTGAAGGAAAGAAAACGTTATGAAAAATGAGGCTGAGAAAAGTACCATCATGGTGGTGGATGACAAGCCGGACAATCTGAAGCTGCTCCAGGAAATGCTGCGGGGCAGCGGGTACCGCGTGCTGGAGTTCACCAGTGGAAAACAGGTATTGAAAGCGATTAAAAAGTGCCGGCCGGATTTGATGCTGCTGGATATCATGATGCCGGAACTGGATGGGTTTGAAGTATGCCGGCAGATCAAAGAAGATGAACGGTTGAAACAGATTCCCGTGATATTTGTCAGTGCGCTTCATGAACTGGATGTCAAATTGAAGGCACTGGACGGCGGTATCGATTATATTTGCAAGCCGTTTCAGGAACCCGAAGTGCTGGCCCGGGTGGAAACCCACTTGAAGATGCAGCAGCTGCAGCGGAAACTGGCCCGGCAGAATTCTTATCTTGAAACGATGGTGCAGGAAAAGACAAAAGAGCTCTCCATTTCCCACATGGCCACCATCAGGGCGGTCACAAAGCTGGCGGAATCCAGGGATGATGAAACCGGGTGCCACATTGAACGGACCCGGGAATTCTGCAGGCTCCTGGCCGAAAAACTGGGTGAAAACTCCTGTTATGCGAACCGTATCGGAGTTGATTTCATCAACAATATCTACCATGCGGCCCCTTTGCATGATATCGGCAAGGTCGGCATTTCCGACGACATCCTTCTTAAACCGGGTAAGCTCACACCCGAAGAGTTCGAAATTATTAAAAGCCACACAGTACTGGGGGCTGCAACGCTTAAAAGTGTGCAAAAAAGGGACCCTGAAAATGAATTCATCAACATGGGGATACAGATCGCACGGTCCCACCATGAAAGATGGGACGGCAAAGGGTACCCGGATGGCCTTTCCGAAGGGGAGATCCCCTTGAGCGCCCGGATCATGGCTGTGGCGGATGTCTATGATGCCCTCCGTTCC
>JAGYOW010000187.1 GCA_018399285.1 Desulfotignum sp.
GGCCTACCGAATCATGCTCCAGCAGATGGTTCATAAACTGGGTATCAGCCGGAATGTCATTTTTCAAAACAGTTTTGTGGCCTTGCGGGAACTGGGTGAATTCCTCGGCATTGCCGATCTCTATATTTCCCCATATCCTGAAGAGGCCCAGATTACCTCCGGGACCCTGGCCTATGCCATGGGAACTGGAAAGGCCATTATTTCAACCCCCTACTGGTATGCCGTTGAAATGCTGGCAGACGGCCGGGGGAAAATCGTCCCCTTTAAACATCCAGGCGCCCTGGCAGAACAGATCAATACCCTTCTGGGCAATGAAAGCCAACGTCATGCCATGCGCAAAAAAGCCTATACCTTTACCCGCAAAGCCGTTTGGAAAGAGGTATCCAAGCGGTATCTTGAAATTTTCAGACAGGTCCGTCAAAACCGCATCCGCCATCCCCGGCCCAGGTATTCCTATATTAAAGACATTGAGGCCATCACCTGTTTTGATCTGCCCGAGATCAAGCTGGATCATCTCAATGCCCTGACTGATGATACCGGCATCCTCCAGCATGCCAATCATACCATTCCGGACAGGGACTATGGATACTGCACTGATGATAATGCAAGGGCCCTGCTGGTGGCGGTCCTGGGACAAAAATACCTGCCGGCCAATGGATTCGGGCTGGATGCCCTGGCCGGTCATTATCTTGGATTTCTTTTATACGCCTTTGATGCAAAGAGCGGCCGTTTCCGCAATTTTATGGACTATTCACGGCAGTGGGTAAAAGAGACAGGGTCCGAAGATTCCCATGGCCGGGCGCTGTGGTGCCTGGGAAATGCTGTGGCATATCTTGAGAACCCCAGCCACCTTGCTGTGAGCACTGTTTTGTTCAAAAAAGCACTGGGGGTTGCGGAATCTTTTTTTGCCCCCCGGGCTGTTGCGTTCACTCTCATCGGCCTGGATGCCTACTTCGGCAAATTTTCCGGGGACAGCGATGCCAGAAGGATCAGGGATATCCTGGCGGACCGGCTCTTTGTCCAGTTTAAAAATCATGGGACAAAGGACTGGCCCTGGCCTGAAGATTCTCTGAATTATGCCAATGCCAAACTGCCCCAGGCCCTGATCCTGTCTGGAAACCGTATGCAGCAGAGCGATATGGTGGAGATGGGGCTTGTCTCCCTGAAATGGCTCCTGGCCATCCAGACAGACGATGGTCATTTTGCGCCCATCGGCAGCAGCGGCTGGTATCAGAAAGGCGGAGAAAGGGCCCGGTTCGACCAGCAGCCCATTGAAGCCAAAGCCATGGTTGAGGCCTGTGTGGACGCATATAATATCACCCGGGACCGGCAGTGGTTTGAAAACAGTGTCATGAGTTTTAACTGGTTTCTCGGTCACAATGATCTGAATATGCCACTGTATGACCCCAGGACCGGCGGTTGCCGGGACGGGCTCATGGTGGACGGTATCAACCAGAATCAGGGGGCAGAGTCCACACTGGCATGGCTTCTGTCTTT
>JAGYOW010000188.1 GCA_018399285.1 Desulfotignum sp.
CGATCATTGAACGCGAGCTACCTTCAATCACAAGACACAGGGGATTTAAAAAACGCACTATGGATTCCCGGTTTCGATGGCAGGACAAGGCGTATGAACTTGCCGGTGGAATCAGACAACGCAGTTTAGAGCATGGTTTTTTCGGGGTGAACATGGCCTCAACCGGCTGCGGTAAAACATTTGCGAACGGGCGGATCATGTACGGCCTGGCCGATGAACATACCGGTTGTCGTTTCAATGTGGCATTGGGATTACGTACACTGACACTACAGACTGGAGACGCTTTGAGGCAGCGCCTGCATCTTCAGGATGACGATATCGGGGTTTTGATCGGATCCCAGGCGGCAAAAAAAATGCATGATTTTCAGAGTGAACAAGAAAAAACCGTGGGTTCGGAATCATCAGATCCATTGTTTGGCCAGGATCATTATATTCGATATGAGGGGGCGCTGGATCGGGGGCCGCTTTCCAGATGGCTCCAGCAGACACCTCAATTGCATCGATTGGTGAGCGCCCCGATTCTGGTAAGTACCATCGATTATTTAACACCTTCAACAGAAAGTGAGAGAGGCGGCCGTCAGATCGGACCGATGCTGCGCCTGCTCACGTCAGATCTGGTATTGGATGAACCCGATGATTTTGATGTTGCCGATCTGCCGGCTCTTTGCCGGCTGGTCAATTGGGCGGGTCTTTTAGGTGCCAGGGTGCTGATCTCTTCAGCAACATTGCCGCCTTCATTGATCAAGTCTTTTTTTGAGGCGTATCTTTTCGGTCGCAAGGAGTTTCAGAGCGGCTGGGGTGAGCCAGGGAAAGCACTTGATATCTGCTGCGCCTGGTTCGATGAAAATAATGTTGTCCAGCAAAATCATGGAAACACTGAGGATTTTTTTCAGGACCACCGATCGTTTGTTGAAAAGCGAATTTTAAAATTGAAAAAGATCCCTCCGCAACGGAAAGGTATGCTGATACCAGTTGAAATTGACGAGCCGGATTCTCAAAAGGCTGTCCAGGCCATTGCAACCGCCATCCATGCCCATCAATTCAACCTTCATAAGACCCATGGCCAGAACAATGCTTCAAACAATAAGAGGATCTCTTTTGGACTGATACGTATGGCAAACATCAATCCTTTGGTTGCCGTGGCCAGAGAAATGCTTGTCATGCCATCGCCCTCTGATTGCCATGTGCATTACTGTGTCTACCATGGCCGGCATCCTCTGGCTGTAAGGTCATTTATTGAAAAGCGGCTGGACTCTATGCTTGACCGGCATGACCCTGAAGCCATATGGAACCATCCGGAAATTGAAAAAGCTTTGTCGGGTCATTCTGAAACGCATCATCTTTTTGTGGTTTTTGCCACATCCGTGGCCGAAGTCGGCCGTGATCATGATTATGACTGGGCCATCGTGGAACCCAGCTCTATGCGCTCTCTGATCCAACTGGCCGGTCGCATTCTTCGTCATCGACAACAATTCCCCACA
>JAGYOW010000189.1 GCA_018399285.1 Desulfotignum sp.
CATAGTACCGTGAGGGAAAGGTGAAAAGAACTGCGATGAGCAGAGTGAAATAGACCCTGAAACCGTATGCCTACAAGCAGTGGGAGCCCTATGGACTTGTCCAGGGTGACCGCGTGCCTTTTGCATAATGAGTCAGCGAGTTACGCTCAGCAGCGAGGTTAAGCCGTTAGGTGGAGCCGTAGCGAAAGCGAGTCTGAATAGGGCGATTTTAGTTGCTGGGAGTAGACCCGAAACCGAGTGATCTATCCATGGGCAGGGTGAAGCGTCGGTAACACGTCGTGGAGGCCCGAACCCACTTAGGTTGAAAACTGAGGGGATGACCTGTGGATAGGAGTGAAAGGCTAATCAAACTCGGAGATAGCTGGTTCTCCCCGAAATATATTTAGGTATAGCCTCGTACGAATCGTCCCGGAGGTAGAGCACTGAATGGGCTAGGGCCCTCACCAGGGTACCAAACCTAATCAAACTCCGAATACCGGGAACGTCTATACGGGAGTCAGACTGCGGGTGATAAGGTCCGTAGTCGAAAGGGAAACAACCCAGATCGCCAGCTAAGGTCCCTAAATCTGTGCTAAGTGGGAAAGGTTGTGGGAATGCATAAACAACCAGGAGGTTGGCTTAGAAGCAGCCATCCTTTAAAGAAAGCGTAATAGCTCACTGGTCGAGTGAGCCTGCGCCGAAAATGTAACGGGGCTCAAGCACAGTACCGAAGCTGCGGATTTAATCCTAGAGATTAAGTGGTAGGGGAGCATTGTAGCAACCGCTGAAGGTGTACCGTAAGGAGCGCTGGAGGAACTACAAGAGCTTATGCTGACATGAGTAGCGAAAATGCGGGTGAGAAACCCGCACACCGTAAGCCCAAGGTTTCCTTTGTAAAGGTAATCTGCGAAGGGTTAGTCGGCCCCTAAGGCGAGGGCGAAAGCCGTAGTCGATGGGAAACAGGTTAATATTCCTGTACCTCTGGTAACTGCGATGGGGTGACGGAGAAGGGTAGGCCATCCGGGTGTTGGACGTCCCGGTTTAAGCGTGTAGACGGGGAAGGCAGGCAAATCCGCTTTCCTATTGAAACGTCGAGGCGCGATGACGAGAGCTTTAAGCTCACAAAGTGGTTGATCCCATGCTTCCAAGAAAAGCCTCTAAGCTTCAGGTTATTAGAGACCGTACCGAAAACCGACTCAGGTGGGCGAGCAGAAAATGCTAAGGTGATTGAGATAACTCTGGTTAAGGAACTCGGCAAAATGACACCGTAACTTCGGGAGAAGGTGTGCCTCCGTTAGGTGAAGGGACTTGCTCCCCGAGCCGAAGGGGGTCGCAGAGAAATGGCGGTAGCGACTGTTTACTAAAAACACAGCACTCTGCAAACTCGTAAGAGGACGTATAGGGTGTGACGCCTGCCCGGTGCCGGAAGGTTAAGGGGATGTGTTAGCGCAAGCGAAGCATTGAACCGAAGCCCCGGTAAACGGCGGCCGTAACTATA
>JAGYOW010000019.1 GCA_018399285.1 Desulfotignum sp.
TCGCAATTTGGCCCGCCGGGTGGACCGCAGATTCCGGAATGAATACAGGCTCAGCTCAATGATGATCAAGGCAATGATAAAGATAACCGCGCTGATGATGATGAAATCCATGACCAAATCCTTTGTTTGTCAGACATCGACCTTAAAGGACCGGCTGAACAGATCCTGGTTGATGTGGATACCCGCCACTTTAAACCGTTCAAGGAATTTGGGGCGGATTCCGTTGAATTTGAACGTGCCCCGCACATTGCCGTCTTCATCCACACTGGTTCTCTCAAAGGTGAAGATCTCCTGCATGGTGATGGTGTTGCCTTCCATGCCCGTGATCTCCTGGAGGCTGACCAGTTTACGCCGGCCGTCCACCAGCCTGGACACCTGGATCACGATATTGATGGCGGAACTGATGAACTTGCGGATGAATTCCGTGGGAATGTCAAAATTGGCCATGGCCACCATGGTTTCCAGGCGCATGAGCGCGTCCCTGGGGGAGTTGGCATGCACGGTGGTCAAAGATCCCTCATGGCCGGTATTCATGGCCTGGAGCATGTCAAAAGCTTCCGATCCCCGGACCTCGCCCAGGATGATCCGGTCCGGCCGCATCCGCAGGCTGTTTTTCACCAGATCCCGCTGGATCACCTCGCCTTTGCCTTCAATATTGGCGGGTCGTGTTTCCATGCGAACGATATGTTCCTGCTTGAGCTGCAGCTCGGCCGCATCCTCGATGGTGACGATCCGTTCATTTTCAGGGATAAACCGGGACAGCACATTGAGCAAAGTGGTTTTACCGCTGCCGGTCCCGCCGGAAATCAGGATGTTGAGCTTGGCTTTGACCAGGCCCTGGAGAATTTCCTTGAATTCCGGCACCAGGGTCTGTTTTTCCACCAGATCGTCCAGTTCCAGGGGCACCACGGAAAACCGCCGGATGGACACCAGGGGACCGTCCAGGGCCAGGGGCGGGATCACCACGTTCACCCGGGACCCGTCCAGAAGCCTGGCATCCACCATGGGATTGGATTCATCGATGCGCCGGCCTACGGTGGACACAATCCGGTCAATGATTTTCATCAGATGGGTGTCATCCTGGAATCGGGCATTGGTGGACTCCAGTTTGCCGAACCGCTCCACATAGATCTGTTTATAGGAATTGACCAGGATATCCGACACGGTCGGATCTTTTAAAAACGGCTCCAAAGGCCCCAGTCCCAGCACCTCGTCAATAATTTCCGAAACGATTTTTTCCCGTTCGGAAAAATTAAGCGGCATGTTGTTGGATTCTTTGAGAAGGATTTTTTCAGTGACCTGCTTGATCTGGTTGACCAGGGATGTTCTGTCCATGGTTTCAATGATGGAAAGATCCAGTATATCCAGAAGGCGGGAATGAATCTTGGCTTTGAACTCAAAATATTCATCCGGGATATACTTTGCTTCCGGCTCGAGCCTGGGCCCGTCATTGACAGGGCTGTCCGTATTGACCTTGGTCCGGCCTATAGAAGGAAATTTCACCATTTAAAAAAACCATCCTTTTTTCCTGTTTTTTTCTGTTTTATCCGGCAGCAGTGTGTCTGCGTAATCTTGAAAACATCGGGCGATCTTTGATTTGGGATCGGTTGCCAGCAGAGTTTTGCCGGAATTGATGGCCGCCATGGTCGTGGCATAATCATTGGGGATCAGCCAGGATATTTTCTGTCCCAGTCCTTCTTCCGCTGTTTCCAGGTTGACCAGTCCTTTTTTGATATACCGGTTCAGGATTATGCTCAGGTTGCTTTTGTCCGTGTACGCGAAGTCTAAAAGCGATTTGATCAGGCGGGTGGCATTGGACAGACATGGCAGGGTCTGGATCGTAACGATTTCCACCCGGTTTGACAGCTGAATAATCTTTAATGCCGTGTCGCTGATGGACTGTCCCAGATCCACGACAATATAATCATAGGTCTTTGTCATCAATTCCATCAGGGTGGCGATCATCTGGGGCGAGGGCAGAGAGGATTTATCGTCCAGGTATCCCGGGGAAGGCAGGACATCCAGTCCACCATCAGTCCGGGTCATGATATTGGCCAGAAAAAATTCGTCCAGCCGGTGGATGTTTTTGGAGATATCCCCCCAGTGGTGTTTGGGAGAAATATCCAGAAACATGGGGATATCACCGAACACCATATTCATATCCATGAGTGCCACGGAAAAATGATCGTTTTTCCGGGCCAGGCAGTCGGCCAGGTTGACGGCAATGGTGGTGGTCCCCACCCCGCCTTTGCTGCCGATCAGGCTGATGATCCGGCCCAGGCGGCCGGACGATTTCTGGATTTTTTTCTCCTGCCGGTCATGGAACCGGTCCAGGGCTTCCTTGACTGCAGATTCCTGCAACGGGGCGGGCAGAAATTCCTTGACCCCGACCCGCAGGGCCTGGATCAGCACCTGGGGGTCGGACTTATCCGAGACAATGAATATATCCGTGTGTTCGGCATCTTCAATATAGATCCGGATATCTTCCAGTTCATTTTCCCAGTCCTCGGACAGTTCATGGATGAACAGGTCGGGTGGATCGTTCTTCAACCCGGACATCATTGAAAATCCACTACGGTTTTTAATGGTGTCTGTCAGGAGTTCCACATATTCCTGGGTCTGAACATTCAATTTAACAGTGTTTTTCTTTACCGCCATGTGTCACTTGTTTTTTAGGTTAAATGGGTTTTGGTTTAATCTTAGGTTATTGGACAAGGCCGGGGATGGAGCCCATTAGGCTACCGGCACCCCCACCCCCACCCCGTCCCTCAATCACGGTCATAGTGCAGTCTATCTCAACATCAACTGAATTTTTTAAAGTGGGGTGATTAGGGCCATAGACACCTTTTATGGTGATTTTAGCAAAACCAACAATTGGAATTGGAACAGATTGATTCGCGGGGGCTCCACATGGTAAATCATATACTGGGATAAATGCGGTCCATACTGAATTATCGGTTTCATCTTCGAACTCACCATCGTTGAATCTCCAGTAATGGAACGCTGTAGACATTGGGTTGGGTTCAGCTCCTTGCTTAGAATAAAAATCGTCAAGAGAAGTTTCAGGAACTGGGTTTTCTGCATTGTAATATGTTGTAAATTCGGTGTCATTTTTTGGGATTTCAAAGTAGAGGGTGTTTGCCGAACTCTCATTTTTGATAAGACTCTGAACACCCCAGGTGAATTCAAACTCATCTCCAGCGCTTGCTGCGGGGGCAGATTCATCTGCTACTTGGTCTATTTTGTTATAATCACCGAAATGCTCTTGTAACCAGCTACTACCGTCACCATCTTCATGGCTGTTAATAAAGCTCAACATTTTTTCAGCTTGGTCTAATGCTGTATTGCCGGGCGGATTTATGGGATCGGTGAAATTGTGCCAGGCAGTACAAACCAAGTTATCGTGTGCTGAATTAAATGTGATTGCTTCGGGGCACTCTCCAGATATAAAGACTTCAGAGGATATTGCGAAAGGAGTATTTAAAAGGCCTTCCTCTATTGTTGATAATGCTGATAAAGCAGCAGTTGCCACTGCGGAACTTTCAAACGTTTCAAAACTTCCTCCGAAAATTGAAAGAATCCGTGCAAAAAAAGTGGTGACACGACCGTTGAAAGCCCCATCCCTTCTGGCAAATACCCGGACGGCATCGGCTGGTTTTTTGTTTCCCGGATCTGGTGGATCCAATTGTTTTAAGCTCCAGTTCCAAACGCCAATCGATATATTATCAGTATTATCGCCAAGAATTATGTTGAAATTTTCTTCATCGTTACGTTTGTTCAAAGCAGCGACAGCTTGGACCGCAGTTTGGATTTGACTTACTTGAGTTGGGGTGAGGGCGTGCGTGCCGTGATTTGATGGGTCTACTTCGTTAAGATAAATCCTCCCCAGCTCGCCCGCACCAGCTAAAGCAGCAGCGTCCGCAATATTTTGAAGTTCATTTTTGGTGGTGTACATATACCCCACATCAATGGCTAGGGCGGCAAATCCAATGAGCACCGGCAGAAGAATGGCCACCAGGATGGCGGAAACCCCTTTCTGATTATTCAATATCCGTGAAAACGAGTTGTACTTTTTGTCTTTCATAGCTCACTCCATTTTCATTGTTGATGCGCCTGTGATTGTCAGCGGCCCAATACCAAAGGTTGAAAGAAACAGAAATTCATATTCATAGTCAAACTCAACTTTTAAATCCGTTCCGAATTTAAACGAGTCTTCAGGCGGATAGTTAGTGTCATCCTCCTCTGGGATGTCATCTCGACTTATAATGATATCTTCCTCATCTAATCCATAATCTCCAAAAGTGACCAGAAAGGTGTCGGCAAATTCAAGCACTCTTGCCTTGATCGCGTCATCTTCTTCATCATCGGTAACAGCCCGCGGTGCCGCTCGCATAAGCACCCCATACCTCGCCCCTTCCCTGGCCGCATTGGTGATCACCTGGCGGTTGTACATGTACAGGCCCCATTCAATGATACCGAAAACAAACAGCAACAGCACCGGCAGGATAATGGCAAATTCAACCGCAGTGGCCCCTTTGTCATTACGGGCAAATCTGGATAATAAACTTTGCATCATTCACTCCTCATGACGGTTTGGCCGGCCAGGTGCGTTGGGCCAAAACCAAAGAAGCTGAAAAAAAGATGATCATAATCATAGGTGACCGTGGCGGTGACATATAATACACCGCTGGTGTCATCAAATATGAATTGCGGTTCATTCACCAGGGCATTGTTCCCTCCCCCAAGATTGATCAGACGGTATTCACATTCGACTGTACAATCACCATTGCAATATTTTATTATAATGTCTTTCAATTCATCCAATTTATCGGAGTCGATAACGCCCGGATTATCCGGATCCTCCCGGTTATCAACCACAATGGCGGCTCTGGCCCCTTCCCGGCTGGCATTGGTCAACACCTGTTTGTTGTAGAACAGCAGAGCAAAATCAAAGATGCCCAGCAAAATGATGACCAAGATCGGCAGCACAATGGCAAACTCCACGGCTGCGGCCAATGCCCCGGATGCCCCGGAAATGGACGTGACAGGCCCTGGGCAGGAACCGGAACCGGGCACATCGGATTTTCATCCCGGCCGTATCGGGGTGCTGCTGCCGTTGAGCGGGTATTACCAGGCAGCCGGGGAACGGGCCATGAACGGGATACAGATGGCTGTGGATGCAAGGAACCGGTCCGGCACCACCCGGTTTGAGCTGAGAATCGAAGACACCGGGTCGGATCCGGAGCAGGTGGCCGATGCGGTGGACCGCCTGGAAAAAACGGGGGCCGCCTGCATTGTCGGGCCCATGGTCACGGCCCGGCCGGCGGCGGTTCAGGCCCAGGCCCTGGAGATCCCCATGATCACGCTGACCCAGCAGTCGGAAATTCTGGAAATCGGTGAATTTGTTTTCAGAAATTTTATTACGCCGGCGCATCAGGCCAGCGCCCTGGTTTCTCATGTGATGGATGACTTAGGGTATGACCGGTTTGCCGTGTTTTATCCGGATGAAAAATACGGGCATGTGTACACACAGGTGTTTTTGCAGGAAGTGGAAGCAAGGGGCGGACGGGTGACGGAACAAGTGACGTATACGCCCGGGCACACCGATTTTTCCGCACAGATCAAACCGTTGATCCATGGGTATCAGAAACTGGATGATCACCGGCGGTTTGTGGATCTTGGGCCGGGTGAAAAAATGGAAAAAAACCGGATCTACCAGGCAAAGGTGGGGTTTGATGCGGTGTTTATTCCGGACAGTCCGGAAACCGCAGCCCAGATCTCGCTGTACCTGAAATATCACAGCGTCCGGCGGGTGATACTTCTGGGAACCAACATCTGGAATGAAGCGGCTTTGACCCGGGCGGGCGGTGACGCCCTGCACCCGGCGATTTTCCCCATGGATTTTGATCCGGACAGCCCGGATGAAAAAGTGCGCAGTTTTGTGGCCGACTATGAGGCCGCGTTTGGCGAACCCCCGGACTTTTTTGCCGCCATCGGGTTTGACACGGCCATGCAGGTGATGGACCATCTGTCCGATTCCCGGGTGACATCCCGGGCCGGGTTGCGGCAGGCATTGGAAGCGGTGGGCTTTGACCGCGATGTGATTCTGGTACAACTTGGGTTGGAATAGGATTTGACTCAGGATCTTCGGGTTTATGTATAGATGTCGCAGATCAGGGAATCGATCTGTTGTGCCAGGTACAAAGGAATGGACACAAGGGTATAGGCAACCGGATCGCCTTTGGTGGTTTTGATGGCAATCTGGGTCACTTCAGGCAGGTTGGCATTGATCCGGACGGCCGGGTCTGTCAATGGCGACTGGGCCGCCCGTAGCTGCTGACCGACAAACTGCTCGGCCAGCGGGCCTTTGTTGGTGAAAAGGCAGAATGTCAATATTTAAAAAAACAACGCGTTGTTTTTAATAATTCACAGGAATATCGCTCAGCGGTGGGCCGTTCCCTGTATGAAAGCGCGGGAGTTTGTGCAATACGGCGGGAAAGCTGCTGTGTCTGGATAAAATCCACGAAATCGGGAGTAACTATGACCCCTCCACCTCTCTGGGTTCAGTCAATGGGTCAGGATTTTGCTGATAAAATCCGCGGCCCGGTGAGTCTGGGGATTGTCAAAAAAAATTCATCTTTATCAGTCCCACAATCTTCGAGATATTGTTTGCTGTTTTTTTATTTGGTTGTACGTTTCAAAGACCGCTCCATGAGCTGAACCGGATGTATCACTTGAAGGGATTCCGGGTTTTTCAGATTTCCGGATAAATTGACCCGGCACTCAGGACAGCCTGTAACCCACAGATCGGCCCCGGTTTCAGTGGCATTTTTGATTTTCCTGTCCACGATTTGCTTTGATATTTCAGGGTGATCGTAAAAGAAAGTACCACCGCCGCCACAGCACGAATCCGTATCTTCAGCCCGAATATAATCCACTCCGGGAATCTTCTCCAGAAGCTGTTCAATGAGAGGTGTACCCACTGCCGGGCTGTTTCTCAGGTGACATGGCGCATGATATGTCACCTTTACGCTGGGTTTTTCTGGATCAAAATGGGGTTCAAGCGCGTCAAAATGCTGTGAGATGAATTCGGAAATATCTCTTACTTTTAAAGATAATCGTTTGGCTGTGGAAGGATCGGCATTCAATTCTTCCAATATCTCCGTATATCCGTTGCGAAGGGCATATCCGCAGGTGGCGCAGTCTACGATGACCGCAGTATCGCCTGAGCGATCCAGAAGCGCCGTATTTTTAAGAATATTGGTTTTTGCCGTTTCAAAACCTCCCTGAGAGAACATGGGCAGGCCGCAGCAGACCTGGTCTCCGGGAATCTCCACCCGGTATCCCATTGTGGTAAGGACCTTCACGACAGCGTGACCGATATCACCGTAAACATAATTTGTGGCACATCCGGTAAAGTAAAGCACCGTCCCCCGCAGTTTTCCCTTTGGTTCAACAACGACCGGGACCTGCTTTCTGAAAGGCACCGTATTCAGCTTAGGCATATTTTTTAACTGTATGTTTCCAAGTTTTGTCTCCCTGGCAAGATTTTCAAGTATGGCATTTCTGCCGAATTTTACGAATTTGGAGGCCAGTTGAAGCTGATGCTCATGGGAGAGAAAATGATACAGGACGCGCTTTTTCCAGTCTCTTCCGAAATCCTGAACGATTTGCGAGCGCATCCGCATAAACAGCATATCATGCCTGACACCGCTGGGACAATTCTTTGTACATGTCCCGCACATCAGGCACTGGGAAAAGATATTTTCCAGGTTTCTGGAAATGGACAAATTCTGCTGGTTGCAGGCGGCGATAAACTGCACTTTTCCCCGTGGACTTACGGGTTCCCGGCAGACCTCAAAATAAACCGGACATGAGGTCAGGCACAATCCGCATTTTACACACTTATCGATATCTGTGGTATCCATGTCAGGCCAAATTCCTTATACAAATTTTCCCGGATTCAAAATACCGTTCGGGTCGAGGGTTTTTTTAATATCCGCCATAAGATCAAGGGTGTCCTGATTCATCACAAGAGGCAGAAATTCAGCCTTGGCCAGTCCGATGCCGTGTTCTCCTGAAAGGGTGCCCCCAAGAGAGACGCCTGTTTCAAATATTTCCTTTGCCGCCTGTTCTATACGCCTTAGTTCATCCTTGTCCTTTGGATCATGGGCAATAAGTGGGTGCATATTTCCATCACCGGCATGGGCCAGTATCCCCACATGCAGCTGATACCGGTCTGCGATCTCTCTTGTGGCTTTGATCATCTTCGGCACATTGCTCACCGGAACTGTGACATCCTCTACAATGCAGTTGGGGGCGAGCCTTGCAAAGGCCCCGTATGCAAGCCGGCGTGCGGCCCACAGGTCGTCGCTTTCCTTTTGAGTGTGCGCGACCGTTACATCGCGGGCTCCGTTGGCACGGGCTTTTTCAGTAATCCGGCTCATCTCCTTTTCCACGGCTTCTTCTACACCATCTACTTCGATTAGAAGCATGCCTTCGGCTTCACGGGGTAAAGACATGCCGGAAGCTTCTGCCACAACGTTTATAACGGTTTTATCCATCAGCTCCATTGCCACAGGAAGGATACCGGAACCGATAATATCGGCGACTGTATTTGCAGTGTCTTCCAGATCGTCATACGTGGCAAGCATGGTCCGGTGCGATTCAGCAATCGGCACGACCCGGAGAGTGGCCTCTGTAATAATTCCCAGCGTGCCCTCTGACCCGCAGAAAAGGCTGGAAAGTTTATATCCAGTCACATCCTTTACGTTTCTGCTGCCGAAGCGCACGATTTTTCCGGATGCCAGAACGACTTCCATTGCCAGAATATAATCACTGGTCACTCCGTATTTCAGGCACCTGGGTCCCCCTGCATTCTGGGCGATATTTCCCCCGATGGTCGACACATTCATGCTTCCAGGGTCCGGAGGGTAGAAAAACTTCTCCTTGGCAAGAATTTTCTGAAGCTCACCGTTTATGAGCCCGGGCTCGACAATGACATAACGATCCCGGGTGTTGACCTCAATGATTTTGTTCATCATTGTGAAGCAAAGTGCGATTCCCTTTTTTACAGGAAGCGATGCCGCACTGATGTTTGTTCCGCTCCCTCTGCAGGTAACAGGAATCTTTTCCCTGTCAGCGATTTTCATAATACCGGAGACTTCTTCGGTTGTTTTCGGATAAATTACCACATCCGGTTCACTCGTGAGGATATATGCATCATAAGAAAAACTGACGATCTCTTCAGGATCATCAAAGAATCTTTCTTCACCCACGACCTGTTTTAATTCCGACTTTATCTCTTCAGCAATCATTTTATTCTCCTGAAACGGCAGTGCCGCAATTGTTTCATCTACATCAGACTCGGCAGCCACAACGTAAGCCCCGGGATCAGAATACAGAGTATAAGGCCGATGATCATGAGAAAGATAAACGGCAGAATACCCCGGTAAATCTCCATCATGCTGATCTTGTCCGTGGCACCGCCGGCACCTTTGTAATAGAAAAATGAATAACCGAGCGGCGGCGTCAGAAAGGACGCTTGAAGATTGATGGCAATCATCATTACAAACCATACTGGATTAAAACCCAGATCAGCGGCTATAGGTACAAACAGAGGCAGGCATATCATAGTAATGCCGATCCAGTCGATGAACATGCCCAAGACCAGAACGATGATCATCATAAGCGCAAACGATGCCCATTTGCTGCCCATGCCCAGTATCATTGAAGAGACCAGATCATCCCCGCCAAGACCTATAAATACCCCGGTAAAACAGGTGCCGCCCACTACGATCATAAGAACCATTGAAGTCACAGTGGTTGTTGAAATAATGGACTGCCACAGGGCCTTCCAGGAAAAACGGCCGTAGAAAATCATCATCAGAAAAGCAACAAAGGCACCCATTCCCGCAGCTTCTGTAGGGGTTGCAATGCCGGCAAAAATTGAACCCAGAACAGAGAGGATAAGTAAAATCGGGGGTATTAAATTTTTCAGACAGTCTATCAGAACCTGCTTTATGGACATATCCTTCCTTTCTTCTTTGCTCAGCGCCGGACCCCAGTCCGGATGCAACCAGCATTTAACAAGGATATATATGAGATAAAGACCGGAAAGAAGTATTCCCGGGATTATGGCGGCCATGAAAAGTTTTCCTACGGGGATCCCGCTGTAGGAACCCATCAGAACCAGCATGATGCTGGGTGGAATAAGTATCCCAAGCGTCCCGCCGGCACAGATGGTGCCTGCAATAAGCTCTTTGCGGTAGCCGTATTGCAGAAGCGGGGGCGTGGCAAGCAGTGCCATTGTTACAACGGATGCGCCGATTACTCCGGTGCATGCGGCAAAAATCACACCCAGCACGATAACTGCGATGGCAACACCGCCACGCACTGGACCGAAAAGGTATCGCATGGAATTAAACAGACCTTCCATTATTCGTGACTGGTCAAGGAAATTGGCCATCAGGACAAAGAGCGGTACGGCGATCAGCACGTAATTGTTCATGGCCGAGGAATAAATTCGGTTTATAAACATGCCGAAGGCATCCGGTCCCCAACCGATGTATCCGAAGATAACCGCCAGTCCGCCCAGCGTGAAAGCCAGGGGATGCCCCGTCAACAAACCGAGGATGAGCAGAACGAACATAAGAATTGGAAGAATTGTTTCTGGTGACATTGCCTACCTCTCAGTCTTTAAAAAGATAATTTTTTTAACAACAATAGAGATGCCCTGCAAAAAAAGCAGAAACGCTGTGACAGGAATTATAGTTTTAAGGGGATATATGGGCATGGCAAAGCCGGCCGAGTGTTTTTTCTCCATTAATTCCCATGACAGTTTGGCATATTCAAAGCCTTCGTTAAACAGAATCAGCACAAAAGGGAAAAAGAAGATAAGATACGTTAAAATATCCATCACCGCCCGGGCCTTTGGAGACAGTCGGGTGGCAAATAAATCAACAGAGACGTGCCTGTTAAGCAGCAGAGTAAGCGGCGCCGCCATCATGAAAAGCGCTGCATACAACTGGGTGATTACTTCAAAGGTCCAGACGGTAGGGTTTCCCAGAATACGTCTTGTAAATACCTCGAAAACAATCAGAAACATCAGTGGAATAATCAAACAGGCAAAGATTCTTCCTGTCCACGTGTTTATCGTATCTATGAGTGTAAGCAGTTTTTTTACCAAGCTCATACGTTTTATCCCCTAAGTCTTCTAAGTCTTAAAATAAATATGGATTCCTGGAAAAATATTTCCGGGAATCCATATCAGCACCAGGAAATCCGCAGAGATTAAGGAAGTTCCGGGTAGCTTTCAGGGTTGAACCCGAATGTGTAGGGCTTCTCATAAGAACGAACGGGCGCAAAGTCTTTCATGTACTGAACCTGAGATTTCAATACTTTTGCAAAATCAGGGTTTTTTGCCGCTTCTTCGGAAAGGACTTCGTTTATAATTCCCTGAAGTTTCTGCATGGAGGAATCATCCAGGCTGGTGATCTTGATTCCTTCTTTCAGGAAATTTTCAGTCGCCTCTATATTCTGATATTCAAACCAGGTACTCATATAGGCAGTGCTGGCACGACTTGCCTGCACCACAACGTCTTTAAGATCATCGGGCAGGGCTTCCCATGCATCCTTATTTATCATGATGCCCAGAACAATAGCTGTCTGATACCAGGCCGGTGCGCACCAGTAGTCAGCGATTTCCTGAAAGCCTGCCGACCAGTCCACTGCTGGAACACTGAATTCCGCTCCATCGACCACCCCGCGGGATACGGCTTCGTAAATTTCGCTGCCGTCCATCATTATGGGGGAGGCGCCCAGCTTTTCAAGTATCCGCTGGCCGAAAAGACTTCCCATACGAAGCTTCAGGCCTTTGAAATCTTCGATGCTGTTGATCGGAACATTGGTGCGAAAGCCTGATTCCACAGGGGTCATGGATTCAAGCAGCCATTTGATATTGTGTTCCCCGTAAAGTTCATCATAAATTTGCTGGCCCCCGCCATGGTAAATCCATAGTATGTAATCAATCCATGTCATTCCCATGGGGGTTGTGCCCAGAAGATCGAATGCGGTGTTTTTTCCTGCCCAGTAAGGCCCGAAATCTCCGGCCAGTTCCATGGTCCCTTTTTTGACGGCATCTAAATTCTGATGGCCCGCGATCATTTGTCCGGCCGGATAAAGCTTGATTGTCAGACGTCCGCCGCTCAATTTGTTGACCGTTTCAACAAAATATTTATCCGCCTCATACAAAGCAAAGCCCGAGGGCCACAATGAGTTATATTTCCATTTGATAACATCTTTGGCCGCATGACTGTCAGCAGCTGAAAAAATCAGGCCGACCGCACAAATGACGGACAGAAAACTTGACATAATTTTAACGGTAAATTTCATTTTTTTCCCCTTTTTCAGTTTTTTAATGTCACATATCTCTGGTTTTCTAAAAATGGTGTATTTTTCCTTTTATGTTGGGCGGATGCTTTTAAGGCCGATTCAGCTTAGGATAAGAAAACGTTTTTTGTCAATCAAAATATAAAAAGGCTTGAAAAATATAACTTCATGGCAAGGTATACGTTGATTTTAACAGATAACCGCCACCCATCAATGGGTCAAAATCTTGCTGATGAAATCCGCGGCCCGGTGGGTCTGGGGGTTGTCGAAAAATTCATCGGGTTTGCCGGTTTCCACGATTTTGCCCATGTCCATGAACAACACCCGGTCCGCCACTTTTCTGGCAAATCCCATTTCGTGTGTGACCACGCACATGGTCATGCCTTCAGACACCAGGTTGACCATGACGTCCAGGACTTCGCCGATCATTTCCGGGTCCAGGGCGGAGGTGGGTTCGTCAAACAGCATGATTTTGGGTGTCATGGCCAGGCCCCGGGCAATGGCCACCCGCGTGTGAGAAAAAATATATTCCAGCCCCCGGACAGCTGGCCCGGATACGCCCCGGCTTTGTCGGTGAGTCCCACCTGGGTGAGCTTCTCTCCGGCAATCTTTTCAGCGTCGGCAGTTGACATTTTTCTGACGTTCACCGGTGCCAGCATGACGTTCTGGAGCACGGTCATGTGGGGATACAGATGAAACTGCTGGAATACAAACCCGATATCGGCCCGCAGTTTGGTCAGGTTGGTGGCTTTGTCGTGCACGGGCACGCCGTCCACGATGATCTGCCCTTTCTGGATGGGCTCCAGGCGGTTGATGCACCGGATCAGGGTGGATTTTCCCGATCCGCTGGGGCCGCAGATCACCAGCACTTCCCCTGGATCGATGTCCAGGTTGATGTCATTGAGCACGTGGAGTTTGCCGAACCATTTGTTCACTTGCTTGAATTCAATCATCGGGTATCCTTGAAAAAATCGTTATATTGCCATCCGGCGTTCCAGGTAGTTGGACAGCAGGATCAACGGGTATGAAATCACAAAATACAGGGCACCCACCAGGGAAAACACCATCAGGCCTTCCGGGATTCTCACCACTGTGACCCAGCCCACCCGGGTCAGTTCCATCACGCCGATGACCGATACCACGGAGGTATCTTTGATGAGCAGCACATACTGGCCCACCAGGGGCGGCAGGATCACTTTCATGGCCTGGGGGATGATCACCAGGCGCAGCTGCTGGATCAGGCTGAGACCCGATGCCGTACCGGCCTCCCACTGGCCCTTGGAAATGGCATTGATGCCGCCGGCCACGATTTCGCAGATAAACGCGGACCCCATGATGGCCATGGCCAGGAGCGCCGCAGGAAATGCCTTGAGCTGGATGCCCCATTCCGGCAGGATGAAAAATACGATAAAAATCTGGACCACGAACGGGGTGCCCCGGACAAAGGAGACATACACGCCGATGATCCACTTGAGGATCCTGTTTTTGCCCGAGCGCAGGATGCCTAAGACAAAGCCCAGAAGGGTGCAGGTGAACAGGCTGATAAAAGCGATCTGGGTGGTCATCCACAATCCTTTGAGGAAAAACGGAAAAATTTCCACCAGCCGGGAAAAGTAAAATGCCATCATGATCAGTACGCCTCCCTGTATATCAGTTTGCGCTGGGACCAGTCTGCCAGGGCCTTGAGACAGAAATAGATGCACATGTAAAAGAACGCCACCGTTAAAAAGGCTTCCGTGGGCATGAACCGTTCCGAGGTCATGGTCTGGCCGACCCGGGTCAATTCCATGACCGAGATCAAAGACAGCAGCGCGGAATCCTTGACCAGAACAATGGACTGGCCCAGCAGCGGGGGAACCGTGGCTCCCAGGGCCTGGGGCAGGATGATGAAGCGCATGCGCTGAAAATAGTTGAGCCCGGAGGCCACCCCGGCCTCGATCTGCCCGTCATCCACCGAGGTGATGCCGGCCCGGATGATTTCAGCGATATAGGCCCCGGAGTTGAGCATCAGCGCAATGATCCCGGTCTGGATCTCCGGCACCCGGATCCCTAAGGTGGGCAGGCCGAAATACAGAAAATAGATCTGCACCAGCAGCGGAGTGGATCGTATGACCTCGATATAGGCGATGGCCGGATATTTGAGCATCTTAAAGGAGGAGATCCGGCAGGCACAGGCGATGGTACCGGCGATCAGGGCCAGGAAAATGGATACGGCAGAGATAAAAAAGGTGGACCTGAGCCCGGTCAGAAACAGGGGCAGGTATTCAAAGATAATTCTGAAGTTAAAGTCAGCCAGCATAGGCGCATCCCTTTTGCCAAAGGGCATGTCCGAAAAACAGACCCGGACATGCCCCGTTTTTGATAACGCGTCATCGCGATGGTATTCAGGTATGGCTGGTCAACGGATCAATGGTCTTTTTTCCAGTCGGTCCCTTCCATCCAGTAGGTAATGTTTTTGTCATAGGTGCCGTCGGCCCGGATGGTCTTGAAGTACAGGTTGATCCACTGCCACAGGTTGACCGAATCGTGGTTCACGGCAAAGGCCAGAGGATCTTTGCCCTGTCCCAGGCGCTTGTCCAGCAGGCGCACGGAATTGGGCGGAAAATCGGGCAGCACCGTGAGCACGGCCAGGTCATCGTTGACCCCGGCATCCACATGTCCTGCGATCAGGGCCTGGACCACCATGCGGCCCCCGCCTTTGTAGGATTTGATCTCGGCATTGGGCATGTACTGTTTGGCCATGGTCTCGCCGGTGGATCCCAGGAGCACGCCCACGGTGACGCCTTTTTTGTTCACATCTTCAAGGGTCTGGAAGTCGGTGTCGGGGCGGGTGAAGATACAGGGCTGCACCTCGATCCAGGGATCGGTAAAGGTGATTTTCAATGCCCGTTTCAGGGTAGGGGTCATGTCGGCCGCCAGGATATCCGCCTTGCCGGACAGCAGGGCCGGAATCAGGCCGTCCCAGTCAAAATCCAGGACCACCAGTTTGACGCCCATGGCCTCGGCCATGCCTTTGGTGAAATCGATCATGGAACCGGCATGCTCCCCGTGCTTGTCCACAAACGCATAGGGGGCGGCACCGGACTGCACTGCCACCCGCAGTTCTCCGCGTTTGACAATGTCTGTGAGGGTACCGGCAAAAGTCATGGCGCTGAAGCACAGAACAGCGGCCAGTGCCAGGACCAGTGAGAAAAATGTTTTCTGACGCATGGTGGGTTCTCCTTTTCTTGGGTTGATATAAAAATCAGCGGTACGATACCGCACACTTCCCAGCATCAATCCTGGATTTCCTCCAGAGTTTCCGTCACGGTAATGCCTCTTTTTTTCAGACGTTCCAGAAAAGGGGCTTCAGGAATATGGAACATGGGAGACAGTACCCCGGTGTCGGTGATCTGTTTGTTTGCGATCATTTTGGCGGCAGTGACGGCGGAATATGCCACGCCCTTGCTCATGGCCATCAGGCCGGTGTCCAGATCCCGTTCAATGAGCAGGGTGGATGTGAGCCGCATTTTTTTGCCGGCCATGAAGCCTTCAAATATGTTGAGCATGGCCACCAGGTCTTTTTCGTTGTCCTGATAAATCAGACGGGGGGCCAGAAATTTGTCCATGAAATCCATGGGGGAAATGGTGCCGTCCCCCAGGCCGGGCACCGGGGTTTCGTCCAGGAAACCCAGATCCTTGAGGGGGCGCCAGATCGCAGCCCATCCCGGCCAGCGCAAAGAATACCGGCCCGTGTTCACAATGGTGTCGGCAATGCCCATGCGGTCGGTGAAAAATGCGGCATTGCCGTTGGGAATCGCTTCCAGGGTACCCAGGCCGGGGAAATCCACGGAATGGATGTTGACCTCATCGTGCTGACGTGCCCCGGGAATGTCCACCCGTTTGCCGTCAATGATAAAAGTGGAATCCCGTTTCGTGGAGCTGAGAACCCCGCGCCAGATCCAGGAGGCTGGATTGCTAGTTCAACGGATTGCGCACGCGTTTTTTCCGGAAATCCGCCGCAGTAGGATTTGATGGCGCTCAAGGTGTCAAAGCGCCAGGAATGCACTGCCGTACAGTACCAGATCGATGCCCGGGGTCCAGGCCGCACTCAGGCAGATGGCGATGCTGGCGGCGGCGGCTTCTTTTTCGTGCATGTCGCCGGGGTCATACATGTAATTGGTGTTCACCACCGACACTTTTGTGGTCAGGCTGCCTGGTTCACCGGCTCGGCAAATCTCTTTGCGCGCAGATCAATCGCCACATTCAGGCTTTTATTACCTTGACCAGATCACGCGCTTTTCGCATCAATGGTTGTCAGGGTGATTTTTTCCATCGGGGTAAAGGGTTTATTCTTGACAGCGCGTCAAAACTGCGTAATCCGCACAGATCACTTCCGTGACCTGATCGTCAGAAGCCAGGTCATGCAGTGCGGTACGGCCCTGAATGCCGCATCCGCCTAATACAAGCACTTTCATTCGCCACGAATTCCTTTAAAAAAACGCATTGATCATTTGGGATTGTGGAATTTTTACCCAGACTGGCGGATCAGTCATAGATATGTTTTGATTAAAGAGCTGCATTTGTGCCGTCGCTGATCAGGGGATCGATTCCATGTGCTGTACGCTGTGCTGGATGATGCAGGTATAAAGGCAACCGATCGCCTTTGCTGGTGAGAATGATGCGCCTGCCTGGGATAAGGATCGACGACAGATCCAGCTGAACCGATACCGTGCCGGTATTCATATTTTCTCATAGACGCGGTTTTCTGCAATCGCTCCGCAAGCCATATTTTTGAGAATTATCATTGACGCGCAACACCTAAGCGTTTGGCCTCCTTATCCAGCGAGAATCATCCACAGCGGAAAGTCGACATTAACCCTTTTTGTTCCTGATTGGGGCTACGTTTTTGCTTTTAAGATCCAAATGTTTGAATACGCTTTTACCTTCATCAAACAGTTTGTCTAATTTTCCGCTTGGCAAAATTTAATCTCCTTTTCTTGCCCGGCGAACGGAAATAATTCGAATGGAATCATTTCGATATGTCACTATCGCGGTCCAATGTTTATCAACTATTTTGCCGATAATCAGGAATCTGGGTCACCAATGGTTCTGCTGGAATTCTTCCAAATCGATATTATTCCAAAGTTCTTGAGCTTGATAAAAATCAACCCCGTTTAAATTTGTTTGCATCCGATTTTTTTAGTCAAATTCAAATTTCATGTATATAATATATATTTTTATTATATCTTTAAGTTGAGTTGCGTCAGAGTGCCAAAGAAAGGGAATTTAATCCACCTCTCTGTCTAAAGCAGAATACCCTGGAAGCACCTGAAGAATTCGTTTTTTTGATTACCGTCCCGATTTTTTGGACAAATCGCTTGTTGACGGTGAAAATCTGCAATATTTACAACGCTTTTTGGGCAGGTTCGCCTCTGCCTTGCTTAAACGATGTTGCCGGGCGCACCGGCTCTTTCATGTTGATGAGCGTGCAGACAACCACGGTAAGGATCCGGGCTGCGGTTGAACAGGTTGTTTTGAATAACCAGCATGAGGATGGCGGAAAAGCCTGGTTCTGGATCCGTCAGGGGGCTGGAAATCTATCCAGAAAATATCCCCCTGGTTGATTACCATTGATCTTTTACCATGTCATAATGATTGGCGCATTGTTGTAACCATGGGTTCAGGGTCGGATGCATCGTCATATGCGTCATTGATCTGTTTGAGAAGCTCATTGTTGCTGTGTCGCTGAATGTATTCCTGGCTGCTGGTAAAAGCCGGCTTCGGAAACATTCAATGTTTTTAGTATGATATCCATCTGTTCAAAAAACGCTTTGATGGATATGGCTGTTTTTACATGCGGCATTTCCGTCACCTCCTGTGAATGATTTTAGTATAACTATTGGTATAACAACTGTCGAATATGTTTTTCTCAGGGTTTCACTGAATTTGATTTTAATGCCGGACTTTATGTATTGACGTCTGCAAGGGGCTTTCTTTACAGGGGGCAGATGCACAGAACCGCTGGGGGAAAGTCAGTGAAGATGCTGCCGGGCGCCGGCCCGATAAACCGGGCCGCAGTGGCGGATCATTCACCGTGAACAGGTTGACCTGAAATCCTGGCGCACCAGCCGGGAGACAACCCGCATCCACCAGATCGGCATTGAGGTTGTACACATCAAAGCGGGGCCGGGCTGGAACCGGGCCATGTCTGCCGGGGATGATCCCACCAGCACCTGGACAGGAAGATCGGGCCGCTGCTGCCGGACCCGGTCCAGCCAGGCATGGTTGAAACAGGACACAATCACCTGGTGGGGCCGGATACCGGCGTCTGCGATTTTCGCCAAAGTGATGTCCACTGTAAAAGGGGTCGGGGTCTGTGCCGTGATCCTTGAGTTCCAGGTTCACCTGCCAGTCCAGGGATTGGGTCAGTTCCAGGCCCTGGGCCAGGGTGGGGATTTATTTTGAACCCGGCCAGGTAAGGGAAGGGGTGGGATCTGCCGGTTCCGGATGGTGGAGAACGGGGTCGGTTGCTCAAACCCAGATCCGGCATCCAGGGTCTGAAGTTCTACAGAGAAAATGCGGATAACCGGTAATGGCGGCGGTCTTGAATGCCGCCCGTGAACCGGGTCCGGCATCCGCGCAATCGCAAAGATCTTGATCGTGAACAGCACTGGCACCTCGTCCCGGGTGATCTGGACATCGGTTTCCCGTAGCATGCCTCAGATGCCGCCGCCGTTGCTGCAGCCCGGGTGTTTTCCGGGGCCAGGCTCCGGGCGCCCCGGTGGGCGATGATGCGGGCCGGTGTCATGGCCGGGCCTTACGCTGTGCCGTTGCTGGCAGTCCGCTTTTCAATGGGAATGTAATCGTTGACCGTGTTGCCGGTGTAAATCTGCCGGGGCCGGGAAATTTTCATTTCCGGGTCTGCCATGTCCTCTTTCCACTGGGCGATCCACCCGGGCAGCCGTCCGATGGCGAACATCACCGTGAACATGTTGGTGGGGATGCCCAGAGCCCGCAGCACAATGCCGGCGTAGAAGTCCACATTGGGGTACAGATGTTTGTCCTTGAAATAACTGTCTTCCAGGGCGGCCTCTTCCAGGCGCAGGGCAATATCCAGCAGGGGATCATCTCGTTTGACCTTGGCCAGAACGATATCGCACATCTTTTTCATGATTTTGCCCCGGGGATCATAGGTTTTGTAGACCCGGTGGCCGAATCCCATGAGCCGGAACGGATCCTCTCTGTCCCGGGCCTTTGCGATGCACTGGTCAATGGTCATGCCGTCTTTGTGGATTTTTTCGAGCATTTGGATCACGGCCTGGTTGGCCCCGCCGTGAAGCGGTCCCCACAAAGCGCTGATGCCCGCGGAGATGGCTGAGTAAATATTGACCCGGCCGGATCCCACCACCCGGACCGCTGTGGTGGAGCAGTTCTGTTCATGATCGGCATGCAGAATCCAGAATACGTTCAACGCCCGGACCAGGTCCTGATCGACATGATACGGCACCACATCGTTGTCAAACATCATGTTCAAAAAATTGGCGCAGTAGCACAGGCCGGGCTGGGGATAGGTCACCCGCTGGCCGATGGAAAATTTATAGGACATGGCCGCCATGGTGCGGATTTTGGAGATCAGACGTAAAAACGTGTTGTTCATCTCCTCGTCCAGGTCCGTCAGTTCCGGGTAAAACGAGCGCATGGCATTGACCATGGCTGCCAGGATCCCCATGGGATGGGCCTGGGGCGGATAGTTCTGGTAAAACGCCTTCATGTTTTCATGGACCAGGGAAAAGTCATTGAGCATCACGGATGTCCGGGTCAGCTCCTCGCTGGTGGGCAGCCGTCCCACAATGAGCAGGTACGCGGTTTCCACAAACGTGGATTTTTCCGCCAGCTGTTCGATGGGAATGCCCCGGTACCGCAGGATTCCTTTTTCACCGTCCATGTATGTGATGGCGCTCTTGCACGCCCCGGTGTTGCCGTATCCGGGATCAAACGTGATACACCCGGTTTCTTGTCGAAGCTGCCGGATATCAATGGCTTTTTCCCCTTCAGATCCGGTGATCACAGGCAGCTGCATCTCTTTTCCGTCAATAATCAGTTTTGCATATTCTGTCATTGTGTTTCCTTAATTTTGTGATCAGTTTCGGGTTTCGCCGGGAACCGTGTAGGTGGTGCATGAGCCGCTGGAACAGTTCCGTTCCTGGGTGGTGACCCCTTTGGCCGCTTTTTGGCCGGATGATGTGCCCATGGCATAGTTGGTGGAAGAAACCACCCGCTCAAATTCAGTGGATTGACATTTCGGGCAGGTCACGGCCTCGTCTTTCTGAGACCCCATGACGATGACTTCAAAAAAGTGATCACATTTTGTGCACTTGAATTCATATATAGGCATGATAACTCCTTGGTTTTAAAATGGTTTAAAATTTACAATAGATTGCTAATATTAATCAGTAATATAATCAGATCCGGCCGGTCCTGTCAAGACGGATTATTTGACAGGCCGGTCAGCAGTTCCCGGGCATGGGTCCGGGTGGCAGGGGTGATGGACGTGCCGCCGATCATCCGGGCGATTTCATCGATGCGGTCATCCAGGGTGGTCAGCGGAACGATATCCGTGCAGGTCCGGCCGTTGATCACCTGTTTGGCAATGCGGAACTGATGGCCCCCGTACCGGGCGATCTGGGCCAGATGGGTGATGCAGATCACCTGGTGATGATCGGCCAGGGCAAAGAGCTTCTGGCCGACCTTGTCGGACGTGGCCCCGCCGATGCCGGCATCCACTTCATCAAAAATCAGGGTTTCAAAAGACTGGGTTTTTGACAGAACCGCTTTCAAAGCCAGAACGATCCGGGACAGCTCGCCGCCGGAAGCGATTCTGGCCAGGGGTTTCGGGGCTTCTCCCGGGTTGGGGCTGAGCAGAAACCGGACCCGGTCAGCGCCGGTGGCAGACAGTCTGTGGCCGGCCGGGGTGCAGATGTCTTTGGATGGATCACCTGGTTCATGAAAGATCTCCACCTGGAACCGGGCTTTGTCCATCTCCAGGGCCGCCAGTTCATCAGCAGCCAGCTCCGCCAGGCGGGTGGCGGCCTGTTGCCGCTGGCCGGACAATGTTTCTGCTTTCCGGCACAGTTGCGATTCCAGGTCTTTTTTCTTCTCAATGTGTGCCTGAATCTGCCGGTCCATGTCCCGGGTCTGTTCCAGCTGGTGTTCCAGTTCCGTATACCTTGCAAACAGGGTGTCCAGGCTGCCCCCGTATTTGCGTTTGAGTTTTGAGATGAGATCCAGGCGCTGGTCCACGGCATCCAGCGATTCCGGGTCCAGGTCAATGGTCAGTGAATAATCCCTGAGGGTATGGGTGATATCCTGCAGGTCCAGGATCACGGCATCCATGCGGTCCACGGTTGCGGACAGGGAGGTGTCCGCGTCCCTGAACCGGGCCATGTCGGATTGCAGGGAGGCCAGCTGTTCCACCACGGACCCTTCCCGGTCATAGACCTGATGAACGGTCCGGTTCACGGCTTCAAATATTTTTGCGGCATTGGCCAGGACCTGTTTTCTGTTTTCCAACAGTTCATCCTCGTCCGGCTGGATGGCGGCGTTCTGGATTTCATCCACCTGGAACCGGACCAGTTCTTTTTCGGCCTCACGCCGGGTTTTTTCCGTTTCCATCTCCTGGATCTGCCGGTTCAAAGGCACCAGGGTCCGGTAAATGGCCGTGACTTCCCGGCGCAGGTTCAGGGTGCCGGCAAATTCGTCCAGAATATCCAGATGGTTGTCATCCCGCAGCAGGCCCTGGTGGGCATGCTGGCTGGAGATACCGGCCAGGTTCCGGGTCAGTTGTTTGAGAAATTCCAGGGTGGACTGCCGGGAATTGACAAAGACCCGGCTGGTGCCGGATCGCGGGATCACCCGGCGGATGATCAGTCCTTCGTCCGGGTCCATGCCCTGGTCGGACAAAAGCCGGGCCGGTTCGGAATCCGGAGCGATGTCAAACACGGCTTCCAGTTCGGCGCTGTCTTCACCCGTGCGCACCAGGTCCGCCGATGCCCGGGCCCCTAAGAGCAGGCTCACGGCCTGGATGATGATGGATTTGCCGGCCCCGGTTTCGCCGGTCAGCACATTCAGGCCGGAATGAAAAGAGATGCGGATGTCATCAATAATTGCGAATTTTTTTATGGCCAGTTCGCTGAGCATACGATCTCCTTAGGGCCGTGAACAAAGAAAAGGTGTAGGTGACCAGGACGGCGGCCGCCAGCCGGGGAATCCACAGCCAGAATACCGGGATGCCCAGGGGCAGAAACAGGGCCGGATCTTCGATCATGGCATGGTTGATGCCGATGGACAGGTGCAGCCGGGTCAATGCTTCGGGTTCATAGGCATGGGCCCGGGTTTCTTCCACGATCACGGCGGATCCGTAAGCCAGGCCGAACACGGCAGCGGTCATCCAGAGCATGCCGCAGGACCGGTCCAGGCCCAGAAACGCCAGCACCGGCCCCAGGGGCCGGATGATGATGTCAATGACATGAAACACCCGGGCCAGTTCCATCAAGACCATCAAGGGCATGATGATGCAGAAGATCTGGATCACCAGCTTCAGGGTGTCCACGGCCCATCCGGCCAGCCAGGCCGTAAAGGCAGGATCCTGGGCCGGCAGGGTGGCCCCGGCCAGGGGGGCGGCCATGTCCGGGGTCACGCCCATGAGTTTGGCACACAAAAAAGTCACGGCAAATGCGGCAGCCAGGCGGAACCCGGCGGCAAAAAACGGATTGATGCCGGACCGTCCCTGGACCATGCTTTCCTGGATCAGGTTGTGGCAGATCAGGGTGAACACGGCCAGAAGAATCATGTGCTCCATGGCAAAGGGCATGACCGACAGGGCCGCCACCGTGCCGTAGATGCCCGTGAAAATGCCGGCAATGATCACCAGGGCCCCGGAAGCGGGCAGGCCCATCCAGGTCATGACCGGGTTCAGCAGAAAATCCAGCTGATAGATGATCCCGGAATACACCAGCAGGCCGGTGGCAAACGACACGGGCACAATGATCTTCAGCAGCCAGATAAATCCGTGCCAGCCTTTTATCAGGCCGTTGCGGATGCCCGGCATCAGCCGGGGGACCGCAGTCTCATCGTTCGGGGCTGCCGCTTCATTTTTTGTTGTCATGGGTCGGACCGTCGGGCAATATGTGTTTTTTCACGGTTTCGTCCACGGTGGCATACACATCCTTGAACGCTTCATGTACATTGGAAGGGGACAGCCGGCCCATTTCAATGAACTTGACGATGATCTCCTTGGCGGATCGCAGTATTTGTTCATCTGTAGATTTCATACACCGGTCAATACCAGAACCCTGCCGGAAGGTCAAGATTTAGCTGTTGCCATGCCGGATAAAATGCGTATAATCAGGCGGTAATTTTTACCCCTTTCCCAAGAAAAGGCAGCAGGTGAATGGAACACACAAACGAGGACAACCCGTCAATCCATCGGGTGCAGCAGGGAGACACACAAATTATTCTGATCGGCACGGCCCATGTCTCCCGGGACAGTGCCCAACTGGTGACGGACACCATTGAAGCGGAAACCCCGGACACGGTGTGCGTGGAGTTGTGTCCCACAAGGCTGTCCGCCATACGGGACACGGACCGGTGGCGGAACATGGATATTATCAAGATCATCAAGGAAAAAAAATCATTGATGCTGTTCATGAACCTGCTTCTGGCCTCGTTTCAGAAAAAGATTGCCGACAAGTTTGATATCCGGCCGGGCCAGGAAATGATCAATGCCATTGAGGCGGCGGAAAAAATCGATGCTGAAGTGGTGCCGGCGGATCGCGATATCCAGATTACCTTGTCCCGGGTATGGCGGGGCATGGGGTTGTGGGCCAAAATCAAGCTGCTGACCTCCATGGTGTTTTCCTTCGGGTCTGCCAATGATATCCAGGAAGCGGATATCGAGAAAATGAAGCAGGAAGATATCCTTCAGACCCTGCTGGCGGATGTGAAAAAATTTCATCCCATTATCGAGCAGGTGCTGATTGATGAGCGGGACCAGTACCTGGCCCGGCGGATCGGGTCGGCCGAAGGAAACTGCGTCGTGGCGGTGGTGGGTGCGGCCCATGTGCCGGGCATCAAAAAATATCTGGCATCCGGCAATGCCCGTTCTCTGTCATCCCTGAATCAGGTGCCGCCGCCGGGGTCTCTGGGAAAAATCCTCAAATGGCTGATTCCCGGGTTGATTCTGGTGCTGTTTGCCGTCGGGTTTGCCATGGAAGGCAAGGATGCAGGCACGGACATGATCTGGATCTGGCTGGCGGCCAACGGGATTTTTGCCGGTCTGGGCGCGGTCCTGGCCCTGGCCCATCCCTACACCATTATATCGGCGGTGCTGGCGGCACCGCTGACCTCACTGAACCCCATGATCGCGGCGGGCTGGGTGGCCGGTATGGTGGAAGCCTTGGCCCGCAAGCCCAAGGTGCGGGACCTGGAGGCGATCCCGAAAGATATCGTGTCCTTCAAGGGGTTCTGGCGCAACAATGTCACCCGGATTCTGCTGGTGGTGATTTTCACCAACCTGGGTTCCTCCATCGGCACCATGACAGCCGTGCCCCTGATGCTCAAACTCCTCGGATAACGCAGGCCTGACCCCGAAGTTTCCCCAAGTTTATTCAGCGAATTTCCGGATGCATTCCGGGTAGAGTTCCCATTCTTTTTCCAGGCCTTTTCGCTTGATGTCTTCCAGGGTGTCGGTGTCTTTGATTTCAAAGGCTTTCTGGCCGATGATGGGGCCGGTGTCCTCCCCGTAATCGATGAAATGCGCGTTGCACCGCCGATTTTTGCACCCGTACCGGAACGTGTCGCCATATCCGTCTGTGCCGGGGAATGCCGGCACAGGGCCGGATGAATGTTCATGATCCGGTGCTGTCGGGGTGGTGTTGATGCGGTCCACGATGAAGAATACGGGGTGAGTACCACATGAAACCGGCCAGCACCAACGAGTCGATGTCATAGGGCCGGATGTGGGTCAAAAGCTGTTTTTCCGCCATGGCCCGGGACTCAAGGAGAAAATCGGGTGCGCTCGTCTTTCGGGTCCATGAGTTTCTGCTTGTCTCTTACCTCGGCCAGATCAAAGTCTTCCGGCAGGTCTTCCGGCGCAATGCCGTTGCCAGCAGGCATTGATGATCTGCTGATAATCCACCACAAAGGTGGCGATACCGGCCTGTTTGGCCCGATCCAGTCCCCGGACCCCGGGGGTGTCTGATCCGGTGAACATTATTTTTGCCGGGATGCGACCGTGTTTGCAGGCATCGATGATGGCCTGAAGATTGGTGCCGCCTCCGGAGATGAGCGTGCCGATTTTAAGGGGTGCCGGCATAAGGGTGTCCTCCTTGTTACGGGTGATGGTCTGTCATTGGTTGCCGTATCCGTTCTGGGCCCCGCAGTCCGGGCAGGTCCAGGTGATGCCGTTGCAGGTCATGCCCCAGGCGTTTTCATGCATGCAGGTCTGGCAGATGGAAAACCCGCACCGGCAGTGCCAGCAGAACATAAAGGTCTGTTTGCAGCAATGGCACTGGCGGCGGCTGTTCCGGATCCGTTTTTCCCGGCGTTTCTGCTGCCGGGAGGCTTGGGTGTCATCGGTCATGGCAAATCTGTACTTCTCCTTTTGGTTAAAAGATAGTATATATGCCTTTTATTGAAAAAAACTGCAATATCCAAAAGGCAGGTAAATTTATGATGGTAACCCCGGAAACAGTATTTCTCATTGACGGCAGCGCATTTTTATACCGGGCGTTTCATGCCATCCAGCATCTGAGCACGGCCAAAGGCCATCCCACCAACGCCACTTACGGGGTCACCCGGATTCTGATGAAACTGATCCGGGAAAAAAATCCCACCTATGCGGCCGTGTTTTTCGATGTCAAAGGGCCGACCTTCCGGCATGAAAAATATGCCGACTACAAAGCCAACCGCCCGCCCATGCCCGATGAAATGGCTGTCCAGATTCCGGATGTGCACCGGATGATCGCCACCTTGAACATTCCCGTTGTCCAGAAATCCGGGTATGAGGCCGACGATCTGGTGGGCACCTATGCCAGGATCGCCCGGGAACAGGGGTTCAAAGTGGTGATGGTCACCGGGGACAAGGATTTCATCCAGCTGATTTCAGACGACTGTATTTTATGGGATCCCATGAAGGATATTGTTCAGGACAAGGCAGGGGTGGAAGCGGACATGGGCATTGCCCCGCACCAGTATATCGATGTGCTCGGGCTGGCCGGAGATACGTCGGACAACATTCCCGGGGTCAAGGGGGTGGGGCCGAAAACCGCGATCAAGCTGGTGGCGGAATTCGGGTCCATTGACAATCTGTACAACAACCTGGATCAGGTGGCATCCAAAAAAAAGCTGTACGAAAACCTGAATACCGGCAAAGACACGGTCCTGCTGAGCCGGGATCTGGCCACCATTGACTGTCATGTGGACGTGACCTCATCCATTGCGGATTTCAAACTCAAACCCTTTGACAATGCCAAAGCGTTTGACCTGTTCCAGGAACTGGAATTCAAGACCCTGGCCCGGGAATTTGCTGAAAAACAGGATGCCGCCGACAAAGACTATCAGATGATCACGGATGCCGCAGAACTGGAAAAACTGGCGCAAACGCTCAGAGAGACCGATATATTCGCCATTGACACGGAAACCACCGCCATCCATCCCATGACCGCGGATCTGGTGGGGATCAGTTTTTCTTTTCAGGCCCACACGGGATTCTATGTCCCTTTAGGTCATACCGATGATACCCCGCAGATTGAAAAACCGGAAGTTCTGCGCATCCTGGGACCGGTGCTGGCGGATCCGAAACAGCACAAGGCCGGCCAGAACATCAAATACGACATGATTGTTCTGGCCCGGTACGGCATGCCGTTGAACGGAGTGACGTTTGACAGCATGATTGCTTCTTACCTGTTGAATCCCACCCGCCGGGGCCATGGCCTGGACCAGATCGCCCTGGACCTGTTCGGCTACAAAATGGTGTCATATGAAGAGATCACCGGCAAGGGAAAGGATCAGATCGGGTTCCAGGAAGTGCCGGCAAAAGACGCCCTGTTTTACGCGGCCGAAGATGCGGATCTCACGTTCATGGCATATCAGCGGTTTTCTGAACACCTGGAAAAACAGGGGCTGTCTGATCTGATGGCAAATATCGAAGTGCCGCTGATTCCGGTGCTGGCGGATATGGAAATGACCGGATTCCGGGTGGATAAAACCGCCCTGGCCCGGCTGTCCGAAACCTTTGAAACCGAAATGAACCAGCTGGAGCAGGCGATTTATGACCTGGCCGGGGAAACCTTTAACATCAATTCCTCCCAGCAGCTGGGCGTGATCCTGTTTGAAAAGCTCGGGCTCAAGTCCGTGAAGAAAACCCGGAAAAAAACCGGGTATTCCACGGATGTGGAAGTGCTGACAAAGCTGGCCGGTGTTCATCCGCTGCCGGAAAAACTGCTCCGGTACCGGACCCTGGGCAAGCTCAAATCCACGTATGCCGATGCCCTGGGCCAGTTGATCCATGAAGACACCGGCCGGATTCACACTTCGTTCAACCAGACCATCACGGCCACGGGTCGGCTGTCCAGCTCCAACCCCAATCTGCAGAACATTCCCATCCGCAAGCCCGAAGGCAGAAAAATCCGGGAAACCTTTATTCCGGCGGACGGGTGTACCCTGGTATCCGCGGATTATTCCCAGATCGAGCTGCGTATCCTGGCCCATTGTGCCGAAGACGAGATCCTGATCCAGGCGTTCCGTGATGAGGAAGACATCCATACCCGCACGGCCGTGGAGGTGTTTCAGGTGCTGCCGGGGTTTGTGACCCATGATCTGCGCAGCCAGGCCAAGGCGATCAATTTCGGTATCATCTACGGCATGAGTGCGTATCGCCTGTCCAAAGAACTGAATATCAGCCGGAAAATGGCAGATACCTATATCAACAATTATTTCAAACGCTACGCCGGTGTCAAAGCCTTTATTGACGAAACCATCCGCCGCACCCGGGAAACCGGGGAAACCGCCACCATTTTCGGCCGGAAAAGAAACCTGCCTGATATCAATGCGTCCAATGCCAATCAGCGTCATTTTGCCGAGCGGGCCGCCGTGAACACCCCGATCCAGGGCAGTGCCGCCGACTTGATCAAGCTGGCCATGATTCAGATGGCAAAGGCCCTGGAAGACCATGGCATGAAATCCAAAATGATTCTATCCGTGCACGATGAGATCATTTTTGATGTGCCGGAAGCGGAAACATCGGACCTGATCGCTCTGGCCCGAAAGATCATGGAAGGGGTCCATCCGTTGAAGGTGCCCCTGAAAGTCAATTTCGGCACCGGTGAAAACTGGGCCCTGGCCCATTGAGCAGGAACACATGACACACACCAGCAAACAGACGCGTATCGGTATTTTTGTCAAACACCAGGACGATGCATGGGACACGGCCCACACACTGGTCCGCCGGCTTAAGGACCGGGTCGTGATCCTGAACAATTCACTGCCGTCTCTGCCCGAAGACCTGATCTGTATTCTGGTTTTAGGGGGGGACGGCACGTTTCTGAGTGCGGCCCGGCTGGTGGGAACCAGAAATATTCCGTTGCTGGGGGTGAAATTCGGGGAAGTGGGGTTTCTGGCCATTACTCTGGAAGATCACCTGGAGGAAGTGCTGGAAAAGGTGTTTAACAAACAATACCTGATCCATGAGCGGGCCTGTCTCAATATCCGGATGATGCGAAAGGATGCGGTCATGGCGGATGTGGATGTGCTCAATGACATGGTGATCAATAAATCGGCTTTATCCCGGCTGGCATCCTGTGCCGTGTACCTGGACCATGTGTATCTGACCACGTTCCGGGCGGACGGGCTCATCGTGGCCACGCCCACCGGTTCCACAGCCTATTCCCTGGCTGCGGGCGGCCCCGTGGTCCATCCGGCCGTGCCGTCCATCATTCTGACCCCCATCTGTCCATTTACCCTGACCAACCGGCCGTTGATCATCCCGGACACCACGGCCATCGAGATCCGGCTGGAGGACAGTCCCGAAGACATTGTCCTGACCCTGGACGGCCAGGAGGGATTCAACATGGATCCCAAAGACCGGATTTTTGTGTCCAAAAGCCCCCATGCCGTGCAGATGATCGCGTTTGAGCCGGATTCCTATTACAAGGTGCTCAAAACCCGGCTCCACTGGAGCGGCGGCAGAAGCTGATATCTCAGTGATCGTTTTGTGCTTTTTTTCTTTCCCGCCGGGCCCGGCCTTTCTCGCTGATGGTCTGGAAAATATAGTACAGGGCCGGAATCAGAAAAATCCCGAAAAAAGTGGCCACGCACATGCCGGAAAACACGGCAGTGCCAATGGCCCGACGGCTGCCGGCCCCGGCCCCCGTGGCGATGAGCATGGGTACCAGGCCGAAGATAAAGGTCAGAGAGGTCATGAGCACGGGCCGGAAACGGATGGCCCCGCCGGCCACGGCAGCCTCGGCAATGGACAGTCCTGCCATGCGCTGGTTTCTGGCAAATTCAACAATCAGGATCGCGTTTTTGGCGGCCAGTCCCACCAGGAGCACCAGGCCGATCTGGGCATAGATGGACAGGGGCATATCCAGCAGCCACAGGCCGCCCAGAGCGCCCAGAGTCCCTACCGGTATGGTGAAAACAATAGACAACGGCAGGGTCCAGCTTTCATACTGGGCCACTAAAAACAGAAAGGCAAACACCAGGGCCAGGGCAAACAGCCATACCACCTCGTTTCCCGTGGTTTTTTCCTGATAGGACAAGGCGGACCATTCATAATCAAACCCCGGGGCCAGCACATCGGCGGCCACTTTTTCCATGGCATCCATGGCCTGGCCCGAGGAAAACCCCGGGGCCGGGTTGCCATTGAAATCCGCGCTGGTGAACTGATTATACCGCTTGATGAGCTGGGGGCCCAGCACGGTTCGCAGGGTCACCAGGCTGGTAAGCGGGATCATTTTGCCGTCATTGCTGCGCACATACAGGTCCTGGATATCTTCCATGGTATCCCGGAAACGGGCATCGGCCTGGATTTTGACCTGATAGGTCCGGCCTCCGAGATTGAAGTCATTGACATATGCGGACCCCAGATGGGCCTGGAGCGTGGAGAAAATGCGGGATACAGGGACGTTGAGATACTGGGCCCGGGTCCGGTCCACATCCACGAATATCTGGGGGGTATCGGCCGTATAGGTAGTAAAGACTCCCTCCAGGACCGGATCCTGGTTGGCAGCCATCATCAGCCCCAAAGCCATGCCGAACAGTTCCTTGGGGTCCTGGCCCTGTTTGGCCAGGAGCTGAAAGCTGAATCCGGCGCTGGCGCCCAGACCGGAGATGGGCGGCGGTGCAAACGCGAACGCATTGGCATCCGGAATGGCCGCCAGCCGGGCCTGGGCCTGTCTGACAATGGCAGCCATCTGCTGGTGGGGTTCCCGGCGTTCATCCCAGGGTTTGAGAATCGCCAGGGAAAATCCCACATTGGCGGCATTGCCGCTGAGCAGGCTGAATCCGGACACACCGATCATGTTGGCCACGCCGTCCAGTTTTCGTATTTCTCCTGTGATTTGATCCATCACCGCGGCGGTGCGGGACAGGGATGCGGACTGGGGCAGCTGGACATTCATCAGAAAATAGCCCTGGTCTTCCTGGGGAAGAAAACTGGTGGGGGTCTGGATGAACAGAAAAACCACAGCGGTGATCACTGCGGCAAACAGCAGCACCGGAATGATCAGCCATCGGATCATCCACCCGGAACCGGTCACATATCCTTTGCGGCTGGCATCCACCAGGCGGTTGAACCAGGCATACGGGCCTTTTGCCGCCACCCGGTGCCGGGTCAGAAACGTGGCGCACAGGGCCGGGCTCAGGGTCAAAGCGCAGGTGGCGGACAGCAGCACGGCACTGCACATGGTGACGGCGAACTGGCGATACAGCTCGCCCGTGATCCCGGGCATGAATCCCACGGGCACGAACACGGAAAACAGCACCAGGGTGGTGGAGATAATAGGGCCCACCACCTGGGACATGGCTTTTTTCGTGGCAGCCGGTGCGTCCAGATTTTCCTCATGCATGACCCGGTGCACGTTTTCCACCACCACGATGGCATCATCCACCACCAGGCCGATGGCCATGATCAGGGCGAACAAGGTGATGGTGTTGGCATTGAATCCCAGAGCCATAAGGATGGCGAAAGTGCCGATGAGTGATACGGGGATGGCCACGGATGGAATCAGGGTGGCCCGCCAGTCCTGGAGAAACACGAAAATCACCGCCACCACCAGCAGGGTGACCAGGGCCAGGGTGAATATGATCTCATCAATGGCGGCGGAGACGTACCGGGTGGTGTCCAGGATGATTTCATAGGCCACATCATCGGGCATACCGGGTTTCAGGTTTTCAAGTTCTTTGCGAACCGCTTCCATGGTTTCCAGGGCATTGGAGTCTGAATCCCGGTACACGGCCAGGGTATTGGCCGGTGTTCCGTTGAGAATCGATTCAGTGTCATAGGACCGGGCGGCCAGCTCGACCCGGGCCACATCCCGGAGCCGCACCAGCCCGCCCCGGTCATTGGTCTGCACGATGATCTGTTCAAATTCCCGGACATCGGTGAGCCGTCCTTTGGCCCGCAGGGAAAACTGGACCGGCTGTTTGTGTTCCAGCGGTTCCATGCCCACGGTTCCCAGGGATGCCTGGACATTCTGGTTACGAATCGAGGCGATGATATCACTGGCGGTCAGACCCAGAGCGGTCATTCGTTTCGAGTCCATCCAGATGCGCAGGCTGTATTCTTTTTCCCCGAAAATCATGGCATCGCTGACCCCGTTGATACGGATCAGGGTATCCTTGACCTGTGAACTGAGATAATTACTTAAAAACAGCAGATCCCGTGTCTTGTCCGGTGAATAAAAACTGATGGCTGCCATCATGTCATTGGAGCGCTTGCGCACACTGATACCCTGATCCACGACTTCGGCCGGCAGTTTGGGCGTGGCCAGCTGGATCCGGTTCTGAAGGTTCACCTGGTTGATGTCCGGATCACTGCCCGTTTCAAAGGTGATCTGCATCGAATAATTGCCCGTATCCGAGCAGGTGGAAGACATATACAGCATTTTGGAGACGCCGTTGACCTCTTTTTCCAAAGGGGCGGCCACAGTCTGGGCCAGCACTTCAGCATTGGCCCCGGGATAGAATGCGGACACATTGATGACCGGCGGGGTGATCTGGGGATACTGGGCCACAGGAATGTTCATGAGTGCCAGAAAACCCGCCAGGGTAATGACGATGGAAACGACCCCTGCCAGCCGGGGCCGGTGGATAAATACATTGGAAATCATGGATCAGTTCTCCGGGTCTGCCGGCAGCACCGTGACCGGCTGGCCGGGCTGTACTTTCTGGATTCCGCTGACAATGATCTGATCCCCGGCCTCAAGTCCGGATTCCACAGCCCACATCCGGTCCAGGGCCGTGCCCGTGACAATGGGTTGCGGGGTGGCGATCCCGTCCTTGACGGTCAATACATACCGGCCGTTTTGATTGACCAGCACTGCGGACTGGGGCACCGCGGGCATCAGTTTCGGGTCTGCGGCCCGGACCTGGACCGTGACATACTGTCCCGGCAGCAGCAGGCGGTCGGCATTTTCGAACCGGGCACGCACCGTGATGGTGCCGGTGGCCCTGTCCACCCGGTTGTCCACAAAAATCACCTGTCCGGTTTCCGGAAACAGTTCATTTCCCGGCAGAATCAACCGGGGGGAAAGCTGCTTTTCTCCAGGCGTGTCCATTTCCCGGAGCGCTTTTTTCACGGCATTGAAATCATTTTCGCTGATGGCATAGGCCACCCGGACGGGATGGGTCTGGACGATGGTGGCCAGCACACCGGACGCGGGATTGACCAGGTTTCCCCGGGTGTATTCGGTGCGGCCGATGCGGCCTGCGATGGGCGCGGAAATGGTGGTGTAGGCCAGGCTCAGTTCACTGTTTTCCAGGGTGGCCCGGGCAACGGCCAGATTGGCTTTGGCCGCAAGTTCGGCTGCCACGGCATTGTCCAGATCCAGGGCGGAAATGCTTTGGGGGTTCACGGTCTGCATCCGTTTCAAATGGCTTTCAGCCCGGGCCAGTTCTGCTTCGGCCTGGGCCACCCGGGCTTTTTCCATGGCCACCCGGGCTTGATACCCATCCGGTTCAATGCGGTACAGGATCTGTCCTTCCTGGACATAATCCCCTTCCGTAAAACTGACCTCTTCCAGAAAACCTTCCACCCGGGCCCGCAGTTCCACGGTCTGGATCGCTTCCACATGACCCACATATTCGCTTGCCGGCACCACGTTCTGTTCTTTGATGGTCATTACCCGCACCTGGGGTGCAGGTGGCTGTTGTGCAAATACCGTGCTGTGGAAAAACAGGGTTAAAATCATAAAAAGATACAACAGGTTTTTCATCAACAGTTTCTGACTCATGGGGACCATCGCTTTTTTTATCGGGATACGTGTTCAGTTCCCGCACTATAAAGATCAGCCACATGCGTGTCAACCTGAAAATCATTCAAGCGTTTTTGACCCATCAGAGCGTTACGATGGATTTTTATAATTGGCCGCAAGACTTTACAAAAAAAAATTTCAGGCGCTATAATCGGTTTCATGTGGCCCAAAATCACATACTGGCTTCCCCGTCTGCTTATCCTCGGATTTGTTGCCTCCATGGCGATACCTGCCCCGAAATTCATCACTTCCATGGAAAACGCGGAGTTTCTGGTGTGGCTGTTGCGTCTGATATGGGTTCTGGCCTTTCCCACCGGTTTTTTGCTGGTACTGATTTTGATAAATTTGATGAAAAAAGAAAAAAATGATCAAATGCCATGATAAAAAATTTTTCAGGTTAGCATTTTGGGGCCTGGAAACGCTTGTCAAAAAAACATTTCCACATTGCCCACCCCCCGGCCTTGCCATTCGTGTAAAATCATGTATGCCACTTCAGCCATATTTGTGTCCGGATCCACCACATAAAACGAACTGCCGATAATCTGTTCCTGATCCTGTCTAAAATATCCCATGTCGGTCACCCACCTCAATGCCCCTTTTTCAATTTTTAGTTACGGCGACATCTATCCTGACGCAGGAGGTCTGTTGCACTTTAGCCCCTGTGGAAGGCTGAAAAGTTGCACTAATGCGATATAAAAATCGCAGGCATCCTGAGTTAGAAAAATGCCTGCCATGAAGCAGGGCCATGGTTTCTGAATAATTTTCGCATGTTTCATGTTTTTTGGCATCAATATTGCTGTTTATTCGGTTTCATAAGTTTTAATCCTTACCCGTCCTGCACTAATTTTTCAATGGGTAAGTGCTTCACTTATATTGTCACAGAGGGTTGTCAGATCATTGACGGAAATATTTTCTGTCTGCTGAATAAACGTTTCATAAATCCGAATCTGGTGAAGGAGGGTGTATGGAAAGATATGGTGAAAATTATCTTGAAGAGCGAAAGCTTGTCAAACGATGGCCACAGCCGATCCCTGCTCTCGTGGCACTGGTGCTGACATTGGCCGTGTTCTACCTCACGTGGTGGATTTTCCAGGATCCAAGAGGACTGATGCGTATGTATACCCCTTATGTGGGTTACATGTACACCCGGTGGTGGCTGATCATGCTCATCTGGATGGTCTACATCTTCAATTACTGGCCTTTCAAACGCAAGTGGCTTGAAAATACCCATCCGGTCATTAAAGGAGCGATTCTCTCAGCCATTTCGGTTGTCATTCTCTGGGTCTTGATCAAAGGATTCTTTGAATACTTTCTGGGCAATTACGGACTGGCCTATTTCAATCCCGATCAATTGGTGAAACTGCCGGGTGTAACGGAGTTTTTTGCCATTGAATACGCGGCCCTGGCCTGTTTGATGTTCGCAGCCATTGCTTCCTGGCTCAGCCCGGCGTGGGTTGTGGCCTGTGAAGAGGTCCCCTGGCAAAAAATGAATCAGCCGGGCAAAGGCATCAGTATCCTGATCATGACCTTTTTCCTAAGCACAGTGATCTATTTTGTGACCATGCATTCTCACATGGGCATACTCTACTATCCCTGGCAGTATTTCACCTCGATTGCACCGCCTTATTGGGAAAAATTTGCGAATACGGTTTCTGGAAATTTCCATGTATCCTGGATAATGTGTGCCACGGTCACGGTCTGGATGGTGGAAACCATCTGGGAGCGATATCCCTTTAAGCTGATCAAAACCAATTGGAAACGTCGCATTGTGGCTTTTTTCGGCATCATCGCCATTGCCTGGGCACTGCATCTCTTTTTGTATTTTGCCCAAGAACTGACATGGGGCGAAGCCATCAGGGGCACAAGACGCGATTTCGCTCCAGACTGGCGTTGGCTGCATGTCGGTGAAATGGCTGTTTTTTGGCTGGTTCCCGCCCTGTTCCTCAATTTTTATTGTAACAACTGGCCCCGTCGCTTCAGCCTACCGGTGAATGTGCTCGTCCGCACGCTCATCACCATTATTGCCGCGTTTGCGCTTTATATTTTCTATTACGCCACATCGCATACCTTTCTGGGCACCCAAAAAGGGTTTTCCCATCCCCAGCAATTTCCGATGATTCCAACCATCTGGTTGATCAATATTTGGCTGGTTCATCACTGGTTCATGGACAACTGGCCGGCATGGAAAATGGTGCCCAAGACTGCAGAAGAAATCGCTGCTGACCATGCAACTGAAGAGGCAAAAATCGAAAGCCTCAGATGGAGCCCCACTTTGGGCTGGGGGCTCGGTGTCGGGTTGGTGTGTGGAATAGCCACCTATTTCATCTTCTTGGGCGTGCTTCCCTGGATATATGAATCCATCAACATTATCAAATAGACACAAAGAGACAAGGAGATATTATGAGTGCCGATAAAAACAAGATCAGCCGCAGAGATTTTTTCAAGGGCGTGGCCATGGGTGCGCTTGGTGGAGGTTTCCTGGCCATGGGTGCCTACTCTTACAGCCCATGGCGCAAAGTGTTTTTTTCCGATGCACAGCGCAAAATGGTTGATATCGGAGTATGTAAAAGCGTTAAGATAACCAATATATCGGAAACCAGTTGGTTCAGCAATGCCGATCTCATGGGTGATATCAAGGGTGCCGGTGGCCTGCTCGTTGACCAGTACAGTTATAATTGGCCGCCATTCGGCAATGGCAAGGGCCTTGGCAAAGGCAGTTATGAAAAGGGTATTGAAAAAATCAAGCATCTTTTGCCGAACAACCTTGAAGAGGCCTGGAGCATTACGGAAAAACTCTCGGTGCATCCGGAAAACGCCGGAGGATTCGCCTGCCTCGTTGAGATGGAAGAATTGAATGGCAAAAAGCACAAATACCTCCTGGACAGCGGATGGTCCTACAAATGGATGGATGAATGTTTCAAACGCGAAGGCATTGATGAAATGCTCAAAAACAGGGAAATCGAAGCCTTGTTCATTTCCCATGAACACTTCGATCATTATTGGGGCATTCCAGTCACGTTCAAATATGATCCCACCATCACCACCTATGTCCCGGACACCTTTTACGACGAGGGCCTGCAATACCTCAAGGATTCCGGGCATAAAGGTGAAGTGATCAAGGTCAAGGCCGGACTCAAGCCCATAGCTTCAGGCATGGCCACCTATGTCTTTGACATTCCCATCATCTGCAGGGTCTATGGTGAACAGTCCATGTACTTCAACGTCAAGGACCTTGGCCTGGTCAGCGTGACCGGATGCTGCCACCAGAGCATCATCCAATTCGCTGAAACCGCTTACCAGGAAATACAATACGAAAACGACGAGCTCTACGGTATTTACGGTGGGTTGCACATCTCCCCCTTTGAAGACTGGGATCCCAAATACGACGATCTGGTCATTTCCCTGGGCCGATATGACTTTAAAAAAATTGGATGTAACCACTGCACAGGCATCCTGTGCGCCAAAAAATTCGTGGAGGCCGGATATCCCGTTGTGGAGGGGACTGCACGTTTCCGTTCCAAAGACAAGGTGTACCTGGGCAACGGAGATAAAATCGGTTTTGGCATAGACGTCTGAAAAAACACCCCCGGCGGCGGCGGCAGCAGACACCCGCCGCCGCCGGGGGACAAAACACCTCCTGGAATCCATCATGCTCTTTGACCACCTTTTCCCCCGGAACCTGATCAACACCCCCGAGGCCGTCGCTCAGGAAGTGATGAAGACCGTGCTTATGCGGACGAATTTCGTGCCGGTTCTGCGGCATGTCATCGGCTGGAGGGGGCTGAAACAAGGTTCTGGCACAGTGGAATGCTGGACAGCCAAGATCAAGGGATATGACGGCGTTTTTGGTCTGGCGTTTCATGGAGCGGACAATGATCCCAAACGGTGCCGGACAAGATTTCTGCTTCACTATTTTCCTCACCCGGATGAAGAACTTGTGGAATGCTGCTCCCTCCAGGCCGCAGCATTGGCCCAATCTTCAAAATATTTTTCCTGGATCCGGGAATTCGCTTCATATCCAGAATTTGCCACTTTTTTTTCCCTGGCCGACATACTTATTTGCTTTGACGCTGACCGAAAATTCCTGAGCATCGGTCTTGAGGCCCAGGAAACGCTGCGTAGTGTTTCTGAACCCGGGGTCCACCTGGAACAGAACGGAAAAGAAGTCTTTCTCATCGAACCCGGTGGACTGGATCAAAATTTCCCCGCTTTGGCCACCGCCACCGCCTTTTTCAACACCCTGGCCGCGTCCGTGACTTTCAATCTCAACCAACCGCCTGTTTTTCTTAAAGAATGCATCAGGCCCGGATTTGAAGTCATCCTCACTGGTCAAGGCAGAAGCAAAAAAATCCGGTCCGATGAAATCCCTTGCCACCATTTCATCCTGGGATATGGATCCGGTCCTTTTGAATGTTGCTATTCCTGTCCAAAAGAATCCCAGGAAATCCGTCATTGGAGTCAGGGCCAGGAACTGCCCCAAGGTTTTCAGGACCAATTATGGTGGAAGGCCCATGAGATCCAGGGATCTTCAACCATTGACAAAAAAGCCCTGGGAATTGACGAACGTCCGCCGCTCATCATCCTGACCGGATTTCTCGGGTCGGGAAAGACCAGCTTCCTGCAATACTTCATTGAGTACCAGAATCAGCGTAGCCGTTTTGTCGCTGTTATACAGAATGAAATCGGAGCAAAGGGGCTTGACGGCAAACTTTTGGACTACACAGTCACGGAAATCGATGAAGGATGCGTGTGCTGCACCCTGGCCGGCAGTCTTAAACGCGCTGTCAACGGCATACTGTCCTCTTTTGATCCGGATTACATTCTTGTGGAGACCACAGGCCTGGCCAATCCCTTCAATCTGCTTGAAGAAATGGAAGAATTGTCCGAGTTGGTGCGTTTTGATTCCATCGTCACAGTGGTAGATCTGCCCAATGCCCGAAAAACCTTGTCCGAACACCCGGTAGCCTCGGAACAGATCCAAAGCGCCGACATCCTCATGCTCAACAAAAAGGACCTGGTCTCCGAGCAGGAACTTGCAGCCGTGACCGAAGCCATACAGCGACACAACTCCCATGCCCCGATTTTTCCCGTCTCCAACGGGGAGTTGCTTCCGGCCATGATTCTGGATGCCGACGACCTCACGCCCCGGGACAAAAAACATACCATCCCAGCCCTGCATCAAGTTTCCCACCTGCAGGAAGGACTCTGGTCCAAAAGTGTCATCCTGACCGTACCAGTGGACAAAGAGGACTTTATCAAAACCGTGGAGCGCTTTCCGGCATCAATTTTCCGGGCCAAGGGCGTTCTTGAATTTGCCAACTCTTCCCAGGCCTTTCTCTTTCAATACGTGGGCGGACGATATGAGATCTCCATTTTCCCTGACGTAACAGACAAGGACCGCTTTTTGACTGTTATCGGCAAGGGCGGGGACCCCGAAGTTGCAGCCGCAGCAATTGAGAATCTGCTGAGCGCCCAGACCCGTGACACAGAATTTTGACACGGACTTTTAGCTCAGAAACATTTTCACCTTCTGCTAACAATCAGAATCCGGTGCAATGTTTTTGAATTTTTCCTGTGGCGCACCGCATACCGGGCATTTTTTGGGTGCTTTTTTATCCGTTACATAGCCGCAGACCTGGCAGACCTGATAGGCATTCACATCTTCCTTCATAGACTGGAAAATGGCCCGCTCATACAACTTGGCGTGATATTCTTCAGCATCCCGGGCCTGGGAAAACACAATTGCCGCAGCATTTTCACCCTCATCTTCCGCGTCTTTCAGAAAATCCGGATATTCATTTGTGCTGATGGATTTTTCCCGTTCAAAAGAGGCTTCCAGGTTGGTGTCCGTATCTTTGACAACAACATCTTTCATCAAATTAAGATTGCGTGTGGCATGCACCCGTTCCGCCTCGGCAATGGCACGAAACAAAAGTGCTATCTGCTGGTTTCCCTCTTCCGCTGCCTTGTCAGCATAGGCCAGCAGCCGGAAATAGGCTTTGGCTTCCCCTACAAATGCGGTTCGAACATTTTTTTGTGTTTTTTCTTTCATCCGTTATCCTTTTTTTTTGTTCTTCTGTGGCAAAATCCGTAAACAGCGAAGTTAAAAACGGGCCATCATTTTTAACGCCAAATCCGTTTAAACGTCAAGGGATCTTTCTCCCGTGTCAAAACAAAATCAATTGCATGGAAAATAGTCTGACATCTCTGTTTCATCGAGCCTCAGAGATGTCCGGCTATGTCTTTGAATTTCACGGTTTGTAATGCTCTTTGAAAACCAGGTTCTCTATTTGTCGATATCATTGATTCCTTCAGAGTTCAACCACAACTTTCATATCAAGGACTGTCGAGTCGCAACGGCGGAAGACCAGGTTGGCAAGACATACTTAAGAATCATGACAACGGCATGCTGATGATTGGTCGGATCTGTTGGATAAAATCACCGCAAAATGCCGAGGTGTTTCACCGGATAATGCGTTCAAAGTGGTAGTTTAGCCGGGTGGGGGTGACAGCAGATCGGTTAAAACATTTGAGAACCACCGGGCATGGCTGCGGAATTATTGCGACGAGGATGCAATAATGTTTGTGAAATATAAGCGGTGGACTGATGGTGGGCAAGCATAAATGGTGGACAATGGGTGGACAAAACAAAAGGGATTTCAACCCAAAAGCTGAAAACCCTTGTCTTTCAATGGAGCCGGCGAGCAGACTCGAACTGCTGACTTGCTGATTACGAATCAGCTACTCTACCACCTGAGTTACGCCGGCTTTTTAAAACAACGCCCTTTATATCAGGGCCTTGGGATATTTTCAAGCAAAATAAACGGTAGTCTCATCTTAAGACTAAGCATGCCGCTACCCTTGAGATTCCTTTTAGAGGGTTCCCCACCAAGGTGTTTCAGCCCATAACTCTTGACGATGCGGGGTAAACATATTACCCTTGATTCAATTATCAACCGTTTTCATGGAGGAAATTATCATGATCCGTCAGCTTACCAAGACCTGTATTTTTCTTTTGATCGGTATCTTTGTGATCACCAGCGCGGTGGTTCCAGTTATAGATGCCAAAATGATCGACACCGGCATGTACCTGAGCCAGGAGGCTGATGCCGCCCGGGGGGAACTGGCATCGTTGATGGCTCGGGAAGATGTGAGAGAGAAAATGATGGCTTTGGGTGTGAACCCGGATGATGCGGCAAACCGCATCGCGGGATTGACCGATCAGGAGGTGTCGCAGCTTCAGAACCGCATTGATGAACTGCCGGCCGGTTCCGGGGTGTTGGCGGTACTTGGCATTGTTCTGGTGGTATTGATCGTCCTTGAACTGGTGGGTGTCACCAATGTTTTCAACCGGTTGTAACCGAACCGCATGACCCGGACATGTTATTTTCTGGCTGTCCTGGTGCTGATTTTCGGGACCGGATGTGCCGGCAGAAATGATGTCCGGCTTGTGGGGCCTGATCAAGGCGTGGAACTGACGGACACGCCTTTTTTTGCCCAGGAAAAATACCAGTGCGGCCCGGCAGCCCTGGCCATGCTGCTGGGAGCTTCCGGCGTTGCGGTCCATCCGGATGATCTGGTCCCGGCCGTTTATCTGCCGGGGCGACAGGGAAGCCTTCAGATGGAACTGGCTGCCGCGTGTCGGCAATGGGGACGGATTGCCTATCCGATACCTTCCGACCTGACCGGGCTCACAGCCGAGATTCAATCCGGGCACCCGGTACTGGTACTTCAGAACTTAGGATTTGAACGGTGGCCGATCCACCACTATGCGGTGGTGATCGGCGTGCTGCCCCCGGACCGGCTTGTGTTGCGTTCCGGCACCAAAGAAAGGGTGGAGATGACGGTTGCGGATTTCAACCGGACCTGGCAGCGTGCCGGGTCATGGGGCCTGATCGCCTTGAGTCCCGGTGATCTTCCGCAAACGGCGGATCCTTTGGCCTATATGACCGCCGTGGCTGCGTTTGAGTCCGCCGGGAATGAAAATGCCGTGTCCGCCACAGCAGCATACCAGGCGGCACTGGCGGCATGGCCTGACAATTCCATGGTTCTGTTCGCCCTGGCCAACAATCATCTGGAACAGAAACGGCCGGCCCGGGCCGAGCCCCTTTACCGGACCCTGCTGGCAGCGGATCCGGATCATGTGGCTGCGGCCAACAACCTTGCCGAAGCCCTGGCCCGTCAGGGCGACTTTGCCCGGGCCCTGACGGTGATTCAAACCGCAGTCAATATTGCAGAACAGACCCGGTCTCCACTTCTGGAAAGAATCAAACACACCCGGCAGGAGATTGAACAGGCGTTGCAGGAAAAAAACGCGAACCCTTTTTGAGAGGATATCAATGCGTCTGGAATGCAATGGATTGAATTTTACTTATCCGGGATCGGAACTCCAGGTGATTGACAACTTGAGTTTTTCCATGACAGGCCCCGGATTTTATGCGGTGTTCGGGCCGTCCGGGGTGGGAAAGACCTCGTTTGCCCGACTGCTGACACGGCACGGGGATCTTCCGGATCAGCCCGTGAAGACCCCGGGCATTGACACCATTCTGTACACCTATAATCTGGAAAGGCTGCCGGGATGGGCTGCTGTCGGCCGCCATCTGGACCAGGTCTGCCCGCCGGACCGGCAGGGCCTCAAAAAAGAACTCATCGCGCTCTTCTGCCTGGAACCGGTGCTGGACGCCCGGTTTTCCCAGTTGTCCATGGGACAGCAGAACCGTATGAACCTGATCCGGTACCTGCTCCAGGATTTTGACCTGATGATTCTGGATGAAAGCCTGGCCAATGTGGATGAAAAACTGCGACAGACCATTCTGCCGGCCATCAAGGAGCGGTTTGCTCACAAGATGTTTCTGTATATTTCCCACAACCTCATGGAAGTGGCCCGGTTCTGCAAAGAGATCCTGGTGCTGGCCGAGCCGTCCCGGAAAAAACCGAGCCGCCTGATTTCCGGTCTGGACGAAGGTACCGGGGCCAACAGAGAAAAATCCGACCTGGACCGGGTTATGCTGGAGATCATGAATGCTTTTTAGACGGATTTATCAGTTCATGATTGTGTACGGGATCTTTCTGGGACTGTTGCTGGCCGTGAAAACCGGATTGTCTTTATCGGATTATGTGATCCCGGGAATCCCGCTGATTCTGGACACGGCGGGTCAGGTGGCGGGCGGATTTTTCAAAGACGTGCTGGATACGCTGTCTGTGGCCATTCTGGGCCAGGGGATTTCCATTTTTCTGGCTTTTTTCGTCGGCATCCTTGGCCGCCGTTCTTCCTGGGCCGGTTCCATGATACGGGTGACCGCCTACAATATCCAGGCCTATCCCATTGTGGCCCTGGCCCCCATTATTTTTATCCTGCTGGGGGACGGATTCTTGTCCCGGCTGCTCATCGCCGCCATGATCTGTTATTTCCCGCTACTGCTGTCCGTGCTGGGGGTGATGGCCGCACCTGTGCCGGATATTGAGCATTTTTACCTCGCCACCGGGCGTATGCGCTGGCACCTGGAAGTAAAGATCCGGGTGTTTGAAAATTTGAGCAAACTGACGACCGTGATTGCCGGCAGTGCCACCCTGGCCATGGCCGGCACCATTGTGGCGGAATTCATCGCCGCCAATGCCGGCATCGGATACAGCATCCGCATTGCATTGTACCAGAGTGATCTGGCCGCCATTCTCACGGCCCTGTTCATGATCGGAATTGTGATTTCCGTATACCAGGGCATGCTGGAATCGCTGGGGGAATGGGTCAAGGCAAAATGGGGATCGGAAAACAAAGGAGCTTTGTTATGAAATACATACAACGGGCGGTCATCGGGATGGCTGTATGGATGGCCGTATGTGTCTGCGGCCCATGGATGCCAATGGCACAGGCGGAACAGACAAGTTTCAACTACCGGCTCAAATGGCTGTTCAACACCAGTGTGGCAGGAGACGTGTTTGCCATGGAAAACGGTTTTTTTGCGGATGCCGGCCTGGATGTACAGGTCAGGGAAGGCAGTCCTGAAAAAGATGCCATCAAGGAGCTGGAACTCGGATACGCCCATTTCGGGGTGGCATCTGCAGATCAGGTGATCCGGGCCCTGGAAAAAGGCGCGGACGTGGTAGTCCTGGCCCAGGTGTTTCAGATCAACCCCATGCAGTGGATCTATCGGTACCCCCAGGTACAGATCACGCACCCGGCGGATTTGAAGCAGTACAACTTAGGGGTCACTTTTGGGGGCAATGATGAAACCATCATGCAAACCCTTCTGGCAACCGCGGATCTGACACTGCGGGATGTGAAAGTCACGGGCGTGCGGTTTGATTTTACCCCGTTTCTGAAAAACCAGGTGGATCTGTGGCCGGTGTACCGCAATTCCCAGGGCGTGATCCTGGCGGACCGGCTGGCAAAAGAGGGAGAAACCGTCCGGTTTCTCAACCCGGCGGATTTCGGCGTGGATTTTGTGGCCAACTCCATTGTGACCTCCGGATCAATGGCGGCAAATCACCCGGATCAGGTTGCCCTGTTTCTGTCAGCCCTGCTTGCCGCCTGGGAAGCGGCCATGGATCCGGCCAACCAGGCCCAGGTGCTGGCCGCGGTGAAAAAATACGACACCGGCACCCAGGGACAGGTGCAGGCGGCCCAGCTGGATGTCACCCGGACCCTGGTCAAACCGGACCCGGATATTCCGGTGGGCCGGATACAGACGGCTGCCTGGGCCCAGACCGAAGCCATCATGCTGGACCAGGGGCTGATCAGAACACCCGTGCATGTCACTTCCCGGCTCAGGAATCCGGCATTGGTCCAATAACCGTCATGGATCAGACCCTGGCGCGCGGGTCAGGTTTTTTCGTTGAATTCACCGGCAATGATCCGCAGGCCTTCCAGGGTCAGGGATTGATCCACGGTTTCAATGGTGGTGGACAGATCGGCAATCAGCGGTGCCAGGCCGCCCGTGGCAATCACTTTCAAAGGGTGCGGCAGTTCTTTTCTCATCCGTTCCACCATCCCGTCCACCATGGCCGCGTTGCCGTGAATGATGCCGGACTGCATACTCCCGATGGTATCCGTGCCGATCACTTTTTCAGGTGCGGAAAAAATTTCCACGCGGGGCAGGCGGGACGCTTTCTGGAACAGGGCTTCCGAAGCGATCATCACCCCGGGACAGATAGCGCCGCCCAGGTATTCCCCGGCCGGAGTAATGACGTCAAACGTGGTGGCAGTGCCGAAATCGATGATGATCAGTCCGGTTTTATACTTGTCATAAGCGGCCACGGCATTGACGATGCGGTCAGCCCCCACCTCATTGGGGTTGCTGTACAGGATGGGCATCCGTTGTTTCACGCAGGACGGCTGGATCCACAAGGGCGCCAGGCCCAGGTAGCGCCGGCAGAATCCGTCCAGAATTCCCACGGACGACGGCACCACGGAAGAGATGACCACCCGGCTGAGGGCGGTCAAAGGCAGGCCTCTGTCGGCAAACAGGGCCCGGGCCAGAATATTGAATTCATCGGCCGTATTGTCCCGGACGGTCCGGATCCGCCAGTTTTCCTTAAGCTGATCCTTGTCATTATAGACACCGATCACGGTATTGGTATTGCCCACATCGATCACCAGCAGCATGGGGTCTCCTTTATTTTTCAATCGTCACGGTAAATACCCGCGGGTCTGACCGGGTCATGGTCAGGCCCACGGGGATGTTGATATATGTATGCCGGGCATAGACGCCGGGTTCCATCCCGTCCAGATCCAGGAAAGCGAAAATCCGATCCAGGGTTTCCCTGGTGTGAATGATACTGTAAGGGCCTTTGACCGCGATGGTCATGACATCCGGTTCGACCCGGGCGGAATAAGCACAGTTCCGGATCTGAATCGGGAGGTGTTCAATGGATTTTTCCACCTGTTTTTCCTGGATCTGCACAGACACCACAATGATCGGCAAATCACTGGTAATGTGCCGGGACGCTTCAAGGTCCAGTGGGACCTCTTTTTTGAATGATTCTTTTGCCTGGGTCAAGTCAACCGGCCGGGTTTTCAACACCTGAATGCCGTTGATCACGGATTCCGCTCCGGACAGTGTCACGGTTGAAGGGTCCGGGGCAGGCACCAGCGCGATCAGACCTTCGGGCGGGTCACCGGAACAGGGCACCGCGATTTTAAATTCCCGGGTGATCTCTTTTTCCAGGCGCACCCCCAGATAGGACGGGGAAATTTCCAGAATGCTGATGGCCGGGTCCATGGGAATCCGTCGTTTATCCACGGGCAGCATGTAATATCCCGGTCCGATGGATTCCGTGGCCCCGGCCGGATCAATGTCCAGATCCGTGTACAGATCCGCTGGATAATGGATGGGTTTGTCATGGATTCTTTCGATTAACCGGGGATCCGCTTTGATGCGGATTTCAATTTTGTCGGTGCGGAACTGGGTGACGATCATGCCTTTGGGTACATTGGTAAACGCCACCGGCAGAAGCAGGTGAGTTTCCTGCGGTTCCGGAGCACAGCCCAGGAAACAAAACATCAGGATCAGCAAAAAAGGGGGGTATTTTTTATGGATCCGCAGGTCAGGCATTCCGGACGGCATCAAAGATCCGGGTGAATGCTGCGGCCCGGTGGACATCATGAACCCGTATGATATGGGCGCCATGGGCCAGGCAGGCCCCGACAGCCGCCAGTGTGCCGGTTTCAATCTGCTCTGCCGAATCCGGGTCATCCCCGGCACGGTTTAGATGTAACAGGGTGCGGATGAACGATTTCCGGGACGGTCCCATGAGCACGGGAAATCCCAGATCCACAATGGTTTCCAGGCACTGGATGAGCACCAGGTTGTGGTGCACGTTTTTCCCGAATCCAATGCCCGGATCCAGAATGATATTTTTTTTTTCAATGCCCCGGGACATGGCATATTGTGCCCGGGCTGCCAGATAATCGCTGATCTCCTGCATCAGGTCGTCGTAAACCGGGTTGTCCTGCATGGTTTCCGGAGTCCCTTTCATATGCATGAGTATCACGGGGACCTGATATCGGGCTGCCACGTCCGCCATGTCCGGATCCATTTCAAAGGCGGAAATGTCGTTGATAATGGCGGCCCCGGCATCCAGGGCCGCTTTGGCCACGGGGGCTTTCACCGTGTCGATGGAAATGGGGATACTGATTTTTTTGGACAGGGTGTTGATGACCGGCACCACCCGGTCGATTTCTTCCTGCACGGAAACGGGTTTGGAAAACGGCCGGGTGGATTCTCCGCCGATATCCAGGATATGCGCGCCTTGCTCAGCCAGGCGGATGCCTTGGGCTACGGCTGTGTCATATTCATTGAACCGGCCTCCGTCTGAAAAGGAATCCGGGGTCACGTTCAATATCCCCATGATACAGGCCCCGGATCCCAGGTCCAGGTGAAATTTTCCACACTTGAGTTGAAAACCCGTCATGTTCTATTCCTTGTCCGATGGATTGTCTCCGGATGCCTGGGCATCGCTGTCTGAGTCGTCCTCAGGCCGGTTGTCCGCCGGGTCGTCCGATTCAGAGTTATCCGTCTCAGACTCCTTTGATTCGGAAGTCCGGGCCTGGGTCCGGCTGTCGTCAACCGGATCCTGGGCAGGAGTGGTGCGCACGTTTCGCCGGCCGTGAAAATCATACTTCGGCCGCATTTCCGCAATCAGATCGTCCAGCTCCGCGCCCAGCACGGTTTCTTTTTCAATGAGCAGGTCAGTCAGCCGGTGGAGAATATCAATGTTTTCTTCCAGAATCTTTTTGGCTTTCTGGTAGGCCTGGTCCACCAGCTGTGCCACTTCCGCATCGATCTGCTGGGCCGTGGCCTCGGAATACCCTTTGGCCTGGGTCATTTCCCGTCCGATGAAGATATTGTCGTCATGGTCTTCATAGGACAGCGGTGCCAGTTTGTCGCTCATGCCGAAACTGCGGATCATGCGATTGGCCAGTTTGGTGGCCTGCTTGATATCATTGGCGGCTCCGGTACTGATGCGGTTGAAGATGAGCGCTTCCGCCACCCGGCCGCCAAAAGCGATGGACAGTTCGTTTTCCAGCTGGTCCTTGTACCTGAAATCCCCTTCTTCGGGCAGAAACCAGGTGACACCGGCGGCCCGTCCCCGGGGGATGATGGTGATCTTATTGACAGCGTCGGTGTTGGGAAGAAACCGGGCCACCAAGGCATGTCCGCCTTCATGGTAGGCCGTGGTTCTTTTTTCATCTTCCTTGATCACTTTGGATTTCCGTTCCAGTCCCATGTACACCTTGTCTTTGGAGTCTTCAAAGTCTTTCATGGTCAGTTTGTCATGGTCCCGCTTGGCTGCCAGCAGGGCGGCCTCGTTGACCAGGTTCTCCAGATCGGCCCCGGAAAATCCCGGCGTCCCTCTGGCCAGGATCACGGGATCCACATCCCGGTCCAGGGGCGTTTTTTTCATGTGCACCCGCAGGATGCCTTCCCGGCCTTTGATGTCCGGCATGTCCACCACCACCTGGCGGTCGAACCGTCCCGGCCGCAGCAGGGCCGGATCCAGGACATCGGCCCGGTTGGTGGCAGCCATGAGAATCACCCCTTCATTGGATTCGAATCCGTCCATTTCCACCAGCAGCTGGTTCAGGGTCTGTTCCCTTTCATCATGGCCGCCGCCCAGGCCGGCCCCTCTCTGGCGGCCCACGGCGTCGATCTCATCAATGAATATGATACACGGCGCGTTTTTCTTGCCCTGGGCAAACAGGTCTCTCACCCGGGACGCGCCGACCCCCACAAACATTTCCACAAAATCGGAACCCGAAATGGTGTAAAACGGGACCCCGGCTTCGCCTGCCACGGCCCGGGACAACAGGGTTTTCCCGGTTCCGGGGTTGCCCACCAGGAGCACCCCTTTGGGAATCCGTCCCCCCAGCCGGGTGTATTTGTCCGGATTTTTCAGAAAATCCACCACCTCGGTGAGTTCTTCCTTGGCCTCGTTGATGCCTTCCACATTTTCGAATGTGACTTTTTCTTTTTTATCATCCATGAGCCGAGCCCGGCTTTTGCCGAAAGACATGGCTTTGCCGCCGCCTGCCCCGCCCTGCATCTGGCGCATGAAAAAGATCCACACCCCGATGAGCACGATCATGGGCAGCCAGGACACCACAATGGACATGAGCCATGAGGATTCCGCCGGGGGTTTGGCCTTGATGTCCACCCCGTTGGACCGCAGCAGCGGAATCAGTTCCGCGTCGTCGGGGGCGAAACTTTTAAACCGGGCCCCGCTGGCATCCGTGAAATACAGTTCCTGGCCCTGAATTACCACACTCTGGACCCGGTCCTTTTCCACCATGGACAAAAATTCCGAATACCCGATATCCGTCTGTACAGTCTGCTGCTGGTTGAAGATATTGTAAAGCATCACCATCATCAGGACGACCACCAGCCACAGGGAAATATTTTTGTAAAATTGATTCAATGTTCACCCTCTCTTTAATCATCTTTAAAACAATACATTAAAACTTTAGTATATATAAACATAATTTGCGAATATACAAGAAAAAGTTTCGGGTTTTGCAGCCGTTATGCTTTGGGGGGGATGCGTGTGGATTGTTTGTGCATCCGGCCCAGCTGCCGCAAAGGCAGGGCTTCTTTTCGGATGCAGAGCCGGTCCCGGGTTTTATACACCCGGATCCGGTCCGGCAGATCCAGGTGTTTGCCCGGTGCTGAATCGGCTGCCAGGTTCTGTATGGCCGCAATATGATCATGGGTGATCCGCCGCAGGTTGGTTTTGACATGAAGAATCCCATGCCGGATCACCCGGGGGATCAGGGCCGGATGAAGCGCAACCAGACCCGGTATGGACAGAAAAATCGCATCCGGGCCCTTTTTTTCTACACAGCGGTCAAAGGCGTGGCAGGTATGGTCCTCCAGAAAACGGGTTTCTTCCCCCAGAATCCGGCTGAGCCGGTGAAGTCCCTGTCTGATGTTGGGGTTATAGTCTTTTTCCAGTAATGGAATCAGGTGGCTCCGGATCCGGTTTCTTAAAAAAACCGGGTCCTGGTTGGAATCATCCGTGATATATGCCTGGTTCAGGGCCGCCAGAAAATCGATGATCTCCTGCCGGGACCGGTCGATCAGCGGACGGATGATCATGGGGTCTCTTTTTGCCGGAATGCCTGACAGCCCTTTTGAGCCGCTGCCCCGCACCAGGGCCATGAGCACCTGTTCCGCATTGTCGTCTCTGGTATGGCCCGTGGCAATGCGGGTATACCCGTGATCTGCCGCAGTGCGGAAAAAAAAATCATATCTCGCGTTTCGTCCGGCTTCCTCCAGGGAATTCCCTGTCTCACGGGCCAGGCGTTTCACATCCCGGATTTCACTGGCACAGGGCAGGCCGTGACCGTCGGCAAACTGCTGAACAAAAGCCTGGTCCCGGCCAGCGTCCGGACCCCGCAGCCCATGGTTGAGATGGGCCAGGCCGATCCGGAGTTCAAATTCAGGTGCCACATGGGTCAGTGCCCGGACCAGGGCCATGGAATCCGGCCCCCCGGAAACGGCCACAAGTACGGCATCGCCCGGCTGTACCATATCATGGGCCACAAGGGTCTGGGTCACCTTGCGGCAGAAGCGGTCCGGTATGGAAATCGATCGGGGCATGAATAAAAGGGTCCGCCTTTCAGCAGGCAAACAGGGGAAGATCCGTATCCGGAATCATCCCGGTTTTCCGGGCATAGGAAAAAAATGCGGTCACAGCCTGTTCTCCGGTCTCTCCCAGGTCTTTTGAAAAATCATTGACATACAGGTCAATGTGCTGTCGGATCACGGTGTCATCCATTTCCTGGGCATGCCGGCGAATATATTCCGCGCCTAAGTCCGGGTGGGCAAAGGCATGGTCAATGCTTTTGCGGATCAGGGCCTGGATGCGACAGGCGGTTTCCGGGTCCATGTCCCGGCGCACGGCCATACACCCCAAAGGGATGGGCAGTTCCGTCTTGTCTTCCCACCACTGTCCCAGATCCGCAATCCGCTCCAGTCCCAGAGACGGGTACACAAACCGGCCTTCGTGAATGATCAGGCCGAAATCAGTGATTTCATCCACGACTGCGGGCATGATTTTTTCAAAGGACATGGGCTGAACGGTAAAATCAACAGCCGGAAACCGGTCTGCCATGAAAAACCGGAACAGATGATACGCCGTGGTTCCCATGCCCGGAATTGCCACGGTCGGTTTTTTGCCGGAAACATCCGCCAGGGAGCGGCCGGGCCGGGACACCATCAGGGGACCGCACCCCCTGCCCAGGGCCGCGCCGCTTCGCAAAAGGGCATACCGGTCCAGCAGGTTTCCAAGCGCAGCAAAAGACAGTTTGGTGATGTCATGGATCCGCTGCACAGCCGCCTGGTTCAATGCTTCCACATCATCCATGCAGATATGAAAATCCCATTCTTTCAGGTCGATCAACCGTCCGGCAATGGCCTTGAAGATAAACGTGTCATTGGGACAGCTGGAATAGGCCAGACGGTAGCGGGGGTGTTTTTGCATCATTCATTCCTTTAAAAGTGACCCAGGCTGGGGGCGGGCTGGTCATATGCCAGTCCCTGTTCAATCAGGGCCAGCAATCTGGGTTTTTCTTCGGGAAACTGGTATCCCTCGTAATCATGGGACAGCAGCAGGCCCCCGCCGGGCCGCTGCCAGTGGTTCATGGCATGATCAAAGCACACCTTGCCGGTCACTTCCAGATCCCGGATCATTACCTGGAGTTCTGCCAGCTGTTCATTGGCGGACAGGAGTGTAACTTTCCCGTCTTTGACCATCTGGTGAAGCGGGGTCCCGGGAATGGCCCGGAAGGGCCGGGACCGGATATAATGGGGATTGATGGCATTGAGTACCCGGGCCGTGTTCCGGGCATGATCCAGGGTTTTTTCTTTTCCCCCCAGGCCGGGCATCCAGTATTCAGATACCTGGAATCCCGCGGCCACGGCTTTTTGGCCGCCCTTGATCTGTCCGTCCGAGGTCACCCCTTTTTTAATGAATTTCAGCAGTTCATCATCCCCGGTTTCCAGGCCCAGGTGAAGCCGGTCCAGGCCGGCCCTGCGGATGGCTTCCAGATCCTGTGCCGGTTTCTGGGCCGCGGTTCTGGCCCGGGCATAGGTGGTGATGCGCTGGATGTGGGGAAACGTGGTTTTCAGATGGGTCAGGGCCGCCACCAGGTCCGGGGTTTTCATGATCAGGCTGTTGGCATCCTGGATAAACGCGGTCTTTGCCCCGGCCATGAGCCAGTGCACCAGCATGGCCAGACCCGGGTGCTGTTCCAGGGCCGGTTCTTTGTTCAGCAAAGCCAGGACCCCGTCCCGGGTGACAGCACCGGACGGCCCGCCGGCTGCTTCGGACAGGGTTCGCATTTTTCCGGTCAAAGCAGCCATGGCATCGATGTCCGCCTTAATCTCCTCAACCGTTCTCAAAGAAAATTTTTCAGTCTTGTACATGCTGCAAAAGGCACAATGGTTCCACGGGCAGTTCCGGGTAAACCGCACCAGCAGGGATGCGCTGCCCCCCTCGCTGGGAGGCCGGTACATGCCGATCTCAAACCGGTATGGATCAATGGTCATGTCAACTCCATTTCTTTTAATATTCAACAACTTTTAAAAAAATAACGCATTTATGTCGCCAAGGCAAGGGGCGAGTCACCTGATGTGTTCCCGTGACTTTACTTTTGGACAGGTCGTGCTTATGGTTTGCGCCATGATTGACTTTAGAGCATCCAGCGAGGATTACAATATATGGGAACACAGATAAAGGATCAACGGTATGCCGCACCTTTGTCAGGCTCAAACACCGCCGTGTCCGGCCCGGCGGCCGCCAAGGAACTGGACCGGATCATTGTCAAAGGGGCCCGGGAACACAATCTCAAGAACATTGACGTGGAGATCCCCAAAAAACAGCTGGTGGTGTTCACGGGCGTGTCCGGGTCCGGGAAATCCAGCCTGGCCTTTGACACGATTTTTGCCGAAGGCCAGCGACGGTACGTGGAATCGCTGTCCGCCTATGCGAGGCAGTTCATCGGCCAGATGGAAAAACCCAAGTATGACACCATCCGGGGGCTGTCCCCCACCATTGCCATCGAGCAGAAGGCCGCCAGTAAAAATCCACGGTCCACCGTGGGTACCATTACGGAAATCTATGATTATCTGCGGGTATTGTTTGCCCGGGTGGGGACCCAGTACTGCATTTGCTGCGGCAATGAGGTGGGACAGGGCCACGCCCAGGGCATGGTGTCCCAGATCATGGCTCTGCCGGCCGGATCCAAAATCCTGATCCTGGCCCCCGTGGTGGAAAACCGGAAAGGGGAGCATAGAGAGCACCTGTCCACGTTGAAAAAACAGGGCTATGCCCGGGTCCGGGTGGACGGGGTGGTCCAGGATCTGGAAAATGTCCAGACCCTGGCAAAAAACAAGAAGCATTCTATCGAGGTGGTGGTGGACCGGCTGGTGATCAAGCCGGATGCCGTGTTTGAGGAACGACTCACCGATTCCGTGGAAACGGCCCTGAAACTGGGAAACGGCCAGATCATCGTGCATATCCTGGGCAAAGAAGATATCAAGATGAGCGAAGCCCGGTCCTGCTGCGGTATTGCCTATCCCGAGCTCATTCCCCAGATTTTTTCCTTTAACGCACCCCAGGGCATGTGTCCGGAGTGCAACGGTATCGGGACCCTGCTGTCCATGGATCCGGACAAGGTGGTGCCGGACAGGCATCTGAGTATCCGGGAAG
>JAGYOW010000190.1 GCA_018399285.1 Desulfotignum sp.
TCAGGTTTTGCTCCCTCCAACTAAGGGCTTTTAAAAATTTTTATGACATCAGCCGCTCCGTCTGAAATTATCTGTAAAAGTAACACACCCGTTGGTAACGTTTGCAAGTTGCCTGACATAATTTTCGGGGCGCCCTGGTGTGTTTCTTTCCTAAGCAAACGGCCATCAAGCGAAAAGAAGTTAATTTCAACCGGTCCGACAACAGCGTCCCCGTTTTTTTGCAAAACCAGTCATCCGTATTCCGGCCGAAAATTCAGATTTGCTGTGGATCCCCCCAAAGACTTCATCCGTGTGGCCGCGTCACTGGCACACAGGGGTTCTGATGATGCACAAAAGGTGTGGGAACAACTGATTTCCGGCTGTCCGGTTTAAAACGGCGGCCACAGCATGGGCAGCAGAATCACGGAGATCACCAGAGAAATAAGGGTAATGGGAACGCCTACCTTGACATAATCCATGAACCGGTATCCCCCCGGACCCATGACCAGCAGGTGTGCCGGATGGGACAAGGGGCTGGCAAAACTGGATGATGCGGCAATGGCCACGGTCATCATGAGCAGATGCGGAGAAATTCCCAGTGTGGCAGACGCACTCAGGCCCACAGGGGTCATCAGGACCACCAGGGCTGCCGTGGGAATGATCTGGGTCCCCAGTACGGTGATGAAAAACAGGGCCCCCACCACCCATCTGGGGCCCATATCCCCGACCGTTGCAATCAAGGCCGATGCCCCCATCTGGGCGGCCCCGGTGTTTTCAATGGCCGCCCCTAAAGGCAGCATGGCTGCAATCAGAAAGACCACCTTCCATTCAATGGCCCGGTACGCTTCATCCATACTCAGGCATGTTGTAAGGACCATGCAGGTGGCGCCAGCCAGAGCGGCAATGGAAATGGGCACCAGTCCCAGCATGGCGCTGAGGATGACCGCCATCATGATGATAACGGCAATCCTGGCTTTTTCCAGGCGGGGGGCCTGGGCCGCAGTTTCATCCAGTACCAGAAAATCAGGATCCCGTGCCAGGGCTTCCAGATTCCGGCGCTGGCCATACACCAGCAGGGCATCCCCGAACTGAAGCGGCAGGTCCTGCAGTCCGGTGCGAAAGGCCCTGCCTTTCCGCCAGACCGCCAGGACACTGATGCCGTAACGCTCCCGGAACATCAGGCTTGCCAGGGTTCTTCCGGCAATGGTGGTGCGGGGGGAGAGCAGCACTTCCGTGGCTCCGATCTGCTGGGATTCCAGCTCTTCAGATAACCGTGCGGACTGTTCCGTGATCTCAAGGTCCTGCAGTCCCTGCAAAATTGCCAGATCATGAAAAGACCCCTGAAGCAGGAGCAGATCTTCAGGCTGAATCACTTCATGGGGAACCGGCATCCAGATCAGGGCCGACTCCCGGATAATGCCGGCCACAGTTAATCCGAATGCATTTCCCAGCCGGCTTTCGATGAGATCATGCCCGGCCAGAACCGATCCGTCAGGCA
>JAGYOW010000191.1 GCA_018399285.1 Desulfotignum sp.
AAAATCTCAATGACAAGGAGAAACGCGATGGGCCGATTTGCCGAAGAGATGACCCGTTTGAGAGACGATACCAACCATTTGACTGAAAAAAGAGAACAGTTCATAAACAGTCTGGGAATCGATGTGGCCGTGCTGCAATCAGGTGCTGTACAGATGCGGAAACAGTTCCGAAACACCCATCGGAAAATGGCGGCGGCTGAGAAAAAGAAAAGGGATGATTATTTAACCGATCTCAGGGCCGGTGTATCCGATATGCTGGATGAATTTGAAAAGGAACGCAAGGATATGGCTGAAAAACTGTGTTCAAATTTACGTGACGTCCTGGAAAACACCGCAGGGTCGGTTTTGGATATAAAGACACAAACCGTTGACCGGTTGAGAACCTTTCATGATGGTCACGATAAGCGCGCCAGGGAAGACCGGAAAAATCGCCAAAAGTTTCATGCCGAACTTTCAAAATCCGTGATCGATCTTTTAAAACTGGCGGCCCGGGATCGTAGGGCGTTTGCCGATGATCTTGCCGAAGCCCGGTCTGCCTGGTGGTCCCCTAAAAAAAAAATGGAACCGGTGGATGAATTTCCTGAACCGGTAGGGTCAAAACCGTCTGCCAAGGCACAATTTTCTGCCCGGACCCGGGAAACGGATACATCATCCGCAATGGGTGACTCAAATGAAACAGACCGCACTGAAAGAAATACCGATGATGAGGGAGAAAAACCGGTTGTCGAAGCATCTGTTCAGGACGATTTGACCCGTATTGCGGGTATCGGACCGGGACGGCTGAATCAACTGAACCTGTCAGGTGTCTATACGTTTAAGCAACTGAGTGAAGCAACACCGGAAGCGCTTCGTGAATTGTTGGGGGAGTCTTCACGCATTGTGGATGTGCATAAATGGATCGAGCAGGCAAAGGATTTTACCCAAGCCGGATAGATGCAGGGCGTTTTCACCCCCCGATCAGGAGATAACCATGACCATCAGTCGCAACAATATTGAAAACACAAGGAAACGGACGACTTTTCCCAAAAATGTGAATGAGGGCGGGTCTTCGGATACCGTCTTTAACCAAACTCCGAATGCCAGTAGGTATAATCCGGGAGTTAGACTATGGGGGCTAAGCTCCATCAGTCGAAAGGGAAACAGCCCTAACCGCAATCTAAGGTCCCTAAATATATGCTAAGTGTCAAAGGTGGTGTTGTGACTACGACAGTTAGGAGGTTGGCTTAGAAGCAGCCATCCTTTAAAGAAAGCGTAACAGCTCACTAACTAAGTTGTTTCGCGCCGAAAATTTATCGGGGCTAAAGCATATTACCGAAGCTGCGGATTCTAGAACTATGTTCTAGAGTGGTAGAGGAGCGTTCTGTTTAGCGTTGAAGCTGTGTCGTGAGGCGCAGTGGAGCAAACAGAAGCGAGAATGTTGGCATGAGTAGCAAAAAGGCAGGTTAAAACCCTGCCCACCGAAAACCTAAGGGT
>JAGYOW010000192.1 GCA_018399285.1 Desulfotignum sp.
AGAACCCGCACCACCTCGCTGCCCGTGCGGCCTATTTCCCAGAGTTCCGCCAACCAGCGCATGGGACGGTGCGGCCGGGTGGAAAACGGGATCTGTATACGGCTGTATGATGAGGATGATTTCAACGGCCGCCCGTTTTTCACGGCCCCGGAAATCTTGCGGAGCAACCTGGCGGAAGTCATCTTGCGCATGATTTCCCTGAAACTGGGGGATGTACAGGGATTTCCCTTTATCGATCCGCCCGCCCCCAAAAGCATCCGGGACGGATTTGACACCCTGGTGGAGCTGGGGGCCGTCAAGGTGTCGGACAAGCCCAAAAAATCCTTTGAGCTCACGGACGTGGGACAGATCATGTCACGAATCCCCGTGGATCCCAAACTGTCCCGCATTCTCATTGCGGCCAAAGACAACCACTGCCTGGCCGAAGCCCTTGTCATTGCCACGGCGTTGTCCATTTCCGATGTCCGGCAGCGCCCGGCTGACAAAGCAGCGGCAGCCGACCAGAAGCATGCCCGGTTCAAAGACCCGTCCTCTGATTTCATCACCCTGCTCAACATCTGGGATGCCTATCAGGCGGAAGAAAAAAAATCCCGATCAAGGACCCGACTCCGGCAGTTCTGCATGGATCATTTTCTGTCTTTCAAACGGATCCGGGAATGGCTGGATATCCACAGCCAGATCCGGCGCCAGCTGAAAGAACACGGATTTTCTAATTTCTCGCCCTTTACTTTTCTGCCCGGCACCGATCATTTGAAATCAAAGGCCAAAGACATCGGCGGCCCTTTGTATATTGCCCTGCACAAATCCCTTTTGGCCGGATACCTGTCCCACATTGCCCATAAAAAAGAAAAAAACATCTATGCAGCGGCCAAAGGCCAGCAGGCCATGATTTTTCCGGGATCCGGGTTGTTTGACAAAGCCGGCCCCTGGATTGTGGCGGCCGAGTATGTCAAAACCAGCCAGCTGTTTGCCAGAGGGGTGGCCAATATCGATCCGGCCTGGCTGGAGGAGATCGGCAAAGATCTGTGCACCCGCACCTATTCGGATCCCCGGTGGGAAAAAAAACAGGGCCGGGTCATGGCCACGGAACAGGTCTCGTTGTTCGGTCTCATCATTGTGGCGGGCCGGGCCGTGCCTTATGGAAAAATCAATCCCCAGGAGGCCGGGGATATTTTTATCCGCAGGGCCCTGGTGGATGCAGAGATTCACCAGCCCTTCGCTTTCATGGTCCACAACAAGAACCTGATCGAAGAACTGGAAGAGGCGGAGCACAAGACAAGGCAGCGGGATATTCTGGTGAGCACGGAGGACATGGTCCAGTTTTACCATGCCCGGCTGCCCCGGCCGTTTTATCACATCAAAACCT
>JAGYOW010000193.1 GCA_018399285.1 Desulfotignum sp.
GTCACGTATGGTCTCAGCGGCAATGCCGCAGATCGGTTCAGCCGTTTCAGGGGGGTATGCGGCCACAGTCTCTTTCAGCGCTTCAAATCCGGTGCAGCAGGAGGTGACAAACCCGTGATCGTACAGATCTTCTTTGATCAGGACATGCATCATGGAATTCAGAAGGGCAATGTCGCTTCCTACCTTAAGGGGAAGGTGACAATGGGCAAAATCCACGAGTTGGTGCCGTCTGGGGTCTGCCACAATAAGCTTTGCCCCTTTGAGCACAGCGTTTTTTACGAATGTGGCCGCCACAGGGTGGGCCTGGGTCATATTGGACCCAATCACGAAAAACATTTTCGCCCTGGAAAACTCTTCAAAGGAATTGGTCATTGCCCCGGATCCGAAAGTTGCCGCCAGACCGGCGACGGTGGGAGCATGTCAAGTTCGGGCGCAGTGGTCAATATTGTTGGTTTTGAACACCGCCCTGAAGAGTTTCTGCATCTGGTAGGAATCCTCGTTAATGCTCCGGGCGCAGCTTACGCCGGCAATGGCATCAGGACCGCTTTCCTGTATAATGGTTTTGAATTTCTCTGCAACCAGGTCCAGAGCCTCGTCCCAGCCTGCTTTTCGGAAAGAGCCGTTCTCTTTGATCAACGGCATGGTGAGACGTTCACTGGAGTATATGAAATCAAAACCGAATCGTCCCTTGACGCAAAGCCTTCCTTTGTTGGGTGACCCATTTTCTACACCAGTGACTTTCACAATTTTCCCGTTACAGACATGCAGCCACAGCTGGCAGCCCACACCGCAGTAGGGGCAGGTGGTCCGGATTTTTTTTTCATTCCAGGGCCGCCAGGATGAGATGGATTTTTTTTCCACCAGGGCACCGGTAGGACAGGCCTGGACGCACTCTCCACAGAACACACAGTCAGAATCCTTGAGCGGCACATCTGTTCCGGCAATGATTTTAGAATCCCTGCCCTCATATCCCATTTGGATGGCCCGGTTCACCTGGATCTCATTGCAGGCCTGGACACAGCGGCCACAGAGGATGCACCGGGAAAAATCCCGGACAATCAGAGGATTGACGGTCTCCTTGGGGTATTTTGCCGGAATTCGGGCCGTCTTATCGGGTTTTACACCGTACCGGTAGGCCAGTTCCTGCAGTCTGCAGTTCCCCCAGGCCGGACATAATTCCTCATCTTTGTCATATTGGTCTACATTGAGCTGAAACGCTGTCCAGTCGTCGCTGGCTGGAGATCCGATTTCGCAGTTATGATTTCCCGAGGCGAGCATTAAAGAGAGGCGCCAGATGATTGAACCCATATAGTCAAAACCGATTTTTTC
>JAGYOW010000194.1 GCA_018399285.1 Desulfotignum sp.
GTGTGGGGGAGAGGACCCGTGAAGGAAACGACCTGTATCATGAAATGAAGGATTCCGGCGTTCTTCCCAAATGTGCCCTGGTGTACGGCCAGATGACCGAACCCCCGGGAGCCCGTGCCCGGGTGGCCCTGTCCGCTTTGACCTGTGCGGAGTATTTCCGTGATGTGGAAGGACAGGATGTGCTCTTGTTCATTGACAACATCTTCCGTTTCACCCAGGCCGGTTCAGAAGTGTCCGCCACCCTGGGCCGCATGCCGTCCGCCGTGGGGTATCAGCCCACTTTGGCTGTGGACATGGGGGAACTCCAGGAACGCATCACCTCGACGGATAAAGGGTCCATCACCGCGGTTCAGTGTGTTTACGTGCCCGCGGATGACTTGACCGACCCGGCGCCGGCCACCACATTCGCCCATCTGGACGGTACCGTGGTTCTGTCCCGCCAGATTGCCGAGCTGGGGATTTATCCGGCTGTGGATCCGCTGGACTCCACCTCCAGAATTCTGGATGCCGTCTACATTGGTGATGAACATTATCATGTGGCCCGGGTGGTTCAGCAGACCCTGCAAAAATACAAGGAACTCCAGGACATCATTGCCATTCTGGGTATGGATGAGTTGTCTGATGAGGACAAGATAACGGTCCAGCGGGCCAGAAAACTGCAAAAGTTTTTGTCCCAGCCCTTTCATGTGGCTGAAACGTTCACCGGCATGCCCGGAGTTTTTGTCAAAGTTGAAGATACCGTAAGATCATTTAAAGAAATTATTGATGGTAAACATGATGATCTTCCGGAAAATGCGTTCTATATGGTAGGCTCCATTGAAGATGCCATTAAAAAGGCGAAATCAGATTAATTCCCGGAGGTAGCTCATGGCTGAAAAACTGATGCTTGAAGTGGTGACACCACAGAAAGCGGTGGTCAGCGAAGCGGTAGATACAGTTGTCGCTCCGGGGTCGGAAGGTGAATTCGGCGCCCTGAAGGGACACACCACGTTTCTGACATCCCTGAAAATGGGAACGCTGCGATATAAAAATGCCAGTGGAAAAGAACAGCTTTTGTTCATAAATGGTGGGTTTGCGGAAGTTTTGCCGGATAAGGTCACCATTCTGGCTGAATCAGCGGAACGTAATCAGGATATCGATGTGGTCAGGGCTCAAGCCGCCAAAGAACGGGCGGAACAGCGTCTGGCCAACCGGGCTGCCGGTATCGATCTGCTGCGTGCCGAG
>JAGYOW010000195.1 GCA_018399285.1 Desulfotignum sp.
AGGAGTGAAAGGCTAATCAAACCTGGAGATAGCTGGTTCTCCCCGAAATATATTTAGGTATAGCCTTGCAGATTAAATAACGGGGGTAGAGCACTGAATGGGCTAGGGGTCCTACCAGATTACCAAACCCAACCAAACTCCGAATACCGTTATCCATTACTGCAGGAGTCAGACTATGGGTGATAAGATCCATGGTCGAAAGGGAAAGAGCCCAGACCGCCAGCTAAGGTCCCAAAATATGTGCTAAGTGGCAAAGGATGTGGAAATGCTGAGACAGCCAGGAGGTTGGCTTAGAGGCAGCCATCCTTTAAAGAAAGCGTAACAGCTCACTGGTCAAGTGATTCTGCGCCGATAATGTAACGGGGCTTAAGCACATTACCGAAGCTGCGGAGGAGCGATATCATCTTTATCCGCGACTATTAGCTTTTAGCTAATAGGTAAAGGTAAACGATTTATCGCTTTTGGTAGGGGAGCGTTCTATTCTAGGTTGAAGCCAGACCGTGAGGACTGGTGGACTGAATAGAAGAGATAATGCTGACATGAGTAGCGATAATGCCGGTGAGAAACCGGCACGCCGAAAGCCTAAGGTTTCCTGGGTAAAGTTAATCTTCTCAGGGTTAGTCGATCCCTAAGTCGAGGCCGAAGGGCGTAGATAATGGGAAACAGGTTAATATTCCTGTACCACCGAATTAGCGTTTGAGTGATGGGGGGACGCAGAAGGGTAGACCATTCCCGTGATGGAATACGGGATTCAAGCCTGTAGGTGGAGAGGGCAGGCAAATCCACCCTCTTATATAACACCGAGGGGTTATGAGGAACCCGTAAGGGTATAAACTGGTTAATCCCATGCTGCCAAGAAAAGCCTCTAGCGAGTTGATTTGGTGATCGTACTCCAAACCGACACAGGTAGGCAGGGTGAGTATCCTAAGGCGCTTGAGAGAACTCTGGTTAAGGAACTCGGCATAATGACACCGTAACTTTGGAAGAAGGTGTGCCTCCATTAGGTGAAGAAACTCGCTTTTGGAGCCGAGGGAGGTTGCAGAGAAATGGGGGTAGCGACTGTTTACTAAAAACACAGGACTCTGCTAAATCGTAAGATGATGTATAGGGTCTGACGCCTGCCCGGTGCTGGAAGGTTAAGGAGAGATGTTATCTTCTCCGATTCGTCGGAGGGGAGAAGCTTTGAACTGAAGCCCCAGTAAACGGCGGCCGTAAC
>JAGYOW010000196.1 GCA_018399285.1 Desulfotignum sp.
CCTATCTGGAGGGATACCTCAAGGACCGGGGCAATGATTATCTGTTGTCCACGCACCGGATCAGCTGGATGCAGGGGATCGGTCCCACCACCCGGGCGCCCAAGTTTCTGACTTCCCGGTATGATTTGAGAAACAAGAACGGCATCATCCGTTTTCTGGGTCTGTACCATCCCACCCGCAAAACCTGGTGCGACACTTGGGTGCACAAACTGATTTTGAATACACAGGCCCTGGATGATGCTGTGTCAGCAGGAGAAATCCTGAAAATCGCTGTCCGGTCCATGGTGACCCACGGGCTCCTGACAGAAATCCTGGTGGGAGGCTATGGCATCTGGGGGCTGGTGCCGGACCGGCTCAGGGTAACTACCCGTCTGGGACAGTTCCGGTGTGACCGGTGTGGGCATCTGATATCCGCCCCTGAAGCGGAGTTCGACATCTGGGAGGGTGCTCCCTGTATCCGGAAAAGCTGCTTTGGAGCCTGCCGTCTGGAGAGCACCACCCCAGATTATTACGGCAAACTGTTCCAGTCCGGGGAAGTGGCCCGGTTGTTCACCTGCGAACACACAGGACTTCTGGACCGGGACACCCGCCAGAAGATCGAGATTGCCTTTAAAGCCAGGGAAGAAGACCGGGAACCCTGGGCACCCAATCTGTTGTCCTGCACCCCCACCATGGAGATGGGCATCGATATCGGAGATCTGTCCGCCACCATTCAATGCTCGGTGCCCCCGGCCCAGGCCAGCTATCTCCAGCGTATCGGCCGGGCCGGAAGGAAAAACGGCAATGCCCTGAACCTGACCGTGGCCAACCTCAATCCCCATGACCTGTATTTCTTTGCCTCTCCCATCATGATGATGGCAGGCCAAGTCAATCCCCCGGGCGTGTTCCTGGATGCGGCGGCGGTATTGGAGCGCCAGTTCACGGCATTCTGTTTTGATCGATGGGTCGCCCACGGTATTCCGGACCATGCCCTGCCTGTCAATCTTGGCACGGTGTTGGAACAGGTTAAAAAAAAGGACGAATCCGGATTTCCGCACACGCTCATGGCATTTGTGTCCTCCCGGCTGACCGGTCTGCTCGATGATTTTTATGGTCTATTCAAGGACCCGGCCTTGAGTGATGCTGCCAAAGCCCATGTCCAATCCTTTGCCGGCGGCAGGGACGGCGGAGACATGGGG
>JAGYOW010000197.1 GCA_018399285.1 Desulfotignum sp.
GCGGAAGAAGCCACCCGGAATGCCAATGCCCAGGACAGCCAGCCCACAAAAGGGGCGCTTCAAAGCGGCATCGCCTCAAAACTGGTGAATGTTTTCAGGCCGGATGCTTTGGGACGATTGGTAAAGCGCAGGCAGGGGCGGGAAAAATGTGAGGTAAAGCTGAGTTTTCGGCAATCGGATCTGAATGTCAAAATAGCATTTGCCACAAACAGCAAAACCGAGGTCGAAATCCTGGAAATGCCTTCAGCCATTATAGATAAGGCACCGGTGTTTTTCCCCACCCATGAACTTTTGACAGTTTTCCCCGGATTTGTGTCTCTGTATAAAAACTATCACACCGGGTTTGATGAAACCTGGTGGGAAATGTGCCTGCTCCTCGGGGCACCCGCAGTCAAAGGTCCCAGAGAAGCCAAGGTGAAAAAAGCGTTGCAGCCGCTGGAAACTGCCATGGGCGGAAGTGTTGTCCTGGATGCAAACGGCCGGTTTTATCTGAACATTCCCGGAAGTGGTAAAATGGAAATGCCTCTGGTGGCAGAAGGATTGCGGAAGCTGGCCATGATCAGCCGGCTGATTGCCACAGGCTCTCTTTTGGATAAAGGGTACCTGTTCTGGGATGAACCTGAAACCAACCTCAATCCCGGATTGATTAAATTGATTGCCAGGGTGATCATTGATTTGTCCAAAAGCGGTATCCAGTCCTTTGTTTCCACCCACAGCCTTTTTTTGATGCGGGAAATGGAAATTTTGCTTCAGTCCAAAGAATATAAAAAAATCAAGCCTAAAATTTTTGCCATGGTCAAAGATGGAGATGACATAGATATTGAGCAGGCAGACAATTTTGACGACATAAAAAATATTGCATCGTTGGATGAAGAACTCATGCAGTCTGATCGTTTCATGGAAGTTGAATAAATGGCAATAAAACCAGTGGATGTGGAGCAAAAGTTGAAAAAAATGGTTAAACCCATTGACGCGCATCCCATAGTCACTGAAGGTGAAAAACCCCGACCCGGCATCGAGTGGCAGGTGACTTCTTAGATTTCGGGGGTCACACGTAAGCCAAGCCTGACCCCACCCCGTTAGTCCGATGCCCCCGATACCCAACTCCCACAATAACGACAATAAGGAGAACCCACCCCG
>JAGYOW010000198.1 GCA_018399285.1 Desulfotignum sp.
GAAAAAGGAAAACGACCTGGCCGGAGGTCTCACCATCACCGATGAAATCCAGGAAATGAAACAGGAAAAGGCCGGACTCCAGCAGCTGGTCAAATCCATCAACAGAAAGAACACGTTCAATTTTTTCACGGACGAAGGATTTTTGCCCAACTATGCCTTTCCCGAGCAGGGCGTGACCCTTCATTCCATCATCTTCCGGCACCGAAAAGCGGTGTCAGATGGCGAACGGCACTATGACACCTTTGACTTCCAGTATGAACGGGGGGCCGGCAGTGCCTTATCGGAACTGGCACCTCACAATGTGTTCTATGCCGGGGGCCGGCGTGTCCGGGTGGATCAGATCGATCTTCAGCTGTCCCCGGTGGAGTCTTGGCGGTGCTGCCGGGCCTGCTCCTACACGGAACTGGCCGGGACCGGTTCCCCGGCCTCATCCTGTCCCCGGTGCGGCAACACCATGTGGTCGGATGCCGGCCGTCAGTTCCAGATGATCCGCATGCGCCAGGTGTTTGCCACCACCCCGGATGACCGAAGCCGGATTTCTGACGACCGGGATCAACGGTCCCCTGAATTTTATGTCCGCCACCTGCTGATGGACTATGAACCGGCGGCGGCTGAAAAAGCCTGGCAGTTGACGGCCGAGGATACCCTGTTCGGGTATACCTGGCTGTCAAAAGCCGTGTTCAGGGAGATCAATTTCGGGCCGTCCATGGGGGAAGGGGAAACCGTTGTCGTTGCCGGCCAGACGTTTCAGAGCAGCGGATTCACCCTGTGCCGCCACTGCGGCAAGGTGCCGGATGAACGGGGAAAGCGGACCCATACCTGGACCTGTCCGGCCAGGGAAAAGGAAAAAGAGGACACTTTTCTGGAGTTTGCCTGCCTGTACCGGGAATTTTCATCGGAAGCGGTCAAAATCCTGCTTCCCATGAGCGGTATCGAAGAAACGGATGTGCGGTTGCAGTCCTTTATCGCGGCCTTTCATCTGGGTATGAAGCAGCAGTTCGGGGGGGACATCGATCATCTGCGCGGCATGCTGCACACCGAACCCATGGGGGAC
>JAGYOW010000199.1 GCA_018399285.1 Desulfotignum sp.
GCCGCCACCATGAGTGACCCACAAAAAAACCACGGCCCGCACGGCTTTTGGCCGTGCGGGCCGGGCGAAGAAAATTCCGGCGATACCTACTCTCGCGCTTTGGGCACTACCATCGGCTCTGGAAGCTTAACTGCCGTGTTCGGGATGGGAACGGGTGTGACCTTCCAGATATGGTCACCGGAAAGTTTCCATATGTGCCGCGGTGGCGGCACGAATACGGGGTCGTGGTAATCAGCATGGGCTGGTCGCCAATCTCACCCGCGGAGGCGGGTGACTTGATCGGCAAGCCCTCGATACGAGTGGTCAAGCAATCGTCCGTTAGTACCGGTTAGCTGAGTACATTACTGCACTTACACATCCGGCCTATCAACCTGGTAGTCTTCCAGGGTCCTTCAGATATTAATCATGGAATCCTCATCTCGGAGTGGGCTTCCCGCTTAGATGCTTTCAGCGGTTATCCTTTCCCGACTTAGCTACCCAGCATGCACTTAGCAGCACAACTGGAACACCAGAGGTCAGTGCTTCCCAATCCTCTCGTACTAAGGAAACGTCTCCGCAAGATTCCTGCGCCCACGGCAGATAGGGACCGACCTGGCTCACGCCGGTCTGAACCCAGCTCGCGTACCACTTTAATCGGCGAACAGCCGAACCCTTGGGACCGCCTACAGCCCCAGGATGTGATGAGCCGACATCGAGGTGCCAAACCGCTCCGCCGCTATGGACGCTCGGGAGCGATCAGCCTGTTATCCCCGGGGTACCTTTTATCCGTTGAGCGACGACCCTTCCACACAGAATCGCCGGATCACTAGAGCCCTCTTTCGAGACTGCTTGCCCTGTCTGGCTCGCAGTAAAGCTGGCTTATGCCTTTACACTATCTCCCGGGTTTCCATTCCGGGATAGCCAACCTTTGTAAACGCCTCCGTTACTTTTTGGGAGGCATCCGCCCCAGACAAACTACCCACCAGACACTGTCCCACGTCTCACGTGGTTAGAATTAAAAATATACAAGGGTGGTATCTCACTGGCGACCCGAAGGTCTCCCACCTATTCTGA